>CBFIIP010000019.1:0-13538 GCA_965662705.1 Flavobacteriaceae bacterium
TCTCAAGGGCGGTTCAGGAATGACAAACTGAAAACCTTTTAGGTTATATAGAGATCTTAATTGCAACTCCTGCTCTACCCCTTGCTGTACCGTTCCAGATTGTTGATCCGCCATGCGCAGATAAGTGCCATCAAAAGGCGTTGTAATGTAATGCAATCCCCCTTCAGATCGAATGTTAATCGCACCAGCAATAGGGTTATTCAGGCTAAAGAGCAGGTTGTGAATATTGGCTACTTCTCCCTCTTTTAAGGAATGATCATGTCGGGTTCCATCGGAGGACTCTACTATTTTGAGGTAACGCTCCCCCTCATCGTCCAAAACTAATTGTTCGCTTACATCTTCAGCAAAGTTGTCATATCGAATGGAAAAATCTTGACCATTGAATTCGTTGTTCCACTCAAAATAATTGTCAGTGTGCTCAGAAAAAAGAAACTCTTTTTCTAAGGTCTTACGTTGAGGAACACCATTGATCTCTCCCTCGATAAAAACTGTTAGATAGGTTTTTTCTGACAAAAAGGTGCTTTCTGAGGCACCTTCCCGAATCGGCATGACACCCTCAAAACCAAAATAACGGGTAATGAACGCACCGAAAATGATCAAAATAAATGACAAATGGATGCTCAAAATCGCCCACTTTTCTTTTCTCAGCAGTCGATATTTAAAAATATTTCCGAAAAAATTGACCATGAAAAGAGCCAAGATCAATTCAAACCACCAAGCGTTGTAGACCCAAATCTTGGCAGTATCCGTACTGTACCAGCTTTCAATAAATGTACCAAAAGCCATCGCAGTAGAAAACGCGATGAACAACAATGCCATCAATTGATTGGAAAATAGATACTTTAGAAACTTTTCTTTCATGCAATCTTCACCACCTCTTTTTCAGCACAAAGATATTGCTTGAAATGGAAATATTACCAATTTAAAAGGCCAAATTTAGAACGAGTAAGAGGGTCTCAATAAACATGGCTATCATCAAAACATTAAATAAAACTTGCTGTTTGAACTGTCCTAATAACGCAGCTAAATAACTCATGGCTGCCACAACGCTGACGAGCATTTGAAAAAAATTAAAGGGTGAATTTCCCTAGATGGTAATAAAATAAACAGCAAATCAACCCGTACAAGCAAGAACGATAATTGAAATGGGGATCATCAAATAAAATCTTGAGAAAAATTGGCTACGGAGGGCTGAAATAAACTTCATAATGATAAGATTTAGGTTATATAAAGATAGTGAAAATTTCTTTATGTATTTTTGGGATATGACAAGAATTGTATTGATTGGAACAGGAAATTTGGCATTTTATTTCCACAGACAATTTAAAGTCAATAAAGCTATCGATCTGATCCAATGGTACGGTCGAAAGATTGAAAAAATCCGTTTTGCAGAAACTGAAACAAAGATCACTGACCAACTTTCTAAGGTGGAAACCGCCGATCTATACCTCATTTGTGTCAATGACGACCAAATTGAATCCCTTAGTACAAAAATCAAGGTAAAAGGGATAGTTGCCCATTGTGCAGGAGCGGTTGCTTTGGAGGGGTTAAAAGGTCAACCGAGAGCAGCGGTATTTTATCCCCTTCAAACCTTTTCAAAAGAGCACCCACTTCAATCCAATGGTATCCCCTTTTGTATCGAAACCAAAAATCCAAAAGACCAATCCATACTGGAGGAATTGGCCAAACTCCTTGGTGGAACCCCCTACAAAATGAACGGAAAAAAGCGAGCCACGCTTCATATGATTGCTGTTTTTGCCAATAATTTTGGAAATCATCTGCTGCACCTCTGTAAAAGAATATGCGTAGAAAATGATCTCCCTTTTGAAATTTTTCAACCTTTAATTCAAGAAACCTATAAAAAAGCATTGGATTTAGGGCCTGAGCATGCCCAGACCGGTCCTGCCATAAGAAATGACCGCAATAGCATTCAAAACCATCTTGATCTGTTATCGGATGAACACATTAAAAAACTATACATAAATTTGACCTCTTCAATCCAAAAAATTCATGAACAATCCTAACTACAAAATTCTCCTGAACCAAATTAAAGCTTTTGTTTTTGACGTCGACGGCGTTTTGACCGATGGAAAAATATTGATTAACTCTGACGGTGAAATGCTCCGACAGATGGACACTAAAGATGGTTTTGCTCTAAAATACGCATTGAATAAAGGTTTTAGGGTGGGGATCATTTCAGGAGGAACCAACCAAGGCGTAAGGGACAGACTGGAGCTTCTCGGAGTGGATAAAGTTTATTTGGGAATGCATGAAAAAGATGTGGCCTTTGAAGATTTCATCAAAAATTATGATCTAAAAGCAGATGAAGTACTCTATATGGGTGATGATATCCCCGATATATCAGTAATGAAAAAGGTGGGAGTGGCTACTTGTCCTCAAGATGCTGTAACAGATGTAAAAAAAATCGTTCACTATGTTTCACACAAAAAAGGAGGAGATGGTTGTGTTCGTGAAATTTTGGAACAGGTACTTAGGGTGCAAGGGAAATGGATGACCCCTGAAAAGACAAAATCCTAATTTCGAAGATGGATTCCCTTAACGGCTACGAAATCATCCTTGCCTCCGGTTCGCCCCGAAGAAAATCTTTTCTTGAAAGTCTAAAATTGCCCTTTAGCATTAAAACTTTTTCGGTGGAAGAAAATTTTCCCGATCACCTCCAAGGGAAAGCCATTGCTGAGTTTATAGTCAAACAAAAAAAAGCCCCTTTTGAAAAAATCATCCAACCCCATCAGATTGTCATCACTGCCGATACCATTGTGTGGTGTGAGGGTCAGTATCTGGGAAAACCTAAAGACATCCAAGAAGCAAAAGAAATGTTGCGGCAGCTTTCAGGTAAATCTCATGAAGTCATTACGGCAGTTGGCTTTCTCACCACCAATAAATTTGAGCTCCTCTCAGAGGTCACCAAAGTCTATTTTAAAAACCTTACAGAGGCGGAAATAGATCACTATCTCGAACATCAACCGCCACTGGACAAAGCGGGAGCCTATGGCATTCAGGATTGGATTGGAACCATCGGTATCACCAAAATAGAAGGAAGCTATACCAATGTGGTAGGCCTCCCCTTAGCTCAGGTCAAAGAAAAAATTGAACGTTTGGTCAACAAATAAATTGAAGGCTGAATTAAAAATTTGTAATTTGAAAAAATGAATCTACATGGTACTGAAGCTCGAAAATCCTTTTTAACAAAACCCGCTTTGACTCAAGCAGTCCGTTGGATATTATTGCTTCTATTTGTAAAAAATGTTCAGGCCCAGTCATCGTCTGAGATTTACAAACAATTTCACAAATTTAATTTTTTGGGTTCGGTACTCTATCTCGCTGCTCACCCCGACGATGAAAACACCCGGGTGATTTCGTATTTTTCCAATCATGTCATGGCACGAACTGCCTACCTATCCATGACCCGTGGTGATGGGGGACAAAACCTTATCGGGCCAGAACTTCGAGAGGGTTTGGGATTGATTCGAACGCAAGAACTACTAGCTGCTCGAAAAATTGATGGTGGCGCGCAGTTTTTTACCATGGCCAACGACTTTGGTTATTCAAAAAACCCTACCGAAACCCTTTCTATTTGGGACAAAGAAGCAGTTTTAAATCAAACGATCGCCAGCATTCAACAATTCAAACCCGACATCATCATCAACCGATTCAGTAGTGGAAGCGCTGGCAGAACCCACGGTCATCACACCGCTTCAGCCATGATCAGTGAATGGGCTTTTGACCAACTGAATGATGACCAAAATGCGTGGCATCCTCAACGTGTTTTCCACAATACCTCATGGTATTTTTATGGCAGCAGAGAAAATTTCGACAAAGCCAGTAAGAAAGGAATGATAGCCATAGACATGGGAATTTTCGATCCACTGTCTGGAAAAACCAACTCCGAAATTGCCGCACAGAGCAGAAGTCAGCACAAATCTCAGGGCTTTGGCAGTGCCCCTGCCCTGGGGGAAACATTAGAATATTTGGAATTGGTAAGGGGAAAAAAGCTGACCCGTAACGACCCATTTGATGGGATCAATACCCGTTGGACAAGAGTAAAAGGAGGGGCACCCATTGGAGAGGCCATTGAAAAAATCATCGAAGATTTTGATTTTTCTGCTCCCTACAAAAGTGTGGTTCCCCTATTGGAAGTAAAAACCCTGATTTCCCAACTGAAAGACGAACACTGGAAAACCATTAAAATAAAAGAAGTCAATACCCTTATCCAAAGCTGTCTGGGAATCGAACTTCAATTTAATGCCCAAATTCCCTATGGCGTTGAAGGAGAAAAACTGCCCTTAAGACTTTTGGTGAACCAAAACAGTCCATTGAAGGTGCGTCTAAAACAAATGCGTTGGAAAGACGAAACCCATGAACTAAATACGCCCTTAAAAACCAATCAATTGTTTAGCAAGAGCATTGATTCCAGGGTCATTGGTTCGATTAGCAGTCCCTATTGGCTCACAAAAAAAGGAAGTCAGGGCATGTACGCTACCGAAATAACAGAATGGAAGGGTAAGGCCCAAACCCCTGCTGCTTACCAGGGAATTCTCACGCTGATGATCGAAGGAAAAGAATGGATTACCGAACTTCCCCTGCAATACCGAAGAACAGATCCTGTCAGAGGGGAATTGGTGACCCCATTTCATATCCTCCCCAAGGCTACCCTCCAACTCGATGCCCCCGTCCAGCTTTTCGCCACCAATCAAAGTCGAAAGGTGAAGGTGAATGTCAAAAACCTCGGCCCCGCTGTTAAAGGAACACTAAAATTAGAAATGCCAAGTTCTTGGTCTTCAAATCCTGCTGTTGTTGAAGTCGCGCTATCGGGTAAAGGCAATGAAAGTGATTTTTATTTTGACGTCAAAGCACCCGCCCAAACTACTGTAGGCTTGATCAAACCCGTGTTGCAAACCGCAACCCAAAAATTGCAATCTTCCCTTAAAGAAATTACCTACGACCATATCCCCAAACAATATATGATCACCCCAGCCGAATCCAAAGCCGTCGCCTTGAGCCTAAAAACCGGTGTAGAAAAAGTCGCTTATATCGAAGGTGCTGGAGACAATATTCCCCAGAGCTTAACGACATTGGGAGTCGAAGTAGAAATGTTGAATGCGAAAAATATAACCCTTGAAAAATTGAATTCTTTTGATGCCGTGATCGTTGGGATAAGAGCATTTAACGTAGCAGAAGCACTCGCCTACAAAAACAAAATCCTATGGGAATATGTAGCAGCCGGAGGTCAACTCCTGATTCAATACAATACCAGCAGAAGGTTAAAAACCAAGGAACTTACCCCCCTGCCATTAAACCTTTCCCGAGATCGTGTATCCAATGAAAAAGCAACGGTAAACATCATCGATCCCAATCACCCCATATTGAATTATCCCAATAAGATCACCTCAAAAGATTTTGAGGGTTGGGTGCAGGAAAGAGGCCTGTATTTCCCCAATCAATGGGATACACAATTTACGCCTATCTTGCAGATGAATGACCCGGGGGAATCCCCCAAAAAAGGAGCACTGCTCGTTGCGCCCTATGGCAAGGGCAGGGTGGTTTATACCGGTTTGAGTTTCTTCCGCCAATTGCCCGCCGGTGTTCCCGGAGCCTATCGTCTGTTTTTCAATTTGATCGCAAAACCATGAAAAAAGAACTACCCAAAATTTATTGGATATTACTTTTGACACAATTGGTTTTTTGGAGCTTTTGCTATCTGTTCATGAATAATTTTAGCTGATGGAAAACCTTGACTGGGGCATACTTTCCGTTACCCTATTGTTTATCATTGTATATGGCATTTGGAAAAATAATTCTCACAAAAACATTCAGGACTACATCCGTGGGGGAAATCAAGCGTCGTGGTTTACCGTGGGGCTTTCTGTTATGGCCACACAAGCCAGTGCCATTACTTTTTTATCCACCCCAGGTCAAGCCTTCAACGACGGGATGGGTTTTGTCCAATTCTATTTTGGATTGCCCTTTGCAATGGTCATCATCTGCTTGTTTTTCCTGCCCGTCTATCATCGACTAAAAGTCTATACGGCCTATGAGTTTTTGGAAAAACGTTTTGATCTTAAAACTCGAACCCTAACCGCTGCTTTGTTTCTTGTCCAACGCGGACTCGCTGCGGGAATCACCATTTATGCTCCCGCCATTATTCTGAGTGTGGTGTTGGGCTGGAACCTTAAATTATTGGTTGTGGTTATTGGCTTATTGGTGGTCTTCTATACCCTAATTGGAGGGACACAAGCAGTCAATATCACCCAAAAACAACAAATGTTGATCATTTTTTCGGGTATGGTCGCTGCGTTTGTCTTTATCGTCAAAGCCCTGCCCGAAAGCCTTTCATTCTCCAATGCCCTTCATTTGGCAGGCTTGAATGACAAGATGAACATACTCGACTTCAGTATCGACTTTAACAACCGCTATACCTTCTGGAGTGGGGTTACAGGGGGGCTCTTTTTGGCCCTCTCCTACTTTGGTACGGATCAAAGTCAGGTACAACGCTACCTGTCGGGAAAATCCTTAGCCGAAAGCCAAAGGGGGCTCATCATGAACGGTTTTCTGAAAATCCCCATGCAGTTTTTTATTCTACTGACTGGCGTTTTGGTCTTTGTCTTTTTTCAATTTGAAAAGACACCCATCCATTTCAATCCCCTGGCCGTGGAAAAAGTTAAAGGTTCTGCCGAAGGAGAAAGGTTTGAGGCTCTTGAAATCGCCAATGGCATCATCCATCAAGAAAAACAAAAACATCTCCTTAGTGAGGACTTTTTCTCCAACACGGCCTCCCAAAAAAAATACTTACAACTGGAAAAACAGGCCCAAAAAAATCGGACTGAGGCCAAAAAGATCATTGAAACCAACCAACCCCAAATTGAATCCAATGACAGGGACTATGTGTTTATCTATTTTATTTTAAATTATTTACCCCAAGGATTGATAGGGCTTTTGCTGGCTGTGATCCTTTCTGCCGCCATGAGTTCTGCTGCCTCTGAGATTAACGCGCTTTCTGCCACTACCGTAGTCGATTTATACCAACGTTTTCGTAACACCAAAAACGAAAAGCACTATGTGCAGGCAGGAAAAGGATTTACCCTGCTTTGGGGGATCATTGCCATTGTCTTTGCTCTGGTGGGTAACCTCTTTGAAAACCTGATCCAGTTGGTGAACATCATCGGCTCCTTGTTTTACGGCACCATTTTGGGCATTTTCCTAATCGCTATTTTTCTAAAATCCATTCGTGCCAATGCGGTATTTTATGCAGCCATCCTAACCGAAATCATTGTACTTATCATCTTCAGTCAGGATTGGGTCAGTTTCCTTTGGCTTAATGTAATCGGGGCGGTACTCTGTGTTGCCACCGCCAAACTTTATCAAAAGGTCCTAAAGTAATTAATGAGTTTTATTTAATCCATTCAGCGATAGAGGCCTTATTCATAATAACATAGTCTTTGTTTCCGGCTTTTTCGGCGAGATCCAATGAGGTCTTAGCGGCTTTAAGTGCGGCTTTTTTATCCTTGCGTTCTGCCAAAATCAAGGCGTATTGACGGTACATCCAAAAGGCAGGTTTTTCGCGCAATTCCAAGGCCTTTTCCATCCACTCTTGGGCTTGACTGAGGTCTTTCTTTTCTTGCAGGAAGTAAACGGCAGCTTGATAGTAATCTCCTGATTTGGATTGGTCGGTAAGGGTCTTTTCAATACTATCCATTGCCTTGGCCTCGGTTGGAACCTCAAAAGGAATGGCAACCAAAGTATGTTCCCAAATCAAATTGAGTGTCGCACCACCACTGCTAAAATCAGACATTGTGATGGTAAAGGTCTCTACCATGGGATCAAAATAAGTCGCTGGTACGGAAATCGTCATGGCCACCTGATCCTCTTCCCAATTGCTGGAAGCATCCCCCATATTGTTTTTCTTATAGAAATAAACCTCCCACTGGTCCGTATTGGGTCGGGTGTAGAGGGCGTATTTCCCAGCGGGCAGAGACTTATTAACTATACCTATAGGATCTGAAAAAGAAACCGTTGTGTTTTGATTGGCACCAGTTCTCCAAATGTCTCCATAACGCACCAATCCCCCCATTATTTTTCTCCCACGAGCAGAAGGTCTGGAATACTCCACCTCCACCGAGGTCAGTCCAACCTGTTGAGAAATCTTCCCCTTTGGACTCGGTTGGGGCGTTTTGACTTGGGCTAAGGCCCCAATAAAAATAAAATTGAACAGTAAAAAGTAATTCGTGAATTTCATGATTGATTTTTCTCAAATTTAAAAAACCTGAAAAGAATGGCCTATTGAAAAAATGTTTATATGTTGTTTAATTTTTTAGCAAAATAATTAAACAATTTGTACCTTTGTTGTGCTATGAAAATATATCGCCTACAAGAAGTACAAACGCTTCCCATTAGTATGAGGGAAGCATGGCAATTTTTAAGTGATCCTAAAAATCTAAAAACGATCACCCCTGATTATATGGGATTTGAAATATTGGGAGGAGACGAAAAGATGATGTACCCTGGCCAGATCATCAAGTACATTGTAACCCCCTTGTTGGGCATCCCTACCCAATGGGTGACGGAGATCACACATGTTAAGGAGGGAGAGTACTTTGTTGATGAACAACGTTTTGGCCCCTATGCACTTTGGCATCACAAACATTTTATTCGACCCGTAAAAAACGGTGTGGAAATGGAAGACATTGTAGATTATAAAATCCCATTCGGTATTCTGGGTCAAATGGTGCATCCCATCATCGTAAAGCCTAAACTAAAGGAAATTTTCGATTACCGAAGGGAGAAGTTGAATGCCCTCTTTGGTGAATATAAAAACTAAAAATGAAAAAGAACATACTTATTGTGGGTGGTAGTTCGGGAATCGGGCTCTCCTTGGTCAAGCAGTTGCATGAAGTACATCAACTGGCAGTAGCCAGTAGATCCAATGACGCTTTAATGGGGCTGAATCATACCCATATTCCCTTCGATGTTGAATCAAACGAATTGGAAGTTTCTGAATTACCGGATACCCTTGATGGGTTGGTTTATTGTCCTGGCACCATCAACCTTCGACCTTTTAAAGGTTTAAAGCCCGAGGTTTTTGCCAAAGATTTTTCCATCAATGTGATGGGTGCCATCAAAACTGTTCAGGCGGTTTTGAGCCGACTACAGAACAGTGCCAGTCCTTCGAGTGTAGTTTTTTTCAGTACTGTTGCCGTTCAAACTGGAATGCCTTTTCACGCCTCGGTAGCCACTGCCAAAGGGGCCTTGGAGGGCTTGTCGCGATCATTGGCAGCAGAATTGGCTCCTAAAATAAGGTTCAATGTCATTGCCCCTTCACTGGTGGATACCCCCCTTGCGGATAAGTTTTTAAACAATGATACCAAAAGAGACAATGCGGCAAACAGACATCCCATGCAAAGGGTAGGAAACCCCGACGAAATTGCTCAAATGACAAAGTTTTTACTGAGTGATGAAAGCAGCTGGATGACAGCACAAACCATCACCATAGACGGGGGGATAGGAAGTATAAAAAGTTAAGTGCTTTGGAAAAGTTCACTGTTTTTTGGTTTCGTAGGGATCTTAGGATCTCCGATAACAAGGGACTTTATGAAGCACTAAAAGGATCAAACAGGGTCATTCCCATCTTTATCTATGATTCGGATATCATAGATGATTTGAAGAAAGATGACCATCGGTTGACCTTTATAGAAAACGCCTTGGGTTGCATCAATAATGCTATGAAGAGGAACAGATGTTCGATTGGAACTTATCGGGGCACTCCCAAGGCTATTTTTAAAAAACTCCTGCAGGAGTTTCCCATTGAAAAAGTGATCGCCAATCACGATTATGAACCCTATGCCAACCATCGTGATAAAGAGATCCAAAAGCTGCTGCAATCCGAAGGTGTTGACTTTGTTACTTTCAAAGACCATGTTGTTTTTGAAAAAGACGAGGTGATCAAAGACGATGGCAATCCTTATGTGGTATATACCCCATATTGTAGAAAATGGATCGCTAAGTTTGAAACTGAAGGTATCGAAAATTATCCTTCCGAATCGCTACTGGATAATTTGTATAACGATGCTGCGCTGCCTAGCCTAAGTTTGGCAGACATGGGATATAAAAAATCTGATTTGATTCCCGTCGCATTCAAATTTGACAATGAAGTGATCGATAGTTATGAAGCTACCCGAAATTTCCCTGCTACCGATAGCACCTCACGATTGGGCGTTCACCTTCGTTTTGGTACCCAAAGTGTAAGAAAACTCATTTCAAAAAGTGCTGAACGTGACAACCCCACCTTTCTAAAAGAATTGATCTGGAGGGAGTTCTTTATGCAAATCCTATGGCATTTTCCCCATACCAAGGACCAAAGTTTTAAAAAACAATACGATAGGATTGTTTGGCGAAATCAAGAGGAGGAGTTTGAAAAGTGGTGCAGTGGAACAACGGGCTATCCACTGGTGGATGCGGGGATGCGACAATTGAACAGTACAGGCTTTATGCACAATCGTGTGCGGATGTTGGTGGCCAGTTTTTTGTGCAAACACCTGCTGATCGATTGGCGTTGGGGCGAAGCATATTTTGCCGAAAAGCTTTTCGATTACGAGATGGCCAGCAATGTAGGAAACTGGCAATGGGCCGCGGGAAGTGGTGTGGATGCCGCTCCCTATTTTAGGATTTTTAATCCCCACGAACAAATCAAAAAATTTGACAAAGGCCTCAACTACATCAATCAATGGGTGGAAGACTTTAATGAACCCTCCTATCCTGCACCCATAGTGGAACATAAAATGGCTAGGGAACGTTGTCTGACCAGCTATAAATCTGCACTTCAGCCGGCATGAGAGGGGTCAAAAAACAACATTTACCCTCAAAAATTTGCCCGGTATGCCAACGTCCTTTTGAATGGAGAAAAAAATGGGAAAACAATTGGGAAAACGTCAAATATTGCAGTAAAAAATGTCAGAGGAACTAAAAACTGTGTTGCTGTGGTACAGAAATGACCTCAGAATTTTAGACCATCAAGGACTGAATCAAGCGATGGAAAGTGGCCACAGGGTCGTTGCCTACTATACATTCAATCCCCGTCATTACCAGACCCATCCCTTGGGATTCAAAAAAACAGGTAAGTTCCGAGCCCAATTTAACATTGAAAGCATAGAAGCACTCAAGGCTTCACTTAAAGCACTGAACATCTCCTTAATCATTGAACAAAAAGCACCCGAGGAAGGCCTTCCTCGTTGGATAGACGAATTGGAGGTGAAAGCGATCTATTTGCAAAACGAATGGACGGAAGAAGAAAAAAGAGAAGAAACCGCAGTAGCCCAAAAAATAGACCCTTCGGTTTTATGGATTCGACAATATGACCAATTTCTTTTTCATCCCGATGACCTGCCCTTCTCCCCGGCTCAAACTCCTGAGGTATTTGGCGCATTTAGAAAACGTTGTGAAAAGGAGGTAGCGCTTAGACAGCTTTGCCTTGATCCGAAGCCAATGCCCGATGAAAATTATATTGAGGTACCCAATGCTCTCTCCTGCCTATCCGACTTGGGTTTAACACTAATAGATAAAGATCTGCGTACTGCATTTCCTTTTTTAGGAGGCACAACAGCAGGTATCGAGCGATTGAACCACTATTTCTGGAATACCAAAAAGCTTTCCCACTACAAGAATACCCGAAACGGACTGGTGGGAACCGACTACAGCTCCAAATTCTCCCCTTGGTTGGCCAATGGGTGTCTTTCTCCCAAAATGATCTATTGGGAAATCAAACGTTATGAAAAAGAAATTCAAAAAAACCAATCAACGTACTGGCTGATTTTCGAATTGATCTGGAGGGATTATTTTAAATTCATCTCCCTCAAACACGCCAATAAAATATTTAAAATCGGAGGGATATTAGAGCGGGACTACTCATGGAAAACAGAGCATAGCCTTTTCAAACAATGGGCAGAGGGGAATACCCCGGAGCCTTTTGTCAACGCAAACATGATCGAACTCAAAGCTACAGGTTGGATGAGCAATCGTGGACGACAAAATGTAGCCAGCTATTTTACCAAAGAATTGAAAATGGACTGGCGCATCGGGGCAGCCTATTTTGAATCCTTTCTGATTGATTATGACGTTCACAGTAACTATGGTAATTGGATGTATGTTTCTGGGGTGGGGAATGACCCCCGAGATCGAAAATTTGACGTTAGATGGCAAGCAGAACGATATGACTCCCAGGGAAAATTTCAAAACCTCTGGCTTCAAAAAACATTGTTCTAATGAAATTAAGACTCATTCTCGGCGACCAACTCAACCTGAATCACTCTTGGTATAAAAACAAAGATTCAAACACGCTTTATGTACTCTATGAAATGCAGCAAGAGACAGATTATGTTGCTCACCACATTCAAAAAGTAGTCGCTTTTTTTTCTGCGATGAGAGCATTTGCCAGAGATCTCAAAGCTCAGGGACATGAAGTGATTTATTTTGATATCAATTCGGCAGCCTCCAAAAAAAGTTTGACAGAAAACATTACCAGTCTGATTGCTGAAAAAGGCATTACCAAGTTTGAATACCTGTTTCCCGACGAGTACCGATTGGACGAACAATTGACCTCCATCGGTCAGACGATTGATATTCCGTCTGAAGGTTTCGATACCGAGCATTTTTTGACCAAAAGAGAGGATTTAAAATCATTTTTTGAAGGCAAAAAACAACTCATCATGGAGTTTTTCTACCGTGAAATGCGGCGGAAATACGACCTTTTGATGGAACAAGGAAAACCCTTGGGAGGCCAGTGGAATTTTGACAAGAACAACCGTAAAAAATGGAAGGGAAATCCCGTCATCCCTCCCCCATTCCAAAGCCCACAAGAGCAGCATAAGGAGATTTATGAATCGGTGGTCAAGGCAGCGGTCAAAACCATAGGAACATATGATGCCGATAATTATCTATTTCCCGCTGACCGAATGGAAGCACTGGCGCAATTGGATTATTTCTGTAAATACCTTTTGGTACATTTTGGTGACTACCAGGATGCCATGCACACCCAAGAGCGCAATCTTTTTCACTCAAGGATTTCTTTTGCGCTAAACACCAAAATACTTCACCCGTTGGAGGTAATGGAAACGGTGATTGCACATTACCACAAAAACAAAGACCAGATCGAACTCGCTCAAGTGGAAGGTTTTGTCCGACAAATTTTGGGTTGGAGGGAATACATGAGGGGTATATATTGGCGTGAAATGCCGGATTATAAGCAAAAGAATAAGTTGGAGAATTTCAACAAGCTGCCTCGTTTTTACTGGACCGGAAACACTCGAATGAACTGCCTCAAAGAAAGTATTACAGACTCATTGGAAACCGCCTATGCCCATCACATTCAAAGATTGATGATCACAGGGAATTTTGCGCTGCTGATCCAATGCCATCCGGACGAAGTGGACGATTGGTATTTGGGCATCTATGCAGACGCCATTGAATGGGTACAACTCCCCAATACCAGGGGAATGAGTCAGTGGGCCGATGGAGGAATTGTGGCCACA
>CBFIIP010000020.1:0-8123 GCA_965662705.1 Flavobacteriaceae bacterium
TGAGCTACATCATATAGTTTGGACTCTGCCTCATCCAAAAGATCAAAAACATCGATCGACTCCTTGTAGGAAGATTCAATGATCTCATTGGAAATTCGAATCAAGCTTCTTTGAATGAATTTTTGGAGGATGATTCGGGCATGAAACTCTATATGTGCAGACGAAGCCACCTTCTGGGTCAATTGAACCAGATAAAAGTCTCCTCCAATGCTGTCAAGTTTACCGTTTTTTCTTAATTCGGCCGAAACGGTCAAAAGATCGATGGGCTGAGAACTTTGAAATAAATTAAATATAGATTCAAAAATATGTTGATGCGCAGCTTTGTAAAATGCCTCTGGTGTTAGCAAGTCAATGACTTCGTCGACCCCTTTTTTATCAATCAGCATCGCTCCCAAAACAGCCTCCTCAAGCTCAATTGCCTGTGGTGGTAACTTCCCCTGTTGCAAACTAATCACCGTACCTGAGGGCGGTGTATTGGCGGATATTTTTCTGCTTTTCTCCATTGCGCTAATGTAAAAGGTTTAGCCGGTTTGGCAGATCATTCCTAGGCATACTTATCATACAGCGGTGAACAAATTTATTGTTGATAAAAAAATAAACTTGTTAATAAGCTTAAAAATTAAAACAATGTTAGCCCTGAAAGGTTCCCATCTTGGAAAATTTCTCCCTTCTGGATTGAATCAATTGGTCGCTGTCGAGTTTGTCTAGTTTTCTGTAGGCATCAATGAGCTGTTTTCCAACCGTCTGAAAAACTTGCTCACGATTGTAGTGGGCTCCCCCTAATGGTTCTTTGATGATTTTGTCAATCAATTTGGAGGCAAGCATGTCTTTAGCTGTAAGTTTAAGGGCTTCTGCTGCCTCTTCTTTGTGCTCCCAACTTCTCCATAAAATGGAAGAACAGGACTCAGGAGAAATGACGGAGTACCAAGTATTTTCCAGCATGTAGATCAAATCCCCAACTCCGATTCCCAAGGCCCCTCCGGAGGCGCCTTCACCAATAATGGTAACAATGATTGGGGTTTTGATTGACAACATCTGATAAATGTTATTGGCAATGGCTTGTCCCTGTCCACGCTCCTCGGCCCCTAATCCTGGATAAGCACCGGGGGTATCAATTAAGGAAACGATGGGGATGCCAAATTTTTCAGCGGTTTTCATCAACCGAAGTGCTTTTCTATATCCCTCCGGCTTGGCCATTCCAAAGTTTCGGTATTGTCTTGTTTTGGTATTGTATCCTTTTTGGGTGCCAATAAACATAAAGGTTTGGTCATTTATTTTTCCCAATCCTCCTACCATGGCCTTGTCGTCTCCAAAACTCCTGTCTCCGTGCAGTTCGAGAAAGCTGTCTCCACAAAGGGCATGGATATAATCCAAGGCATAGGGTCTTGAGGGATGACGTGACAACTGTACCCTCTGCCATGCAGTTAAATTACCGTAGATTTCCTCTTTGGTGGTTTTGAGTTTGTCATCCAACAGCTTGCATGTCTCTGATACATCCACACTGCTTTCATCGCCTATGGCCCTGCACTTTTCAATTTGTTCTTTAAGTTCTTTAATAGGAAGTTCAAATTCTAGATACTCCATTTTTAAAATCTATTGCATACAAAAGTATAAATATTAGCGGATCAAAAGATACAATTCAAAATTAAGTTTGGAAGGTTAGCGTCTTGCTTGACGAATGAGAAAGAGCGCCAAAATACCAAATATAAAGACTGGCAACCATGCACCCAAGAATGGAGAAAAATTGGATTTGTTAACCATGACAGAGAAAATTTTATCAAAAAAGATGAATAGAAACCCTAAAGCGATACCAAAAGCCAAGTTTACCCCCATCCCCCCTCTTCTCTTAAAAGAAGAAACAGCCACTCCGATTAAGGTAAGGACAAAAGCTGAAAAAGGCAGACTCCACCTTTTGTGGCGCACCAACAAATGACTGTTGATCATGACCGATCCTCCCTGACGCTCCTTTTTGATAAAGTCGTTGAGCGGGCCAAAAGTGAGGGTCTCGGCTTTATAATTGACCGGAGCCAAATCATCGATTTTAAAATCTAAAAGGGTATCCAATCGGCTTTGTCGCTGGTAGAACTCCTGATCCCCTTTGATCGTTCTTTTGACATAGGCAGACAAGCGAAAAACACTGTCCCTGTCCACCCAACGAATGCTGCTGGATTGGATTTTATGCACCAACTGATTGCCTTCGAAATGCTCCAAAGTAAAGTTGTTGGCACTTTTACGAATGGGATCATAGCTACTGACAAAGATATATTCTTTGGGATTGATTTGTTTGTAAAGGTTTTTGGTTTGTCGCTCGCTTTTTTTGTCAATGTATTTGTAAACAAATGCATTAAAACTGGCATTGGATTTAGGAACAATGAACATTCCCGCAATAAATGCAAACAATGCGATAATACCGGCAGAAATTAGATAGGGTCTGAGGAACCTTGAAAAAGAGATCCCGGAGCTCAATAGGGCAATGACCTCGGTATTATTGGCCAATTTGGATGTAAACCATATCACCGCCAAAAAAAGAAAAATAGGAAAGAGTAAGTTTCCAAAATACCAGGTAAAATCGAAATAGTAGTTAATAATGGCATTGGAAGGGACCTCGTTTTCTTTAAACTTATCAATTTTTTCGGCCATGTCCACCATGATACCAATGGGGATAAAAAGGAAGATCATCACTACAAAGGTGGATAAGTATTTTTTGATAATGTACCAGTCAATAATTTTCATACTAAAGTCGCCTGTCCATTTGCACGCACATTTGGTTTTTCCAAAGAAGGAAATCTCCCGCTAAGATATGTTTTCTGGCCTCACGTACCAACCAAAGATAAAAACTCAAATTATGGAGGGTAGCAATCTGCTTACCTAACATTTCATTTACAGTAAACAAATGCCTCAAGTAAGCTTTGGAGTAGTCAGAGTCAACAAAACAATAATCGGCTGTATCAATGGGCGAAAAGTCATTTTCCCATTTTTTATTTTTGATATTGATGGTTCCCTCCGCCGTAAACAACATTCCGTTTCTTGCGTTTCTGGTGGGCATTACGCAATCAAACATATCTATCCCCAATGCGATATTTTCCAATAAATTGATGGGTGTTCCTACCCCCATCAAATACCTCGGTTTGTCTTTGGGTAAGCGTTCACAAACAACGGCTGTCATGGCATACATTTCTTCTGCTGGCTCCCCCACAGAAAGCCCTCCAATGGCATTGCCCGGAGCGTTCTTGGAAGCGATATAGTCGGCAGACTTCTTTCTGAGATCTTTGTAGACACTGCCTTGCACAATGGGGAAAAGGTATTGTTGATAATCGTATTGAAAAGGTGTTTTTTGATGATAATCCATACAACGATCCAACCACCTGTGGGTCATGTGCATTGACTCTTTGGCATAGGCGTAATCGCATGGATAAGGGGTACATTCATCAAATGCCATGATAATGTCCGCTCCAATTTCTCGTTGGATTTCTATGGTTCTTTCTGGAGAAAAAAAGTGTTTGGAGCCATCGATATGGGATTTAAAAGTCACGCCCTCCTCCTGTATCTTTCTGTTGTCGGATAACGAGTACACTTGATATCCTCCCGAATCTGTTAGAATAGGCCCCTGCCAGTTCATGAATTGATGAATCCCTCCGGCTTGCCTTAAAGTTGATGTACCGGGCCTAAGGTACAAATGGTAGGTGTTGCCTAAAATTATATCGGGTTGAATGTCTTGTTTCAATTCCCTTTGATGAATACCCTTGACTGTAGCTGCTGTCCCTACTGGCATAAAAATAGGCGTTTCAATATTTCCGTGATCGGTAGTCAGGGTCGCTGCCCTGGCCGAGGAAAGAGAATCTTCTTGAACCAAATTAAATTTCATGCTTAGGAAATCACTGCAAATATAAGTCAGAAGGAGATGCGCTCTCCCCATCAAAGTCCCTAAAAGTTTAAAAAAAATTTTAAACAAAATGATTCTCATGACTTTGTGGCTAAAGCACGAAAGCTTACTTTTGCCATGAAAATATTTTACAATGCCCGATTACAATTTTTTGGACCGTCTGGTAAGCCAAGTAAGAAGAGATATCTTAAGGATGGTTCACAAGGTCAACTCAGGTCATCCCGGTGGATCACTCGGGTGTACCGAGTTTATGATTGCCCTTTTTAATGAGATCATGGAACTTGAGGAAGGTTTTGATATGGATGGTAAAAATGAAGACTTGTTCTTCCTTTCGAATGGACATATCTCTCCGGTACTCTACAGTGTTTTGGCTCGAAAGGGGTATTTCCCAGTGGAGGAGCTCTCTACTTTTCGTTTGATTGATTCCAGATTACAAGGACATCCCACTACCCATGAGGGACTTCCAGGAATACGTATCGCTTCGGGTTCGCTTGGCCAAGGGTTGTCCGTTGCCATTGGTGCGGCCCTTTCCAAAAAACTGAATCAAGATGACAAAACAGTATATGTATTAATGGGCGATGGAGAGTTACAGGAAGGGCAAAACTGGGAGGGTATTATGTTTGCTGCCGCTAAAAAAGTGGACAACCTGATCGCTACCATCGATTTGAATGGAAAACAGATCGACGGGAGTACGGATGAAGTTTTACCTATGGGAAATATTGCTGAAAAATTCAACGCCTTTGGTTGGGAAGTGATTACTCTTGAAAAGGGAAACGATCTCATATCTATTATAGACTCCCTCAAAGAGGCAAAAAGCAAAACGCGCCAAGCTAAGCCGGTAGTGGTCATCATGCATACTGAAATGGGCAATGGGGTAGATTATATGATGCACACCCACGCTTGGCATGGTAAGGCACCCAATGACGAGCAATTGGAAGTAGCATTATCTCAAAACCCGGAAACCCTGGGAGATTATTAATATTGGAACTGCAAAAATTTTATGAAAAAATATACAGATCAAGGGAAAGTCGATACCCGTTCGGGCTTTGGAGCGGGCTTAAGGGAGTTGGGACGAACCCACCCCAATGTGGTTGCATTGTGTGCCGATTTGGTTGGCTCTCTAAAAATGCAAGATTTCATCGACGAAAACCCCGATCGTTTCATTCAAGTGGGAATTGCAGAAGCCAATATGATGGGGATTGCTGCAGGGCTAACCATTGGAGGGAAGATTCCCTTTACTGGAACTTTTGCTAACTTTTCCACGGGAAGGGTTTATGACCAAATACGACAATCCATTGCTTATTCTGGGAAAAATGTAAAAATATGTGCCTCGCATGCAGGGGTTACCCTTGGTGAAGACGGAGCTACCCATCAGATTTTGGAGGACATCGGACTGATGAAAATGTTGCCCGGAATGACCGTTATCAATCCTTGTGATTTTAATCAAACCAAAGCGGCTACTATGGCTATAGCAGAACATGTGGGACCTGTATATCTTCGCTTTGGACGTCCAAAAGTGGCCAACTTTACTGCCGAAGATATGCCCTTTGAAATTGGTAAAGGCATCTTGCTCAATCCAGGTAATGATGTGACAATTGTTGCCACGGGACATTTGGTTTGGGAAGCTTTACAAGCCGCTGAAGCCTTGGAAACTGATGGCATCTCTGCCGAAGTCATCAATATACACACCATCAAACCCCTAGATGAAGAACTTCTGCTCTCCTCCGTACAAAAAACAGGCTGTATAGTCTCTGCTGAGGAGCACAATTATTTGGGAGGTTTGGGAGAAAGTGTTGCCCGAACCTTGGCAAGCAAACATCCTACGCCACAAGAGTTTGTAGCAACCCAAGATACCTTTGGTGAATCGGGAACTCCTGCTGAATTGATGGATAAATATGGGCTCAACAAAGATGCCATCACCGCAGCGTCAAAAAAGGTAATGTCCAGAAAATGATTTGAAATTTATTTTATGAAAAGTACCCCCATTTTCTTTGTTTTACTGTTAATCTTTAATTATTCAGTTGCACAAATCGAGTACGGTATTCAAGGGGGACTTAATTTTGATTCTGCTGGTGAAATCCTATTGTTAAAAGATCAAATTCAACAGCAGGGAGACTTGAAGAGTAAATCTGGATACCACTTTGGTTTGTATGCTGAAGTTGATTTTCTTGTGTTTTATTTAAGACCCGAATTACAATACACCAAAGTTACCAGCCAATTTGAAGGGAATACTATTGACAACACTAGACTGGAGCTCCCCCTCTCATTCGGTCTAAAAGTTTTTGGGCCATTGAGTCTTTTTTTAGGGCCAACAGCCTTTTTTACGCTCTCCAATGAGGGCAATGGACTCAACCTTCAAGAGGTAAAAGACAAAACCAGCTTGGGAATGCATATCGGCACAAGACTGAAACTTGGACCAATTGGATTTGACATTCGCTATGAGAAAGGTTTTTCAGCCATAGAAAGTAGCCTGTTGTCAAATATTGGAGCACCCACCGTAGGGCAAATCGATACGCGACCCAATCAGATTACGATTGGACTATCGTTAAAGCTGAATTAAGTATTGTCCTTATCTAAGTAATCAGGAGTGCCGTCGTTGTCCTCGTCATCGGGAATTCCATCGCCATCTCGATCATACTCAACCTTAGTACTTACACCATCTCCGTCATCGTCCGCATCCCGAAAATTGGGAACTTTATCCTCGTCCGTGTCATCGTTAAAAGGATCACCATCACCGTCAGGATCCTCGTTGATGGATAAAATGCTGTCGTTATCATGGTCAGCAGGGTTTACTTTGTGCAGGGCAACAGAAAATACCAAAGGAGAGTATCTGGGAATGGACGAAATACTTCGAGCATAATAGCCTAAAGCAGAAGGAATAAAAAACATACCTTGTCCATAATTATCGAAATCAAAGGTACCATCATTATTCAATGTATGATTTCCGGCCCTCAATTCTGGTAAAAACTCACTAAACCCTTTAATAACATTTGTCAAATCAAACCATAGAGGAAACTCTCTGCTGTCAAAAACTTTTCTGTTTAAAAGTGTCCCCTTATAAGTCACAAAAGTTGAATCCATAAGGGTAGGTCTTTCTCCTATCCCCTCTTTAACGACCAAAAAGTACATTTTTGTTGGAACTTCGTTTTCACTTCTGTCCTCGATAACTACCGTTTTGGTTTCTACTTGATCCCAGAGTGGAGTCTTATCGGCATTATCGTCTTCAATGGAATCGAGGACGATTTCGATTTTGTGGTTATCTGGATCTTTCTCAAAATCTTCATAATTATAGAAATGGGTTTGTAGGTATTTCACCAGCGCTTGATCGTCATCTTGGTTTTGTACACCAAACTCTCGAATGGGTTCTGAAACATTGTCATTTTCACAAGCTGAAAAAATCAATAAAATAAGTGAACTAAAGAAAGTGGGTCTTAAGTATGTCATTTAAAAAAATTGGTGTGCAAGATACAATTTTACTTTATTTTTGTAATGCTCTTAAACAAAGATTAACAATGCGAATTGATCAATATTTATGGTGCCTAAGGTACTACAAATCAAGAAATCAAGCTTCTTTGGCATGTAAACAAGGCCATGTACGATTTGGGGATCAAATCGTAAAGCCATCCAGAGAGGTACTTATAGGAGACACTGTTAAAGTGAGAAAAAATCAAGTTTGGCATACGTTGGTGGTAATGGATATCCCCAAAAGCAGGTTGGGTGCCAAATTGGTAGATATCTACCGACATAACACCACCCCCAAAGAAGCTTTTGAAAACAGTGACCTCCAATCACTTTCCAAAGGACCAATGAGAGAAAAAGGCACAGGAAGACCCACTAAAAAAGACCGTAGAGAAATGGATGATTATTTTGAGGGGTCCAAGCCAAACGAGGAAAAAAGCAGTTGAATACGATCGTTGAATGGAACTCATATAAAGTCGATTGCTATGCTTATCTTTAACCAACATGGGATATCATCTGAATCATGAAAGAAAGTATTAACAGAATTATGGATGCCGATGATATCGGTAAAACAGTGAAAAGAATCGCTTATCAGATTTATGAAAATCATTTTGAGGAAAAAAAATTAATCATAGCGGGGATTGCACAAAATGGAGTTGTTTTGGCAAAAAAAATTCATGATGAATTGAAAAAAATTGCTGACTTAGAGGTGAACTTTATCGAAATTAAAATTGACAAAAAAAATCCACGAAAACCAATTGAGTTGTCTGAGGATTTGGAA
>CBFIIP010000021.1:0-19614 GCA_965662705.1 Flavobacteriaceae bacterium
TGAAAGCATATAAGTGCGAAACCCATCACAAGATGAGATTTCTTTTAAGGGTCGTAGGAGACGACTACGTTGATAGGTCATAGGTGTAGAGGCAGCAATGTCTTAGCCGAGTGATACTAATTACCCGTAAGCCTATCGTAGAACTTTTTCTTTCAAATTGCTTTTAATTAAATTCTTTTTGTTCTGTTTTCTCAATACGTCACATTATTATGTAGTGCAAAAACGCTACGACAATTAAGGTGGTTATAGCGATGGGGCTCACCTCTTCCCATTCCGAACAGAGAAGTTAAGCCCATCAGCGCAGATGGTACTGCCACACGGCGGAAGAGTATGTCACTGCCTTCTTCGAGACCTCAACATTTTTTATGTTGAGGTCTTTTTTTTATACCTCATCCAAACTCAATCTTTGGCCAACTGCAAATCCACTGAATCTCATAAAAAAAACAGCTCCTTGGGGCAGGAGCTGCAAAAAAAATAATTGACTATATATTACAGAAAAGAAAGGTTAAGTATATCCTATACGATTATGTTTTAAAGTAAAAAAAAGGGGTCTTACACTGTTAGGAGCAATAAAAATAATATGTGAGTAAGGGAGTTTCACATAAACAGTGTACCAAAAACTAAAACCAAGGACAGACCCCTTTGAAAAAACAAATATGAAAAACTTAATTAGTTTTTTTTCGCAACCCAAAACCCGCTCGAAACCAAGGCTCTGAATGATGATTTTCACTTGATTGTGAAACGGTAATTTGAGGTTGGGTTGCAAATCATTAACTATATCTGTGAACAAAGTTGACAAATAATTTTGTTATATAAAACAGCAAAGTAAAATCTGGTGGGGATAAATTAATAGACGGTAGGGGTAATGTAATAGATGGTAAAAACCATCTATAAAAAATAAGCGAAAATAACGGCAATTAATATAATTCCAATTTTTTTAAAGTTAAAATTATGGTTTTCAGCACTTTCAAATAGGATGGTGGTTGAGATGTGTAATATCATTCCAACTACCCATGCCGTAATTTCAAATTGATAGTTCGATAATAGGTTAGTGTAATGTATCAAACCACTACCAAGAGGCGTCATCAAACAAAAAATAAGTAAGGATGACCATTTCGTAGTGACAGAAATATTTGTTTTTTCGATGATGAGATATAAAATCATACCAATGGGTATTTTATGGACTAAAATTCCATAGGTCAATTCCATTTGATTGGATAAAGGCATGCCCTCAAGTAATGCGTGTACACATAAACTAATCCATAAGCCCAATGGAAAAACAGTAGTGCCATTTGAATTAATATGACCGTGTTCTGCCCCTTTTGAAAAAGTTTCTAAAATGATTTGAAACAGTATACCACCCGTCACAAAAATGGATAATTGTTTTTTTCCTGTCGAAAAGATTTCAGGAATCAATTCAAAAATGGTGATTCCCAAAAGAAATGCTCCGCTGAATGATAAAACTAATTTTAAACCCAATAGGTTTTTTAGGGGAATGACCTTAGCGATTGCAATACCGGTTAAGGCCCCAAGGAAGGGAAGTATCAAGAAAAGAATGTTGGATGATGACACGAAATCTCGTAGCTTAATTCTGTAAAAGTAGTACTTTTAGAACGATTTAAATTCCATGGAAAAAAATTTTCAGATGTTGGCCAAATGTTTCTATGGCATGGAGTCTGTTTTGGCGGAGGAGTTGAAAAAGTTAGGAGCAGAAGAGGCAACGGAAGGCAATCGTTTGGTTAAGTTTAAAGGAGATAAAGGCTTTATGTACAAAGCCAACCTCTGTTTGCGAAATGCCCTAAAAATTCTTAAACCCATTTTTCAGTTTCATGCGGGAAGTGATAAAGTTTTGTACGAAAAAATCTACCAATTTGATTGGGGAATGATTTTTGATAGTAACCAAACATTTGCCATTGACAGTGTCGTTCATGGGACTGTATTTAAACATTCTCTTTACGCCTCACAACGGAGTAAGGATGCCATTGTAGATCGGATTAGAAAAGACACTGGTCAACGTCCCAACGTGGATACCCGTGATCCTGACATAAGGTTGCATCTACATGTTTTTGATAAAAAGTGTAGCTTTTCTCTGGATACTTCCGGAAGTTCATTGCATCACAGGGGTTACCGCACACTCACCAATATTGCGCCGATCAACGAAGTACTTGCAGCGGGCATTATTGAATGTTCCGCTTGGGATCGAAAAACCGATTTTTTGGACCCTATGTGCGGTAGCGGTACTTTCCTCATCGAGGCAGCGATGATGGCTTGCAATATACCGGCCAACCTCCATCGCAAGGCTTTTGCATTTGAAAAATGGAAGGATTGGGACAAGGATCTTTTTGAAAAAATCAGATCAGCACAGCTCAGTAGGGTATCCTCTCCTGTGGGAAAAATTTATGGTTTTGATAAAGCGCCCTCTGCCATAGAGAAGTCAATTAACAATATCAAAAATGCAGGTTTAGAGGAATTTATTCAAGTCAATCGAGCAGATTTTTACAATTCTCAAAAAATGGGAGACCAGCCTTTGCATTTGTTGACTAACCCCCCATATGGACAACGCCTGGAAGGAAATATCAATGATATGTATCAAAAGATTGGAAATACTTTTAAGCGGTCTTATCCCAATACCAACGCATGGCTGATCAGTTCTAATTTTGATGCATTGAAATTTATAGGATTGCGACCAACCAAAAAAATCAAACTCTTTAATGGAAAAATGGAAACGCGTTTGTGTTTATTTCCCATCTATGAGGGGACTAAGAAAATACACAAGATTAAAAATCAAGATAATCGTCAGTCATCATGACTAAAGCCTAATGGGTATGGCATAGGTCAAAGTATAGTTAAAGCCAGCTCCCCAAACATTTTCATCGGTTTTTTTATTGAAACCGGGAATGAATAGATTGTCAAAGTTTTCCGGTTGTTTGTGATTCATCAATCGATTGAGCCTCATACTAAAGCCCATATATACGTTGTTGAACATTTTTACTTTTATTCCAGCTACGATCTCCAACCATCGGGATTGGAGTGCATCATATTCTTTGTTTAGCGGCCCTCTGCTGATAGGCTCAGTATTCCAGTAATGGTTGATCTGGTAGGGTTCGTATTCATTGAGGGTCTGTTTGTGAAAGCTATTGCCCAAACGCATGCCAACATAAATGGCATTGTTCATTCCTTTCCAATTTTTGTACATGTTGTAGTCAAAACCTATTTTGATATAGGTTCCGGAAGTACTGAAATTGATTCTTTCGGATTGCTGGGTTTTTCTCTCATTTCCAAGTTCAACGGCACCGTAAAACTCAGAAAAAAATCGGATGTCACCCACCAGTTCGATTCCGAAATAATCTTTGTTTAATTGTGCCATAAAAGGTTTTGAAAGATCGATTCCAAACCTAAGGGTATAAGGTTTTTTTTCTCTTTTTTTTAAGCTATCCACCACTGAATCAAAGCTTTCCTTTGCTTCTTCAACCGTTAGAGAATCGATTGATCGCTCCGCTTCGAGATCTTGAGCTGTCATCAAAGATACCGCAAAGATCAGGTTAA
This sequence comes from Flavobacteriaceae bacterium, assembly GCA_965662705.1. Taxonomy (GTDB): domain Bacteria; phylum Bacteroidota; class Bacteroidia; order Flavobacteriales; family Flavobacteriaceae; genus UBA8316. Next base: position 3,547 of record CBFIIP010000021.1, read on the forward strand.
TGATAAATGGCCAAATGTGCACTTTTTTCATCAGCGATGGTGTCTTTAATTTTTTCAACGTTTTCGATCCAACCCGCTCCCTGTGTGAGCATGTAATGGGAAGGATCCTCAAAAATATAAGTGGATTTATACCCACAGGCGCGGTTCAGGTAGGTGTCAAATTGGCGATGATTGATTTGGATGGTGTCACTAAGAAGGGTGGGAGTGGAGGTAGTCCAAGTGAGTTCATATTGGGTAAATTCAAAATTGTTTCTAAGTGGTAATGCAACGGAGTCTCCAGTGAAGGTGATCAGTGCCTCATCACGATCAATACCACGGATGAGTAACTTACTAACTCCTTTTTTGGTTTCCGGATTTTGATGATCTTTAAACAATACGATCATCATTGGGGTGGCGGGGGTTCCCTCCAAACAGATGTCATCTTTTTCGCAGGAAATGAGGGTCAAAAGAAAAAGGAAAATAATACTTCGGGGGACCATGGTCTCAAATCTTTTCCAAAAGTACGACATTTTCCACATGTTGGGTTTGTGGAAACATATCTACCGCCTTGGATCGAATCAGACGGTAATGATCTTTCATCAAAGACAAATCCCGAGCTTGGGTAGCATTGTTACAGCTGACATAAACGATTCTTTTTGGAGCAATATTAAGTAATTGTCTGACAACATCGGGATGCATTCCACTGCGAGGGGGATCGGTGATGACTACATCAGCCCTGCCGTGTCTTTTAATAAAATCATCATTGAAAACTTTGTGCATATCTCCCACTTCAAAAAATGTATTTTCAATCCTGTTTTCCCTCGCATTGGCTACCGCTGCTTTAATAGCTTCAGGGACAGATTCTATTCCAATCACTTTTTTACAGTCTTTTGCAATAAATTGTGCAATGGTTCCGGTACCAGTATAGAGATCATATACCAATTCATTCCCCTCAAGCTGAGCGAATGTTCGGGTAATTTTATACAATTCGTAGGCCTGCTGGGTATTGGTTTGAAAAAAAGATTTAGCATTGATTTTAAAATTAAGCCCCTCCATGCTTTCGGTTATGTAGTCCAATCCGTGGTAACAAATCACTTCTTGATCATACAGGGTGTCGTTGGCTTTAGGATTGATACAGTAGAGCAAGGAGGTGATGTCGAATCTCTCTTTTAAATGAGATAGCAGTGCCTCGCGTTTTGGTTGATCTTCTTTAAAGAATTGAATTAAAACCATAAATTCACCCGAGTTAGAATTGCGGATCATAAGCGTTCTCAGCAATCCATCTTGGCTTTTGGGGTTGTAAAACTCCATTTGGTTTTTCAAAGCAAAATCCCTGACAGCATTTCGTATTTCATTGGCAGGATTGGCCTGTAAATGACAATTCCGAATGTCAACCACCTTGTCCCACATCCCCGCCTTGTGAAATCCCAATCCACTTTTTTCCATCTCTTTAGACCCGTCTGCGATTTCCTCGTTCGTTAACCAGCGTTGATTGGAGAAGCTGTACTCCATTTTGTTACGATAAAAATAAACTTGGGATGACGCTAGAATCTCTTCAAATACTGGTAATTCCATACCAGAAAGGTGTTTTATGTTGTGAGTGATTTCTTTTTGTTTGAATTGCAGTTGGGCTTCATAACTCATGTTCTGCCATTTGCAACCCCCACATACCCCAAAATGTTCGCAAACAGGATCCACCCTTGATGCAGAGGGCTGATTGATTCCAGTCAAACGAGCCTCAAAATATCCCCGCCTTTTTTTGTAGGTCTCCAAACTGATGATGTCGCCCGGAATAACGCCTGAGACAAAGATTACTTTCCCCTCATCCGATTTTACGACTCCTTTTCCCTGAGAAGTGATATCAACCACTTTCATTTGTTCGTATCGCTCGGAAGTAAATTTTTTTGCCATTTCACAAAAATAGTATTGTTTTTTTACCCAATTCAAACAAATTAGACAAAGCCTTGAACTAATTTCTATTTATTTTGAAGGAAGTTCTACAGATATGTGGAAGTGTAATTATATTCTTATTTTTACAGCATATTTTTATTTAGAACCATAAACATAATTAAAGATTTACGATGGACACCAAGGAAAGATCTATTCAGGGTTATTATTTGGATTTGGAGGCAAAACACGGGGCACACGACTATCACCCCCTTCCTGTTGTCTTAGCCAAGGGGAAAGGTGTTTATTTGTGGGATGTAGAAGGAAGAAAATACTATGATTTTTTATCGGCCTATTCGGCTGTGAATCAAGGTCATTGTCATCCAGAAATTGTGGGTGCCATGAAAGAACAAGCAGAAACCCTCACCCTCACTTCCAGAGCCTTTCACAACAATAAGTTGGGAGAGTACATGAAGTACATAACTGAGTATTTCGGTTACGAAAAAGTGCTTTGTATGAACACGGGAGCGGAGGGCGTTGAAACGGCCATTAAAATCACTCGTAAATGGGGATATCAAAAGAAAAGGGTGGCTGAAAACCAAGCTCAGATTATTGTTTGTAATAACAATTTCCATGGTCGAACCTCTACGATTATTTCTTTCTCTACTGATCCAAATTCCAAAGGCAATTTTGGACCTTATGCATCAGGCTTTATTCATGTTCCCTATGATGATTTGGGAGCATTGGAGGCGGTATTGGAAACCAATCCCAACGTAGTAGGTTTCTTAGTCGAGCCGATTCAAGGGGAAGCAGGGGTTTATACTCCTGATCCAAATTTTATCAGGGGTGCTAAAGCCACTTGTGAGAAGTATAATTTGTTGCTGATCGCAGACGAAATACAAACTGGTATCGGCAGAACAGGTTCTTTACTTGCTGTCTGTGGGAATTGCAGCTGTCAGAGTGCATGTGAACAACAGTCCGAAACCTTTGTTCGCCCGGATATGCTAATCCTAGGAAAAGCTATTAGTGGTGGAACTTACCCAGTATCGGCAGTGCTGTGTGACAATCATGTGATGGAAGTCATCCAACCTGGTCAGCATGGAAGTACTTTTGGTGGGAACCCTTTGGCGGTTACCATCGCCAAAAAAGCTCTGGAGGTGGTTAAAGATGAAAAATTAGCTCAGAATGCCAGACGTCTGGGGGAAATATTCAGGGCAGAAATGAATCGATATATAGCGGATAGTAATATTGTGAAGTTGGTCAGAGGAAAAGGTTTGCTTAATGCCATCGTCATCAATGATGCTCCGGAAAGCGAGACGGCCTGGAATATTTGTTTGAAATTGAGAGATAATGGTCTTTTGGCCAAACCTACACACGGAAATATCATTCGTTTTGCGCCCCCTTTGGTGATGAATGAGGAACAGCTATATGATTGTATCAACATCATTACCGAAACGCTAAAAACTTTTGAAAACCACGGCTAAGTCACAGCTGAGATTACACCAGAAAATTGATGAAGGTTTATTTCGATAATGCGGCCACTACCCCCATGCGGAAAGAGGTCATAGAGGTGATTACCGAGAGTATGTCCAGTAATTTTGGAAACCCCTCCTCCACACACGCATATGGAAGAACTGCAAAATCGGCATTGGAAACCGCCAGAAAAAGCGTTGCCAAATTGTTGAATTGTCAACCTCAAGAAATAATTTTTACTTCAGGGGGAACAGAATCAGACAATATGATCCTTCGTTGTGCGGTCAAAGACCTTCATGTTAAAACCATCATTTCCTCCCCCATCGAACACCATGCTGTACTGCACCCTCTCGATGATTTGGAAAAAGAAGGGGTAAGCATCCGCTATGTTGACTTGGACGAAAACGGATCTCCAAACTTGGATCATCTCCAAAACCTTCTATCGGCTGATGATTCCAAAAAATTGGTGAGTTTGATGCACATCAATAATGAGATAGGAAATGTACTCGATATCGATCGTGTCGGAGAAATTTGCAGGGCTGAAGGGGCTTTTTTTCATACCGACGCTGTGCAAGGGGTAGGACATTACCCCTATGATCTAAAATCTCAGTCGATTGATTTCCTATCAGCAGCTGCCCACAAATTTCACGGCCCTAAGGGGGTTGGCTTTACCTATATCAAAAACAATTCAGGTTTGGATCCCTTTATCTTCGGTGGCCCACAAGAAAGGGGACTCAGAGCAGGAACAGAATCCGTTCACAATATTATTGGATTACAAAAGGCAATCGAAATCGCATATGAGCATCTAGACTCCGAAAGAGACTACATTTTGGGGCTTAAAAAATATTTTATTGAAAAGCTAAAACATATCTACCCTCAGGTGTACTTTAATGGATTGTGTGAAAACTTAGAACGCAGCACCTATACTTTGGTAAATGTAGCACTGCCATTGGAAGCTTCCAAATCTCAATTACTCAATTTTCATATGGATCTTAAAGGGATTGCCTGTTCTAAAGGAAGCGCATGTCAGGCTGGCGCAGACAGAGGATCTCATGTTTTGGCGAATCTTAAAAGGTCAGAAGAGGTTAAAAAATACCCATCGCTAAGGTTTTCTTTTTCTTCATTTAACACCAAAGAGGAGATAGATTATTTGATCGCCTCACTTATGGAGTTTCAAAAATAAAGGGATATTACTCCAAATTGTACTTTCTGTAAAAAGTAGTCTCGTAGATTGCTTGGTTTCCTGCATTATCTTCAACTTCCAAACGCAACTCATGTTTTGCAGATTTAAATATTTTATCTGAAAATTGATAAGTAAGTTCTTCTCTTTTGGGCTCGTATTCAAAGAGGATCCACTCTCCATTGATCGTTCCCCGATAGGACTTGATCCCGGAAAAGTCGTCAGATATTTTAATTCTAATGAATTTAAACTTACTGAGCCATTGATTGGGTTTAAAATTTAAAGCCCGGATTTTAGGGGCTATTGAGTCTCTTGCCAGGGTATAATCTCCCATTTCCTTAACATTTGTCGTCCAGTAATTTTCCTTAGAGGAGGTGGGTAAATAAATCAGTTTTTTCTCTGTTTTTTTGGCAATGAATGTTTGCTCTTTATGAAGTGAATCTATTGAATTTTTTTTGAACCTAATTTTATACTCCTTATTGAAAGGAAACCTATCTGGGCCAATACTTAGCATGTTTTCGTCCTCCTCGATCTTAATTACTGCTTTTTCAAAAAATGTTTTTTTGGGAAAATAGAGATCTTTATCATCCCATTCAAACAAGTAGTCCCTTTGGGGTTCAATCAATTTCCCTTCCAAGGGTTTTTGTGGAATTTCTTTTTGGGTTCCCTCTATATACATTTCGACATTGGAGGTGTTCCCTGAAAAGTCCTCGATCTCAATTTTAATGAGATATGATTTTCCAAGGGCAATATCGAAAACCCCTTCATTTTTCAAAAACTTGATAAAGGTTAAAGGCTTATGCTTCTGAAAAAACATTTTTTGAATTTTGACTTTTCGATTCACGAAATTGGGATAATCGACCATGATGAATAATTTATCTGAATCAGAATAATCCAATTGATCGAACTCGTAATTGGCAATAGTGACCCCATTGACTTTTACATGAGCTTTGAAAATTCCATTTTTGCTGTAACTCAAATCTTGTCGGTCGAACATTTCAAGGCCAATGCCAATTTGCCCGGACGTCTTTAGCATCCTTGTGGTGTAGGTGCTGTCATTTATTTTTTGTAGAGCAACTGGCTCGGAGTGGGTTAGAATACTTTGGTTGCGGGGATAGAACAAAAATAATTTTTTTATTTGTGGTCTTTGACTGTCCTTTACAGGAAGATCAAATAACAAAGGGTTAATCGGTTTTTGGGTTTCGGTATCTCTTATTTCAAAATGCAAATGTGGACCCGATGAGCTTCCGGTGTTCCCCGAATAAGCGATCACTTCTCCAGCCTCTATGCGAAATTCATCTTTTTTTGGAAACTGTTGGAGGGTATATGATTCCTTTTGGTATTGCATCTCTTTGATATATGATTCTATTTTAGGCGCGAATTTTTTGAGATGGGCATATACAGATGTTGTTTGATCGGGATGATTGATGTAGATTGTCTTTCCATAACCTCCCAATGAAACCCTGACTCTGCTGATATAACCCGGGGCAATACTCTTTACTTCCCACCCCTCTTTTCCTTGAGTTTTAATGTCAACCCCAAGGTGAAAATGCGTATTTCGCGGCTCACCGAAGGTTCCTGAAAGAGAAAATGGTAATCCCAAAGGGGGAATCAAATTAGTGTCATACTGTCCCCAAATTGAAAGGTTGAGAAGCAGAAGGAAACCCAATACAATATTTTGTTTGATTGAAATTCTCACCAATTCAAAAATACATTTTTTTAATATTATTTTTTTTTGACATATAATTGAGTTTTTTTATATTTCATTTAATGATTAAATTTATACTAAATTATTTACCATGCCCCTTGATTTAACAAAAGACTACCATTTTTCCTACAACTCTGCTTTTACCAAAAAAACAGCTTATCATTCTATTTATTTGGTCTTGTATGGGTTCTTTTTTGATTTATTTAAGTCCCGGTTTTTTTATCAGTTATATCATACCCATCTTGGGGCTTTCACTTTTTTTTCACCTGTTGATTGCCTTTAAAAAGCCTTATTTAACGATTAAAGATCATTTGTTGACTTATGGAACAATCTATAAGACGGTCATAGATTTAAGGACAGTTAGGAGGATCAAAAATTTTGGACAGGATTATATCATTAAAACCGAAAACAAAAGCTACACCCTCAGAATGCATCCGGTAGATGAGTATGAAAGGCCCTTACTTTTTGAGTTTTTCATACAATATACCACTGCCAATCAAGTGATTTTTCCATAAAACAAAACCTTAGTTGTTGTTAAAGTTTTTAAAATAAATTTTAACCTTTAAAATTTTTGTTTGGAATCATTAACTTTGTCATACGCAAGATTTAACCGTCTTACACCAATTTCCGATGACTGAGTTCGATGTATTAGAGGATAAAATTGTTCAATTACTCAACAAACTAAAGGAAAATCATCTGTTGATCAACCAATTAAAAGCAGAAAATTTAGAGTTAGAACAAGCCTCCTCCGCTCTGAAGTCTCAAGTTTCGGAACTCAAAAGGGACAATGATTCCCTAAAGATGGCTAATTCTTTGCTTGGCAGTAAAGAAAGTAAAGCGATTACCAAACGAAAAATAAATAGTTTAATCAAGGAAGTAGATTTTTGTATTCATCAACTCTCGGAGATTTCATAACTAATGAGCGAAAAAATAAAAATCAAATTAAATGTTGCTGATCGGGTGTATCCTTTAACGATTTCACCGGATCAAGAGGCTTCATTGAGAAATTCCGCTAAGAAAGTTGACGAGATGAGTAAACAGCTTCAGCAAAACTACGCCGTTCGTGATAAACAAGATGTTTTGGCCATGTGTGCCTTGCAATACGCAGCCCAATTGGAAAATCAGCTTGAAAAAAATAATTCGAAGGAAAGCCCATCCGAGAAAGTCAGTGAATTGATTGATTTGATTGATGTGCATCTTTCTAACTACTAAGTTCTTTAAATAAAATACATACTGCCTGTATTGGTGAATTTTTGATAAACTCAACGAGCTTTAATTTAAAAGAGGTGAGTTATGATTGTAAAAGCAAGCTACCCCGAGTAGATCCTTGATCAGTTGTGTAGCCTCAAACCTGTTTTTTAGGAGTTTATACAAAAACTCTGTGCTGATACAGGCTTTTTTAATGGTAAAAACAAAATCAAATGGAATTAACAACCAACATAGTTATCATCTCCCTAATTGCTATTCCACTTGGGGTAGTGCTGGGAGTGATCCTTCAAAGAAGGAAAAACACCAAGCAGTTGGACGATGCACAAGCAGAAGCCAAACATATTCTCAATCAGTCCACAAGAGAGGCAGAAAGAATCAAAAGTGAAAAAATACTTCAAGCCAAGGAACGTTTTATTGAGTTGAAGTCTGAACATGAAAAATTGATTTTCCAGCGAGAGAAAAAAATAACTGACGTTGAAAGCAGGCTAAGAGATAAAGAAAATAAGCTGAACAAAGAGATCAACCGCAATAAAAACTTTTCTGATTCGCTGCAGCAAAAAAGCGAAGCATTCGATAAAAAATTGGAAAAGTTGGATGTTAAAGTGAAGGAGGTAGAGGCCGCTCATAAAATACAAGTGGAAAAACTGGAAACCATCTCTGGTTTGTCGGCAGACGAGGCCAAAAAAGAATTAATAAGCTCTCTTGAAAAGAAAGCCAAGTCAGAAGCCATGGCATTCATACAACAAAGTTTGGAGGAAGCCAAATTAACCGTTGAGCAAGAGGCCAAGAAGATCATCATTAATACCATCCAACGAATCGGCACGGAAGAATCGATTGAAAATTGTGTGTCTGTATTTAATCTTGACTCCGATGATGTCAAGGGAAGAATCATCGGAAGGGAAGGTAGAAATATTCGTGCGATAGAAGCGGCTACGGGAGTAGAAATCATCGTAGATGACACGCCTGAGGCCATTATTCTATCTTGTTTCGATCCTGTTCGTCGAGAGATTGCTCGTTTGTCTTTACATCGATTGGTAACCGATGGAAGAATTCATCCCGCCCGAGTCGAGGAGGTGGTCAATAAGACCACCAAACAAATACAGAATGAAATTACAGAAGTAGGGAAACGGACCGTAATCGACTTGGGCATCCACGGTCTTCACCCGGAGTTGATTAAAATTGTTGGAAGAATGAAATACCGCTCTTCTTATGGTCAGAACCTTTTACAGCATTCCAGAGAAGTAGCTAAACTTTGTGGTGTAATGGCCTCTGAATTGGGACTCAACCCCAAATTGGCGAAACGAGCCGGGCTTTTACACGACATTGGTAAAGTTCCTGAGGAGGAAACTGAAACCCCACATGCCATTCTCGGTATGGAATGGGCTGATAAATACGGAGAGAAAAAAGAGGTATGTAATGCGATTGGTGCCCACCATGACGAAATAGAGATGACTTCCTTGTTGTCGCCGATTGTTCAAGTCTGTGATGCCATTTCGGGTGCAAGACCAGGAGCCAGACGCCAAGTGCTGGACAGTTATGTGCAGCGACTGAAGGATTTGGAAAACATCGCTTACGATTTCAATGGGGTAAATAAAGCTTATGCGATTCAAGCCGGTCGTGAACTCAGGGTGATCGTCGAAAGTGAAAAAGTTTCCGACGATCAATCCGCAGAATTGTCCTTTCAGATTTCACAAAAAATCCAAACGGATATGACCTATCCCGGTCAGGTAAAGGTCACGGTTATCCGAGAGACCAGAGCGGTCAATGTTGCCAAATGATTACTGTAATAATATTGCCAATCCTCCCAGCCCCGTCAGGATAAGGATCAGTTTTCGGTATTTGTCGTTGTTGATTTTTTTAACCAGAAAAACACCCAACCCAAAACCTGCGATTACGGCAGGAACTAAACTCATGCTGATTTGAATTGAGGCCCAATTGATGGTACCCCACGACCAGATGTGAAAAGGAACCTTGAATAGATTGATAATGAAAAACAACCATGCTGCTGTACCGATAAATTCATTTTTAGGCAATTTGATGGCTAAAAAATAGATATTAGAAAAGGCACCTGCCAAGTTGCCTACCATGGTGGTGAATCCGGCCATCATCCCCATTAATGCAGCAAAACTCCAATGGGTTGGAACCTTTCGGTCTTTTTTTCGTTCCCAATAATACATCATGATAACGCTGAGGAGAATGATAATGGCCATACCCGATTTAAAAAGTTCCTCTGGTAAATCCTTTCCAAATACAACCCCAACCAACACCCCCAATACCATCCATGGCAGAAGCTTGACAAGATAGACCCACTTGACATGACGCTTGTAATAGATTACCGCCAAAATATCTCCACAAATCAGTAAGGGCATCAAAATTCCCGTAGACTCTTTTGCTCCGTAAACCAATGCCAAACCAGTAACGATCAAGACGGCCAATCCTTTGATACCCGATTTGGCAATTCCCAACAATAGCGAGGCACCAAGGGCAATTATAAATGCAAGACTTAAAAGGGGAATAGGGGTTTGAAGAAACAACGGAAGAATCGGTTAAATATGTATGACATAAAGCTATTGAATAAATTTCTTATACCCGATAAATATGGTAGTCTTTTCTCTTTCTTTTGGCATTGAATGGAATTATTAAAATATCAAAGGTGTTACAATAATTATAATTTAGAGTAGCTTATCCAAAAACTCCATCTTTTGATTCATTCATTTTCCCTACATTTATTGTCTTACCATTTAACATCTTACTTATGGAAAATTCAAAAACAAGGCTTTTATCCCTGGATATTTTACGTGGTTTGACCATCATCTTAATGATCATTGTCAATGACCCCGGCTCTTGGAATCATGTTTATGCCCCTCTTCTTCATGCAGACTGGAATGGTCTGACGCCCACGGAGTATGTTTTCCCCACTTTTATATTCATAGTAGGAGTTTCTATTGTTTTGTCCCTAACCAAGCAAGGAGAAAAAGGCCTTAGTAGAAAACAATTGGTTCAAAAGGTATTGTGGCGCAGTTTTAAAATTTATTTGGTAGGAATGTTCCTTTGGTTGTGGCCCTCCTTTGATTTTGGTCGGATCCGTTGGGTTGGTGTCTTACCCCGAATCGCAGTGGTTTTTTTGGTTTGTGGTTTGCTATTTCTGTATACCAAAAGAAAGGCCCAACTCATTATTGCTTCAGTGATTTTGGTGTTGTACTGGTTGGTGATGAAATACCTCCCGATACCCGGTATAGGGATGCCCGATTTAAGCGAACCCGGAAAAAACTGGGCCAATTACATTGACCAAAGTTACTTACCCGGTTATCTTTGGAAAAAAACCTTTGATCCCGAGGGGATACTCAGCTCCTTCCCGGCGGTGACCAGTGGTTTACTGGGGATGATGGCAGGTTTTATATTGATATCCAAAGCGGAGCTTAAGGACAAGTTGCTCAAGCTTTTTCTTATGGCAGCAACCCTACTTGTTATAGGTGATTTTTTCCAATACCTTATGCCGATAAACAAGAGTATTTGGAGCAGTTCCTTTGTTCTGATAATGGGGGGAATCAGTAGTTTGCTTTTAGCGTTATTTGTCTATTGGGTTGACATTAAGGGCCATGCGGATAAATTTAAAATGGCTCAGGTTTTTGGGATGAATGCCATCTTTGCTTATACTTTGTCTGGTATTTTTTACACTATTTTTTACAGCAAAAAACTTTGGGGGATCTCCCTTAGCGCCACTTTTATGGATCAGGCCATAGGTTTGGGAGTTGCTCCTAAATTCGCCTCTTTGGTATATGCATTGCTCTATGTAGTGATCATCTGGATTCCGACTTATCAGCTCTTTAAGAGAAAAATTTACATTAAATTATAGGGATTGTTGTATGCAATTTGTCCAAACTTTGTCAGCTCGGTTTTATTTGTATATTTAGAAAAATAAACCAAAACAATGATTGATAAAAATACTTATTGGAAAACCAATTTGAAGTACTTGGTAATCCTTTTATCTATATGGTTTTCTGTTTCTTTTGGATTCGGAATCCTTTTGGCAGACACACTCAATCAAATTCAGATGGGAGGATTCAAACTTGGCTTCTGGTTTGCCCAACAAGGCGCCATCTATGTTTTTGTCATTTTGATATTTGTATATATCTACTTGATGAATCGATTGGACAAAAAACATAAAACCAAATAATAATGGATTTACAATATTGGATATGGATTGCTGTAGGGCTGAGTTTTACCCTTTATATTGCCATTGCTATTATTTCTAGAGCTTCCTCTACCGGTGAATTTTACATTGCCGGAAAAGGCGTTCCTCCAATTGCCAACGGAATGGCTACAGCTGCCGACTGGATGTCTGCTGCTTCTTTTATTTCTATGGCAGGGATCATCTCATTTAACGGATATGATGGATCGGTATATTTAATGGGCTGGACAGGCGGATATGTTTTGTTGGCACTTTTACTGGCTCCATATTTGAGGAAATTTGGAAAGTTTACTGTACCCGATTTTATTGGGGACAGGTATTATTCAAATGTAGCCAGAGGGGTAGCTGTATTTTGTGCTTTGATCGTTTCTTTTACCTATATCGCAGGACAAATGCGTGGGGTTGGTGTGGTCTTTTCACGTTATTTAGAGGTTGATATCACTACTGGTGTCCTTATTGGGATGTTGATTGTCCTTTTCTATGCAGTTTTGGGCGGGATGAAGGGAATTACTTATACCCAAGTAGCTCAATATTGCGTATTGATTTTTGCATTTATGTTGCCCGCTATATTCATCTCACTTATGGTTACTGGAAATGTAATCCCTCAAATTGGTTTTGGTTCTTCTGGAGCGGACGGGGTTTATTTGTTGGATAAGCTGGACGGTCTCCACCGTGAACTTGGTTTCCATGAGTATACCTCTGGAAAAAAGTCAACCTTAGATGTATTCTTTATCACTGCAGCTTTGATGGTGGGAACCGCTGGATTGCCCCATGTCATTGTTCGATTTTTTACTGTAAAAAAAGTCAGTGATGCTAGAAAGTCTGCAGGTTGGGCTTTGTTGTTTATTGCCATTTTGTATACTACAGCACCTGCAGTTGCTGTTTTTTCACGAACCAATTTAATCGAAACCGTTAGCAATAAAGCCTACGCATCTCTCCCTGAATGGTTTGGGAAATGGGAGGCGACAGGCCTTATCACCTATGATGACAGAAATCAAGACGGTTTGGTCCAATATGTTGCGGATCCCCAAATCAATGAATTGAAAGTAGATGCTGACATCATGGTTTTGGCCAACCCTGAGATTGCTAATTTACCCAATTGGGTTATTGCTATTATGGCCGCAGGAGCTTTGGCGGCAGCACTTTCAACAGCAGCGGGTCTTCTATTGGTAATTTCATCATCAGTCTCACACGACTTGATCAAAAAGATGATCAAACCCGATGTCAGCGAAAAACAAGAATTAATTGCTGCACGTTTGTCAGCGGTGGGTGCGGTAATGTTGGCTGCCTATTTTGGAATTAACCCCCCTGGTTTTGTTGCAGCTACGGTGGCACTTGCCTTTGGTTTGGCGGCGGCCTCTTTTTTCCCTGCGATTGTGATGGGGATATTTAGTAAGAAAATGAATAAAGAAGGTGCCGTAGCAGGGATGGTAGTTGGGGTCTTATTGATGCTTTTCTACATGACGAAATTCAAATTTGGATGGTTTGGTGGCGGTACTGAAAAAGATTGGTGGTTTGGCATCTCACCCGAAGGGTTTGGTACTTTCGCTATGTTGGTTAATTTTTTGGTGTCCCTAACCATTTCCAAATTTACTCCGGCCCCCGATAGGGAAATTCAAAAACTAATTGAGAACATAAGAAATCCTAATGAAGTTTAAAATAATTTTTAAATCCGTTTTTTTATTGCTGTCAGTAATGTCCGTTAAGACCTCCTTTGCTCAACAAAAAGATCCATTGGAGGGAATTGATGTTACCAAAATTTTGATGCACTTGGATTGGTATCGCATGAATTATTTTGATGCCAAAAACAAAGAGGTTGTCGTCGAAAACAATAAGAACAGAGTAGTTTTTATGGGTAATTCCATAACCCAAGACTGGATTATTTATATGCCTGAAATGTTTGACAATCAAAACTATGTCAACAGAGGTATTGGTAGTCAGACAACCCCTCAGATGTTGCTTCGTTTTCGACAAGACGTTATAGAGTTAAAACCCAAAATAGTTGTCATTCTGGCAGGAACCAATGATATTGCGGGGAATACACCACTAAAAGATTTGGAAACCGTAGCGGGACATTTGTTCTCAATGGCGGAGTTGGCTCGTGCAAACGACATCAAAGTGATATTGTGTTCGGTAATTCCTGCAGCAGAATATCCCTGGAGAAAGGGTAAAAGTCCCAATGTCAAAATACCAGAACTCAACAAAATGATCCGAGACTATTGTGAAGCAAACCATATTCATTATTTGGACTATTTCAGTGCCATGACAGATGGAAAAAATGGTTTGATTGAAAGCTATGGATATGATGGAGTGCACCCCAATGAGGACGGCTATAAGGTAATGTCAGAGATGGTCGAAAAAGCCTTGGACCAACTGCTTGACCGATAATTCTTTCACAGATCAACCGAATTTTGAGGCAGAGGCTACTACCTTTTTTATAATTTCAGTATCGGAAATAGGTTCGCCCTCTGGAGTTCTATTGTTCCCTTTTGCAGATAAATGCACCTCCTTGAAACCTTCTTTAAAGAAAAGCTCACAATTCAGGTGGTTGATTCCTCCACCGGGCAGGATAGTCAACCGTTCATTAGCAATGTTTTTTAATTTGAGTAGTAAGTCTAAACCTTCGGCTGCACTAGTGGCTTGGCCAGAGGTAAGGATGCGATTAAAACCCAAATCAATAATCTTTTTTAAGGATTCTTCAGGCTCAATCACTTGATCAAAAGCCCTGTGAAAAGTTAAATCCAAAGGTTTGGCTTTTTCAATCCATTTTTTTAAAGTTTTTATCGGGAGGGAATGGTCTGAGTTCAACGCACCAACAACAACTCCATGAACTCCCATTTCTTTGGCCAATTCTATTTGATTTATTGTGGTTCTGATCTCACTCTCTGTATAAACAAAATTACCTTTTCTGGGGCGGATTAAAACATGTATAGGGAGTGAAGTATTTTGAATCACTTTACCAAGAAATGATGCAGAGGGAGTCAACCCATCCTCTAATAAATTTTCACAAACCTCTAGCCTAGAGGCTCCTCCCTCTAAAGCATTATTTAGAGAAGCTATGGAAGTACAACAGATTTCGATTGTCACAATATTTTTTTGATTCAGGGTATAAGATTAGTAATTTTTTAATTTTAATTAATAGTTCCAAACACCAATTATAATTAAATTTTGATTAAATACAACTATATTTACTAGATGTTAAGAATACAATTTTAAATAATATAAATTCATGGAAAAGGAAAACATCCTATATCATATACCCGGTGCATTCGAGGAAAACAGGTTTGAAAAGCTTCATAATGTTACTTTTGATTCATCCTTTTCAGGTTCGGTAGCAGTTGCCGATGAAATTGCTGCTCTAATAAAAGAAAAACAAGCCAGTGGATCACAGTGCATTTTGGGTTTGGCTACTGGATCTTCTCCTATAAGTGTTTACAAACAATTAATAAAACTACATCAAGAAGACGGTTTGAGTTTTAAGAATGTCATTACTTTCAACCTTGATGAATATTATGGGCTAGAACCCACAGACATCAATAGCTATCATTTTTTCATGCACGAAAATCTATTTGACCATATAGATATTCCTACAGAAAACATCAATATTCCGTCAGGAACCCTAGAGCCCGAAAAAGTGAGGGACTACTGTAGAAGCTACGAAAAAAAGATTGCTGACTTGGGAGGGCTCGACTTTCAATTGCTGGGGATTGGTAGAACAGGTCACGTAGGGTTTAACGAACCAGGATCTAATATTAACTCTCAAACCCGACTGGTTACTTTGAATCACCTTACCCGATATGATGCTGCCAGTGCTTTTCACGGCATAGACAATGTCCCCAGTAAAGCCATTACAATGGGAATTAAAACCATACTCTCTGCGAAACGCATTGTGCTTATGGCTTGGGGAACGAATAAAAGTGAAATTATCCAAAAAGCGATTGAGGGAACTTTAACGCCCAACATACCCACTACTTATCTTCAAAAGCACGATAACACCACCGTAGTTTTGGATCATCAAGCGGCTTCGGGACTCACCCGAATCAAGACCCCCTGGATTGCAGGAAATTGTGATTGGAGCGACCTCTCCAATCAGTGTAAAGCGGTTTATTGGTTGTGTGAAAAAACCAATAAATCCATATTAAAGCTTACAGAGGAGGACTACAACCATTACGGAATGTCCGAACTATTGATTCTTGAGAGTAATTATTATGACCTCAACATCAAAATGTTCAATCGTTTACAAAATACCATTACAGGTTGGCCTGGTGGAAAACCCAATGCAGATGACAGCAAACGACCCGAACGTGCGATGCCTGAGAAAAAGAGGTGTATCATTTTTAGTCCTCATCCCGATGATGATGTGATCTCTATGGGGGGAACCTTTGACCGTTTGGTTTCTCAAGGCCATGAAGTACATATTGCTTACCAAACCTCAGGAAA
>CBFIIP010000022.1:0-41447 GCA_965662705.1 Flavobacteriaceae bacterium
TCCAAGAGCTTATAAAATTTAAACCGCGTCCATTTGCATAAGCATTTAAAATTGATTTTCCGTACAAAGAATCATTAATCGCTGGAAGCTTATTTTCAAGAACTACTATACCCCCGGGAGTTTCACCAGAATATTTTAAAAATCCTGCTCCTTTAACTAATCGAATTTCATCAAAAGCATTTTGATCTATATTTGGAGCATGATCTTGCCCCCATTGTTGATTTTCAATCTGAATACCATCGTAAATTATACCAACTCGACTCCCAAACATACCATGAATCATCGGTTTAGATATTCCATTGCCAGTAGTCAAGATATTTACTCCACTGATTTGCTCCAAAGCTTTCGCCAAACCCCTTCCACTGTATATGTCCTTTTGCAGGTCAGAAAGTAAATAGGTCTTAGCTGAAGAGGAAAGTTCTCTAATTTTACTGTCCTCCACTATTACCTCATTTAAATATTCAATGTGGTGCTCAATAAAAAATTTTTTAAAAACTGATTTATTTAAATTTAGCTCCTGAAATAAATCTTCACATTTGAGATGCGAAATTTTTATATTTATCTTTGCTGAACATTGGTTTTTAAGTTTGAAAAAACCGTCATCATCGGAGTATACTGTTTGGTCACTATCTACAACTTGGATGATTGCTTGACTTATTGGAGAATTATCATGTAAGTCTAAAATTTGCCCCTCAAATTCCAAATCACATTTTTGGCAATAACAAAAAGAAGCGGCCAACAGTGATATGCTGACCGCAGTTTTTTGTTTATTACAACAGCCTTTAAATTTACAGTTTTTAGAATTTAATTTGAATAGCTTTGCAAAAAAACTTAAAAAACTCATTCTTCAACGTGTACCTCAAACTCTATTTCAAAGTCGGTTGCACCACCAAAATCATTTCTAGTAGAGCCTGTTTTTGAGATTGGCTCATGAATAAGATATCCTACTACATCTCCAGAAGTTTCTCCTGTTGTTGTCCAGGTCGTTTTAATAAATAATGGATTGCCATCACTATCATTAGAATCGTTTGAGGCAGATGATATTGAAAATCCACTTAATTCATCTGTAATTGCATAAAATACTTGGTGCTCGTCTGCCTCCTCAATAATCTCGGGTGTGAGATCTTCAATGTTATCTGGATCTGTGTCATTAAAGATTTTCATAGATACATTGTAGCTTGAATTTGCTTCTAATTCAATTTCAGTATGCTCTCCATCATGATCATTATGATCGTCATCATCTTCTTCTTCATGATCTTCCTCACCGTGATCGTGACCTTCAACTTCAAAATTATATGTAATGGTTTCAGAGGATCCAACTTTAGTTACCTCTAAAGTGACCAAGGTAATCACCTCCTCCTCATGAGCTGGTTCGGGATTTTCATCTTTAGAGCAAGCAAAAATTAAAATAAATAGAAATAGGGTAATAATTGGTTTTATATATATACTTTTTAACATGGTATGTAATTTTAAATTGAATAAATAGAACATGACCCAATAGGGTCAAAACAAAAAACAAGAAAAAATTACACTGCCGGTGGACCCCGAAGGCTATCATAAGTATCTATGGGAAATGAATCTCCCAAGCAGTAATAAGAGCATTTCTTTTGATAGGGAACCACAGCGATCAGTTTGGCAACAGCCCCGAAAATTTCAATAGAAGGGGCAAGTTGATAATCCAAAATGTCACATTCCAACTCGATTTCGTGAAGGTGGGTCTCTAAAATTTCACAGGTTTTGTGATCGTGATCTTCAAACAGGTGAGAAAAAGATCCTATATAGGGCAACAACAAGACAAAAGTCAAAAGAGAGGACAACATTAATTTTCTGACATTCGATTGCATAAGTATTACCCTATTTTCTATGCCCCAAATATAAGGGTTAATGTTTAATTTAGCATCTTTGTTTAAGATAACAAATACATGAAGTATAAATTTCCCCATACCGTATTCATCCTATCAACGGCTTTGATTTTAGGCTGTGAATCAACGGTCAAAGCTCCCAAAAAAGAAAGTAAGTCGGCAGTTGCGCCTAAGGGCATGGTATGGATTCCCGAGGGCACCTTTAGTATGGGCAGCGAAGGCAACCAAGCACGACCTGATGAAGGGCCAGTTCATACCGTAAAAGTCGATGGTTTTTGGATCGATAAAACAGAGGTTACCAACGCTCAGTTTACTGCTTTTGTAGAAGCTACAGGTTATGTCACCACGGCTGAAAAACCCGTTGATTGGGAAGAAATGAAAAAACAACTCCCCCCTGGGACTCCCAAACCACACGACTCACTATTGCAAGCCTCATCTTTGACCTTTAAAGCAACCAATGGACCAGTAGATTTAAATAATTATGCTGCATGGTGGGAATGGAAACCCAAGGCCAGTTGGAGACAACCCAGAGGAAAAGGAAGTTCTATAGAAGGGAAAGAAGATCATCCCGTAGTTCATGTTTCGTGGGACGATGCCAACGCATACGCCAAATGGGCGGGAAAGCGGCTTCCTACTGAAGCAGAATGGGAATGGGCTGCGCGTGGCGGACTCAAAGACAAAAAATACCCTTGGGGTGATGAGGACATCTCTAAAGGAAAAGCAAAAGCCAACAGTTGGGAAGGTTCCTTTCCCTATGACAATCTAAATAAAGACCTTTTCTTTTACTCCGCTCCTGTCAAATCTTTTGAAGCCAACGGATACGGTCTTTACGATATGGCTGGAAACGTATGGGAATGGTGCTCAGATTGGTATCACTATGACTATTATAAGACATTAGAGGGTAAAACTTCTGTTAATCCTCAAGGGCCCAAAGACAGCCATGATCCCTACAACCCCTATATCGCACAAAGGATCATCAGAGGGGGATCTTTTTTATGTAACGATACTTATTGTTCGGGTTATCGCGTAGCATCAAAAATGAAATCTTCTCCTGACACGGGATCTCAGCACACCGGTTTTCGATGTGTGAAGGAACCCTAGATATTCCCTTTTTTTATTTCTTCAATGGCATGGTGTGCCGCTCTGGCGGTGATGGCCATAAAAGTAAGGGAAGGGTTTTGGGTAGAAGTAGAAGTCATACATGCGCCATCTGTAACAAAGACATTGGGACAATGGTGCATTTGATTCCATTTGTTAAGTAAAGACGTTTTAGGATCGTGACCCATACGAACACCTCCCATTTCATGAATGTCATTTCCTGGAATACGACCGTTATCATTGGTTTTGATATTGGTAAATCCAGCTTTGGAATACATCTCTGAAAATTCATCAAAGAAATCCTGAAGCATCTTTTCGTCATTGTCGTCATAATCGACATCTACCTTAAGCTGAGGGATACCCCATGCATCCAACAAATTTTCATCCAGACTCACTTGGTTACTTTCCTTGGGTATGGTTTCTCCCATCATGTGAGAGTTGACAGACCAAACATCACTTTCTTTCGTATTCAAAAGATTATTGTAAAGATCCTCTCCTATTGGGTTATCGTCATAATCCATTTTCTTGCTGGCACCAAAACCGGCGGCATAACCCCGTAGAAAATCCGTTTCCTGTCGGTACACATTTCTAAACCGGGGGAGATAGGCAGAAGTAGGCTTACGGCCATCCACCCTTCTGTCTTTGTGTCCTTCGTGGGTGGCGGTAATCACTCCCCTGTAATTGTGGAAGGCAATGTATTTACCGAGTAGTCCACTGTCATTGCCCAGTCCGTTGGGGAATCGCTCCGAAGTTGAATTCAACAAAATCAAATTGGTATTAAGAGTAGAGGCATTTAGGAAAATGACTTTGGCAAAATATTCAGTAGTTACTTTGGTATGGGCATCGATTACCCTTACACCCACAGCTTTTTTCTGATCTTTATCATAGATGACGGAATGCACCACACTATCAGTTTTGAGGGTAAGATTACCTGTCTTCATTGCCCAAGGGATCAGGGTAGCATTGGCATTGAAATAGCCTCCAAAAGGACAGCCCCGCTGACAGACATTTCTACTGGCACAAAGTCCCCTGCCCTGCTCCACATAGATGGGCTTGCTTTCGGTGAGGTGGGCACATCTGCCGTAGATCACATGGCGATCGTCGTAGTACTTTTTCATCTGCTCGCTGAAGTAATCCTCAACGCAGTTGTTCCCAAAAGGCCTTAGAAAATCTCCATCGGGCAGTATGTCCAAACCATCTTTGTTGCCACTTACGCCCACAAATTTTTCTACATAGGTGTACCAAGGATCGAGATCATTGTATCGGATGGGCCAATCTACAGCAAAGCCATCTCGAGCCGGACCTTCAAAATCCATATTGCTCCAGCGTTGTACCTGTCGCGCCCACATTATGGACTTACCCCCCACTTGATAACCGCGAATCCATTGGAAAGGTTTAGTCTGCACATAGGGATGCTCTTTGTCCTTGACAAAAAAATGCATGGCGTCTTCCCTAAAGGCGTAGCAACTGTGGGCAATTGGATTTGCCTTCCGGATCTTGGCAGGAACCGCCCCGCGGTGCTTAAACTCCCAAGGTAACATATTGGTGGTGGGGTAATCTTTGAGATGTTCCACATTCCTTCCCCGTTCGATCAATAAGGTGTTAAAACCTTGCTCACAAAACTCTTTGGCTGCCCATCCTCCGGACATACCCGCACCAATGACAATGGTATCGTAGTGATTATCTTTCTTCATCTTCTTCGGGATTTAAACGGGAACACAACCCAAATGGCGGTTGGGTATAAATTCGTAGTTCAAAAATTCAGTCATATAGCGTTCCGATGTCCTAAAATGTAGCAGTGACCACTGTCGGTTTTTTTGCATAAAAAAGCCCAACTCACCTGGGTGGTCCAAAGCCCTGAGAATGGTATAATTTTGGGTGTCAAAATCCAATGCTTCATAGGGAATTGAAAAAGTCTGTTCGACAATTCCTCTAAAAAATATTAAACCTTGCTTATAAAACTCTAGTTGATCTGATGTTAGCGCTCCGCCCAACTGATTTAAAATAAATTGCACTCGGGTTTCCGGTGTGGGAAACGCTTCGCTTTTGGAGGGCAAAATGGCCTCGGTCAACAACCCCAAAAGGTTTTGATCCTTTTCTGTCAAAAGAGCAGGTACCGAAGGAGTGGAAGTACAATGACTCAGTAATCCCAATCCGCCAATACCCAAGGCAATGGTCTGAACCGCTTTTCTTCTTTCCATGTGTATTAATATTTATGGGGTCACCTCAAACTTTGATGATTTTAGTTTTTCAACTACATCTCTCAAAGATACATTTTATGGTAAATAAATAAATGACGCAGTTGCATTAAATCATTCGGTGGAATAAAGGATGGCCTATCTGTTACAAACATTAATAAATGTAGTTAATAATACTTTAAACTCACTATAATTCAATTTATAAGCAGTTTGTTTTGATTAGCCAATTACAACTGAAAGCACTATCTTTAAATAACCCAAATCATCTACTGCCGTATATCATTTCTGGTTTCAGTTGTTTTTGGGATAAGAAAATAATCTAAACTGAAAATGAAAAAATTACACTTAATCACATTCGTGCTTTTAGGCTTTATCGGATTTGCACAAGAGAGTTTTGAGCTTCAAAAAAATTATGACAAAACACCTACAATCGATTTAATTAAAAAATCGAAAGATCAAAAGATATTACCGGAACCTAAAGTAATTTACTTGCTGCAAGGGAAGGAGGTCTCGTGGGCTGAGATTAGAAGCTTGAAACCTGAGACCATTAAATTCGTATCTGTAATCAGAGACAAAAAAGAGATAAGCAAATACACCTCTCTAAACTGTAATGGACTGATTGTGGTTCAGCTTAAAAAACCCAATCAAAGGAGGTTACAGATCTAAATTAATTTAAGCGTCGTACATTTCGATAAATAAAAAAACCGCTTCTTTTGAAGCGGTTTGTACCTCGGGTGGGAATCGAACCCACACTCCCGAAAGAACTGGATTTTGAATCCAGCGCGTCTACCAGTTCCGCCACCGAGGCATAGCTAGCTTTACTGAAACGGCTCACAAAAGTAATAAAATATTTTTGCCTCCAATTTAAAAATCTCCAATAAGGTGGAGCATTATTTTATTTTTAAATTTGCCTATATATATCATTTATGGAAACTCCCGCTAAAATTTTTGCTTGCACTCAAAGTACCGCTCTTGGCAAAGCCATTGCCGACCAATATGGAACAGAAATCGGAAAAGTCAACTTTTCCCGCTACAGCGACGGGGAGTTTCAACCCTCATTTGAAGAATCCGTCCGTGGGGCGCGAATATTCATTATCGGATCCACCCACCCCTCCTCGGAGCACCTAATGGAAATGCTCCTCATGCTCGACGCTGCCAAACGGGCCTCCGCCAGACATATTACCGCCGTAATGCCCTATTTTGGATGGGCACGACAAGACCGAAAAGACAAACCCAGAGTACCCATTGGAGCCAAACTGATCGCAAAATTACTGGAAACCGCTGGTGCCACAAGGATCATCACTATGGACCTGCACGCCGATCAAATCCAAGGATTCTTCGAAAAACCCGTGGATCACCTATATGCCTCCACCATTTTTCTCCCTTATATCAACTCACTCAAGCTGTCCGATTTAACCATTGCCTCGCCCGATATGGGCGGTTCGAAACGTGCCTATGCCTATTCAAAATTCCTTAGTAGTGATGTTGTAATCTGTTATAAACAAAGAGAAAAGGCCAATATCATTTCTCACATGGAACTCATCGGAAACGTAGAAGGGAAAAATGTAATCCTGGTAGATGATATGATAGATACGGCCGGAACATTGACCAAAGCAGCTGATTTGATGAAAGAACGCGGTGCCATTTCTGTTCGTGCGATCTGTACACATGCACTGCTCTCCGGCAATGCTTATGAAAAAATTGAAGCCTCACAATTAGAAAAACTCATCGTCACTGATTCTATTCCATCAAAAATTAGTCACCATAAAGTAAAAGTATTATCTTGCGCCCCATTATTCGCTGAGGTGATGAAAAATGTTCACTCCAATCAGTCAATAAGTTCAAAATTTGTGATGTAAAAAAAATTATGAAATCAATTACTATTAAAGGATCCAAAAGAGAAAGCGTGGGCAAGGTTGCTACCAAAGCCTTACGTAATGCTGATAAAGTTCCTTGCGTGTTGTATGGCAGTGAAAACCCACTCCATTTTTCCGCAAATGAACTTGATTTCAGCAAATTAGTCTACACCCCCAATGCTCATACTGTTGTGCTGGATATCGATGGAGACCAAAAAATCAATGCCATTCTACAGGACATTCAATTTCACCCGGTTAGTGATAAAATTCTACACGTTGACTTTTATCAATTGTCGGACGATAAAGAGGTGAGCATGGACATCCCTGTTCAAATTGAAGGATCGGCGCCCGGCGTCATGCTTGAAGGAGGAGTATTGGTCATCAACAAACGTAAATTGAAGGTAAAGGCTCTGCCCAAAAATTTACCCGATTTTATCAAAGTGGACATTTCCGAACTCAAACTGGGAAACAAAATCTCTACGGTGGATTTACAAAGTGAAGAATACAGTTTTCTTCACCCCGACAATACTGTGGTCTGTAAAGTAAGAACTTCCAGAGCTTCTATGAGCCTTGAGGATGTCGAAGAAGAAGGAGAAGCTACAGAAGAAGGAGAAGCTGCTGCTGATGCGGAAGGCGCAGACAAAGAGGGATAGACCACTCACCGACAACAATTATAAAAAAAGCACCGCTACTCAAAGGTGCTTTTTTTAATTTTACAACATGCTGTTTAAGTGGATTTTCGGAAAACCAAAAACAATTGACATGAGAAAATTCTTGATTGTAGGTTTGGGAAATATTGGTAGCGAATATCAAAAAACCCGCCACAATATTGGTTTTGAGGTAATCGAACACATGGCCGAAAAATTCAAAGTAGAAATGACCGAGCTCAAGCTGGGAAAAATTGGTAGTTTTAACCACAAGGGTAAAAAAATCATCCTCCTCAAACCCTCCACGTTCATGAATCGCAGTGGTAAATCAGTACGCTATTGGGCACTTAAAGAAAACATAGCCCTTGAAAACCTGCTCATCATCACTGACGACCTTCATCTTCCACTCGCTTTACCCCGTCTTAAAGGCAAAGGCAGCGACGGCGGACACAATGGATTGAAAGACATAGAAGCCCAGCTCAACACCAACCACTACCCCCGACTGCGATTGGGTATTCAATCAGAAGAAAAAACATTCGATCAAGTCGATTTTGTGTTGGGAAGATTCAATGAAAAAGAACAAGAGATCGTAACCCAAAACCTACCCCATTATTCAGAAATTGTCCTTTCATTCACGCAATTGGGTTTGGATAAAACCATGAACCTATTCAACGGCAAACCTCCTAAAGCGTCGTCCTAAAACTACCTGTTGGGGAGTGAGACAAATTGCCCTCCTCGTCTCGTGTGACTACCTTCCAATAATAGATTTGATCGGCATTCAAAATAGCTGAAATGGAGTTGTTGGCAAGATTTTCAACCCTCAACTGCAATTCGTCATGATCGGTACCGATATATATATCATAACTTATGATATCATCATCCAAGTCCACCCCCTCCCAACGTAGGGTTAATGCACCTTTTTCCAAACTCACTTGTGCGTTGTTTTCGGGACTGATTAACTTTGCGGGAAAAGGAAAATGACTGCTGTTTTGTAGGCCCTCCAAATAAAAAGTCCATATCTCACTTTTCCCAACCGTCTCCTTTTGATCCGATAAAGAATTGACCCACCAAGAATACTGCTTTCCACGCTCCAATACAATACTGGCAAATAGGCGTATGGAATTTTTCTTTGTATCACTGTTGGTAAGAAGATCTCTTACTACCAATTCATATTCGTCCGTATGTTGTGCCTCTTGCCAGCTAAAATTGACCTGACTTTTTTGGTCGCTAACTACGATCGCAGTATTGCAGTTGTTGTTGTTTTGTGGCCCAAGCAGGATTGCCGGCTCCGGATCCGGAATGACTTCTTTTTTACAAGACGCCAAAATCAGTAAAACGAGCAAACAATACCTTTTCATCAGCGTTTCAATAGTTTAAATTGCTCTGTTTTATGATCTGTAATCACTTCAATCAAATACATGCCAGGACGATAAAAATCCAACGGTATCTGATGGCTCCTGTTAAGAGCATTCAATCTCAAATGGGTCTGTTGAAGCAAATCCCCTTGTAAATTGAAAAATAATATTTTCGCTTCAGTGGACGACCCTCCTACCACAATATTGACCTGTTCAGCGGCAGGATTGGGATATATATTAGAATCCTCCGAAACATATATTTCCTCCACTTTTTTGCCTTGGCAAGCAATATCGCTTGTCACCTCTAGGGAGTTCAATCCCGATTTCAATGGAAAACGATAACGACCAGACTTGATGAAGTATAGACTACCGTTGATTTTAAGCTGATAATTCTCCCCTCCCGATAAATCAACTGTAACCGATAAATCAGAGGCATTCAATTGAGTAACGACATTTAAAGGATCTGGCTCAAACAACTCCGTAGTGTAGCACCTTTCAAAATTGGGATCCTCTGGAGAACCAATGCACACCGTATAGGATCCCTTGGCCAAGTTGGAAACAGTATGTTTATCGATATAAGAAAATGAGGCCTCATTATAGTAACCATTGGGCCCTTCAATGTTTACATTGTAATCGAAGTGGGCCACCGCAGTGATGTGGATGGCACCATTACTTTTTCCAATGCAAGAGGGATCGAATTTCCTCAAACTAAAATTATTCAATGAGTTGAGATCGCAAACATCCCCTATTCCATCTCCATCCGAATCGGATTGATCCTCATTAAATATAGCAGGACAATTGTCCAAAACATCAGGAATATTGTCATTGTCTGTATCCAGCACCACATTCCCTCTGTAACAAACCGTGATGGAGAAAGCATCCAAATATCCTCTCAAAAAATTATCCAATTGATCCACAATTTGAAGCGACCACCTGCCCTTCAAATTTTTTCCATTCAAAACTGACAAATCACCCACAGGACGAAATGATCCGGTGAAAGGAGGGAGTGAAAAAACGATGGATTCTGAAGATTCTTGATCAAATACTGTTTGCAGGTAATCATCTCCATTGCCACCGAGATATTCGGTCAACTTTACTCTGGTATTGTCGGGAGCCACCAAAAAAAGTGCAATATCTCCAATATCAGAGTGATCCACAGTCACGTTTACGTTAACATCCTGAATCACAGCCTGATCAAACACGTCAATGTTTACCGTAGTCGTCTTGGGTAAACTTCCAACGGCATTTGCAATTTGAACGGGTAATTCAGACGCTTGATAAGTACTACAATTGACCGAAAAAGTTCGAAAACGTCCTACCTCAGAATAGACACCCTCCCCACATTCATTGATGGGTTTTACCCGCCAAAAATACTCGGTCGAAAAATCCAAACCTGCCACTTCAACGGATGGCCCTTTAGTCGTTTTACTGTGGGTCAAACTGGAAAAATCAGCAACATTAGCGACCTCCACCATATAGCTGCTGGCGTTGGGCAAGTCAGTCCATGACAAGTTGAGTGTTCTATCTTGTTCTCCGTCCTCATAGAGCGGGGCCGTCAGTTGAATCCCTTCAAAGTTGTCCGTTCTTATTTGCACTCCCAAATTGATCAATTGAGTAGTTTCAGCACCATCGGCACGAAGCTGTAGCGTCAAATCTTGAGCAGGAAGTCCCGAAAAACCCTCAAGGGTAATCGTTTGCGATGCTACTGTGCTGTTAAGCGCTCCATTGGAAAACGAAGCCGAAAGCGCCGAGGGTAGATCACTAAAGCTCAAACGGACTGGAGCTCCTATGGTCTCAAAAGTCTCAAAATCAAAGGTGAAAGTAAGCGCATCTTCACAAACCTCCTTTGTATAGCGGTCGAAAGTCAAAACAAAAGGAGAAGCACTGACCGTGAGGTCTTGAGTATTCACCGTAAAATAAATCGAATTATCGGGAACGATTTTAATC
Organism: Flavobacteriaceae bacterium; assembly: GCA_965662705.1. Lineage (GTDB taxonomy): Bacteria > Bacteroidota > Bacteroidia > Flavobacteriales > Flavobacteriaceae > UBA8316. The sequence goes on from CBFIIP010000022.1 coordinate 10,964, forward strand.
CTAACTCGGTCAGAAGCAATTCCGCCTGGAACAGTAATGGTCTCCTCCCCGTCGTTGGGGGTGGACGAAAGCAAAGTACGGTCAAAAGTAATACCCCCATCGGTAGATAATAAAATGGAAACATTTTGTGTGTTGATGGGAGGCTGATCGGTTTGAGCCACATCCCACAATAGCGTTTGCCTTGAGCCGGCCTGCCAATGGATACCCGCTTCATTTTGTGATTCAATCGCAAATGGACCTGCATCGGAGTGGACTTTGAGAACTTTTACATCAGAGGCTATCCTCCCTTTGCCCTCCTGGTTTGATGGGTAGCGGTCTCTTACCGTTACCCCCCAGGTCAAAGTCCTATCGACCAAGGAAACCGTCTCCCAAGCCGAATTGATACTGGGATTGGACATCGTTAAATTTCCATACAAAACCATTTCCATCTTTGGAATAATTCTCTTGGGGTGATTGGTGGGTGGTAAAGATCTAGATTGGGCACCCGAGTGATTGTAGGGACCAAAATTGGAAGCATCCACCAAACCACTGTCCAACTGCTCCCAGCAATAAAACAACGCATCACCGTCCGGATCGGTTGCCGTTGCGCTCAATTCGTAGGCGGTTCCAATGGGCAAAACATAGTCCAGCCCTGCATCGACAACTGGTGCTTGATTGTCATTGGTTGTAGTGGTATAGCAACTGTATCTTTCCAAATATGCTTCGATATTTTGAAGGCTATAGTAATGGAAATAAGGGTCGCTATGGCGTTGTACATTATCCAGACCCACCAATCCGGCATAGCCCATGATGGTGGATCCACTTCCCGGTTCGGAACTGAATCCTACGAATTCATTTGCGTGCGAAAAGGTATGAAAAGCCCCAAACTGATGTCCCATTTCATGGGTTACATAATCGATATCGAAATGATCATTCAAAAAAGGATCATCTCTAGTCCCACGAAAGGGATGCGCACTAAAAGCCCCCCCTTTAATGCCATTCTTACATACACTTCCTACTGTTCCAGCATTGCCATTTCCTCCATCCCTGGCATAAGCAAACAAGTGACCTATGTCATAATTCTCAGCACCCAATACTTCGTCCAAGTTATTTTGTGCCTCCTGATTCAAATCACTACTGTACGGATCAGTATCTACATTATCATAAATCAAATCAATTCCCGAAACCAACTCCAAATGAATCGCCAATTCCGATTCAAAAACTTCATTGACCCTATTAATGGTGCTGACCACAGCTGCCAAGGCATCCTCTCTGTTGGTTCCGTTACTGGGGTCATCATCTCCCCAAAAACCGGTATATCCTCCCGTGGCAGAAATTGCCAACCGAAAGGTTCGAATATCTCCCGCATTGGCGCTACGTGCGCTTTTATTGCTGATTTTGGGGGCATCTCCCTTTAGCCAATTTTCTTTATACGGCGTGCTGCAAATCAAATCCACAGCACCACTGCTTTCAGCACCGCGCAAATAGGAAATGTATCGATTTTTAACCCCTCCTGTGGGTTGAAGAAATCGACTTTCTCCATTTGGATATCTCATCCATGCATTGATGCCTATTGGCGTATGGGACAACCTGACCCTCAAGTAGGGACGTTTTTTACTCTTTCCCACATAAGTTCTAATAAGGGGGTATTGGGACTGAAGCTCGGGAGTCAAAACCGCCACTTTTTGAAGCTCAAAAACTTCTTGCTCACCAAATTCATTGGGCAAAATCATTTCGATATCCTCATCGGCTTGGCTGGCAATGGTGGATTTTGAATAAGACTGCACATTAAATGCATCAGCATTTAAATCCAAATAAAGCCTTCCCTCTTGATCTGATAATGGCAAATGACCTATGGGAGATTCCGGAGCGAGCGACCAAAATTGCTGCGCACTTGCCTTTAATCCAACCATCAGAAGAAAAACAAATACACTCAGCGAAAAGTGAAGTAACTTCAAATTAGATTTCAAAATTTCTTTGAAATTAAAAAAACAATATTAATGATAAAGTAATTTAAACGTACTTTTAACAAATATTGAGATAATCAATGGAGGTCATCCATAATATTGAAAACTATAATCCCAAAAAATCTAGTATTCTGACCATCGGTACTTTCGATGGGGTTCATATCGGACACCAAAAAATCATAAATAATCTTGTGTCTGAGGCAAAGAAGAAGAATTTATGTGCCCTAGTGCTTACTTTTTTCCCCCATCCGAGGATGGTTTTACAAAAAGACAGTAGCATCAAGATGATTGATACCCTGGAGGAAAAGAAGAAAATTTTAAGCCAGCTCGGGGTAGAGGTTTTGATTGTTCAACCCTTTACTCTCGATTTCTCAAGGATGACCGCTCTGGAATATACCCGAGATGTTTTGGTCAATGGGCTCAACATCTCAAAACTCATCATTGGCTACGATCATCGCTTTGGTAGAAACAGGGAAGCCACAGTCGAAGATTTAAAACAATTTGGGTTGGATTATAACTTTTCGGTTGAAAAAATCCCCGCCCAAGACATTGAATCCATCGCAGTAAGTTCCACAAAGGTGAGAAATGCCATACAAACTGGAAAGGTCGCCAAAGCCAACCGATATTTGGGCAGGCCCTTTTCCTTGAGTGGGATCATCGTAAAAGGAGACAAGATCGGAAGGGAAATCGGTTACCCTACAGCCAATTTAAACATTCAAGAAGAGTATAAACTCCTCCCTCAAAATGGAGTTTACCTAGTGCGGTCTAACCATCAAGGAAAGGATTATTTTGGGATGATGAACATTGGAAAAAGACCAACCGTTTCAGGAAAAAAAACCCAAATTGAAAGCCATTTTTTTGGGTTCCATCAGGATCTCTACGATCAAAAACTCAGCATTGAACTATTGGAAAAAATAAGAGACGAACAAAAATTTGATTCCTTAGAGTCCTTAAAGAAACAACTTGTAAAGGACCAAAAAAGTTGTACTGATTTGATTCCAAAATACCGTTAAATCCTTATTAATCGATTGGTTTCTGCTACCTTTACAACGAAAATTCAATCCTATGTTAGCGCTTACATACCTGAGAGAACAATCCCAAAAAATAAAGGAGGGATTGGCCAAAAGAAATTTTCCCCAACCCGAAATTATTGATGAATTATTAGAAGTAGATCAACAAAGACGGTCACTTCAGGCCCAACTGGACGAGACCCTTTCCAAAAGCAACCAACTGGCCAAAGAAATTGGGGGTTTGTTCAAATCGGGAGAAACAGAAAAGGCCAATGCACTCAAGAAAGAGACCGGATCGCTCAAAGCCACTTCCAAAACCCTACAAGAAAAGTTACAAAACATAGAGGCTCATTTATTGTCCCTGCGCACTCAAATCCCCAATGTTCCCGACGAAAGCGTTCCCTCTGGTAATTCCGAAAAAGACAATGAAGAAATATTCAGCGCAGGAAGTGTCCCTGATCTCGACGCCAATGCCCTCCCCCATTGGGAATTGGCGACCCAATACGATCTCATCGATTTTGACTTGGGCAGCAAAATTACCGGAGCAGGCTTTCCAGTTTACAAAGGCAAAGGCGCCAAACTCCAAAGGGCGCTCATTCAGTTTTTTTTAGATAAAAATACGGCGGCCGGTTACACCGAGTTTCAAGTGCCCCATTTGGTAAACGAAGACTCCGGATTCGGAACTGGACAATTACCTGACAAGGAGGGGCAAATGTATCATGTACAAGAAGATAACCTCTACCTCATCCCCACGGCTGAGGTTCCGCTGACCAACCTTTTTAGAAACCAACTCCTAGAGGCCAAAGATTTACCCATTTGCCTAACTGGCTATACCCCTTGTTTTCGCAGGGAGGCAGGGAGTTATGGAGCCAATGTTAGAGGGCTTAATCGACTGCATCAATTTGACAAAGTGGAAATCGTTCGACTCGAAGAACCTCAAAACTCTAGAGCAGCTTTGGATCAAATGGTTGCGCATGTCAAAGAGATACTTGAAGCATTGGAATTGCCCTACCGCATACTCAAGCTATGCGGAGGTGACCTTGGTTTTACCGCTGCTTTGACCTTCGATTTTGAGGTGTATTCTACCGCTCAAAAAAAATGGTTGGAGATCAGCTCGGTCTCTACCTTCAATAGCTTTCAATCCGAACGGTTACAATTGCGTTACAAAGATAAAAATGGAAAAAAACAAGCCGTTCATACCTTAAACGGGAGTGCATTGGCCCTCCCAAGGGTGATAGCGGGATTGCTAGAAAACAATCAAACCCCCAATGGCATCAATATCCCAAAAGCATTGGTCCCCTATACCGGATTTGAAATAATCGATTGATCCATGATCATTTATAGTAGCCTCTAGTGACAGTAACCTATTAAATGTTTAAAAAGAATACCGATGAGAGCTGTACATCCTAAAAAAAAATTAGGACAACATTTTCTGAATGACCTCAACATCGCGCAAAAAATTGCGGACTTACTACAAGATCAAAATTGTGAACATGTAATGGAAATTGGCCCTGGTATGGGCATACTGACCCAATTCCTGATCCCCAACGTTAAGCACCTAAAGTTGGTTGAAATTGATACTGAATCCATTACCTACCTCAGCCAAAAATTCCCGGAGATCAAAGAAAAAATACTCCACGAGGACTTCCTTAAAATGGAGCTTTCTCCTATTTTCGGTCAAAACGAATTTGCCATAATCGGTAATTTCCCCTATAATATTTCCAGTCAAATCCTATTCAAAGCACTAGAACACCGAAAAACCATCCCCTTTTTTGCAGGAATGTTTCAAAAAGAAGTGGCGCAAAGAATCTGTGAAAAACCCGGTACCAAGGCCTATGGAATCCTATCTGTATTATGTCAAACCTATTACCATACCCAATATCATTTCCATGTTTCTCCAGGGGTTTTTACGCCCCCACCCAAAGTAGATTCCGGGGTGATCTCTCTCAAAAAGAAAACCGATCTGACCATTGATTTTGACGAAAAATTACTCTTCCAAGTGGTAAAAACTGCTTTTCAACAGCGTAGAAAAACCTTGAGAAACAGCCTTAAAAGTTTGAATATCCCAAAAGATATTTTAGAAGATAGTATCTTTGACCTGCGACCAGAAAAACTTTCGGCTGCAGCATTCATCGAACTGACCAAAAAAGTGGGAAATGCCAAAATTTGAAATCGACAAGAGGGGAATAAAGACCATTGAGGAGTTGATCGAAAATGGGGCAGACAAAAAACTGCAAAAAACCCTCGAAGACCTCCACTATGCTGATATAGCGGAGATCATTGATGAGTTGTCCACCCCACAAGCCACCTATCTTGTCAAACTACTGGACAGTGAAAAAACAGCAGATGCTTTGGCCGAAGTCGATGAAGACATCCGAGAGGGCATCTTAGAAAACCTTTCCGCAAAAGAAATTGCCGAGGAAATTGAAGTGTTGGACACAGACGATGCCGCCGACCTTATCGGCGAGCTGCCCGAGGAGCGCCAAGAACGCGTCATGTCACAAATCACTGATTCGGGGCATGCCGAGGACATTCGAGAACTACTAAAATACGACGAAAACACCGCGGGAGGACTCATGGCAAAGGAACTGGTAAAAGTAGAAGAAGGACTCAGCGTGCTCAAATGCCTCAATGCCATGCGGGCACAAGCAGAGGAAGTAACAAGGGTTCACTCCATTTATGTGGTCAATGAAAACAATGTACTCAAAGGGCGTCTTTCCCTCAAAGACCTCATCACTGCCAATTCCAGGGCCATTGTCAAAGACATCTACATCCCCAATGTGGACTATGTAACTGTTGATCAACCCGGAGAGGAAGTCGCAGACATCATGTCCAAATACGACTTGGAAGCTATCCCTGTGGTCAACCACAAAAAACAACTCATGGGACGCATCACCATTGACGATATCGTCGATTTGATCAAGGAAGAAGCCGAAAAAGACTACCAATTGGCAGCTGGTATTTCCAATGATGTTGAAGCCGATGACGGTATTTTCGAACTCACCAAAGCCCGCTTGCCCTGGCTCTTTCTCGGACTCCTGGGCGGTCTGGGCAGTGTGTTTATCCTTCAAGATTTTGAGCAAGTGATGGAACTGCCCGAACTCAGAAGCTTGTTTTTCTATACCCCACTCATCGCAGCCATGGCCGGAAATGTGGGGGTGCAATCCTCCGCCATTATCGTACAAGGTCTGGCCAATAACGTGGTCAAAGGATCACTATTGAATCTGCTTTTTAAAGAAATAGGATTGAGCCTGATCAATGGCTTGGCTTTGGCCTTGATCCTGATCATTTTTGGCTTTATCATCCAACAAGACCTCAGCATCAGCCTCACCATTGCCGGATCCATGATGGGCGTGATCATCATTGCCGCCCTGATCGGTACCTTTGTTCCCATCATCCTCAACAAGAGAGGGATTGACCCAGCCATCGCCACCGGGCCTTTTATCACCACTGCTAACGATATCTTTGGAATCTTCCTTTTCTTTTATATGGCCAAAATCTTTTTAGGCTTCTAAATGTACATCATGAAAGTTTTACACCTTGAGGAAAACCACCCTGCCCTTGTTGAGGGACTGCAAGCCTTGGGGTTTCAAAACGATCTGGCCTATACCAATTCACTCGATGAAATCATGGCCAAATTAGATCAATACGACGGGCTGGTCATCCGGAGCAAATACCCCATAGACGAAACTTTTTTGGCCCAAGCCAAAAAACTAAAATTCATTGGTCGTGTAGGAGCAGGACTAGAAAACATAGATGTCCCAGCGGTTAAATCTCGAAATATTCATTTGATCAATGCCCCCGAGGGCAATCGAAATGCGGTTGGAGAACACGCCTTGGGAATGCTGTTGTCTCTGATGAACCGACTCAAAGCAGGTCATGCCTCCATTCAATCTGGTCAATGGGATCGGGAGGGCCACCGGGGTTGGGAACTCTCTGGCAGAACCGTGGGCATCATCGGTTATGGAAACACCGGGAAAAGCTTCGCCAAAAAAATCTCGGGGTTTACTGTCAACACCCTCTGTTACGATATTTTGGAAAATGTGGAGGATGAATACGCCCGACAAGTGGATTGGAAAACACTTCAAGCCGAATGTGAAATCATCAGCCTCCACACCCCACAAACCGAGCTGACCCGTGGCATGATCGATAAAACATTCATAGCAAATATGGCCCACCCCTTTTGGCTGTTAAATACCGCCAGAGGGTCGGCAGTAGTTACAGAAGACTTGGTCGCTGGATTAAAATCCCGAAAAATCATAGGCGCCGGATTGGATGTATTGGAATACGAAACCCGATCATTCTCCTCCATCTTTAAGGGAGGGAAATTGCCGCCTGCACTACAATATTTAATGGAGGCCGACCACGTACTGCTCAGTCCGCATGTTGCCGGATGGACCCGTGAAAGTCACCTAAAACTCGCCACGACTATCGTTGAGAAGGTAAAAAAACTCTTTTTTTAGTCTTGCTCCTTAACCACAAACTGTGCCGTATGGAGGGTTCTTTGTTCCAAAAGAATTTCACCCACCTTATTTTTAATAAAGTTGATGGCAGGCTTGTCAAAATGACGAATGGTATAGAGCGAAACCCCATCGGTAAGCTCCACCTTAAATTTAGACGATAAGGCTTCCAGCAGCGGTTCCAATTTATTGTATTTGTTATAGATACATATGGAAAAACTGATGGCAGAGTTTTGGATCATCTCCACACGCATTTGGTATTGGTGCAAAAGTGCAAAAATCTCACTGATGTTTTCCTCAACAATAAAAGAAAAGTCCTTAGAGGACAACTTCAATAGAGTCTGATCATTTTTAACAATATAACAGGGTACCGGTGGATCAAGGCTTTTTCCCTTAGATACGGCGGTTCCCGGATCCTCGGGATTTTCGAAGGATTTTACATAGAGGGGGATTTCTTTGCGTTGGAGAGGCTGTAAGGTTTTTGGGTGAATGACCGATGCCCCGTAAAAAGCCAATTCGATGGCCTCGCGATAGGAGATTTGATGCAACAACACCGTATCGCTAAACTTTCTGGGATCACCATTCAATACCCCTGGAACATCTTTCCAAATGGTCACCGATTTGGCATCCAGAACATAGGCAAAAATAGCGGCACTGTAATCGGATCCCTCCCGACCCAGGGTCGTGGTCATGCCATTGGGCGCACTACCAATAAAACCTTGGGAGATCAAAGTGCTTTTTCCTGCAACTGCCGCCTGAACTGAAGCCTCGGTTTCCGTCCAGTACAAATTGGCATCCCGGAAATAGGCATCCGTTTTGATGCACTCGCGGGCATCCAACCAATGGTTTTCCATGCCTTGATATTGCATATAATCACTAATGATGGTCGTGGAAACCAACTCCCCCACACTGACCACTTGATCGTAAACCAAACTGTATTCCTCAGCATCAGTGGAGTTTAGAAAATCCAAAACCCTATCAAAAAACGTATCCACTTTTTTGGTGATCTCATTACTCTCCGAACGGAACAAATCCCCAATGATGCGCTGGTGATTTTCCCTGACCATTTGGAGGTCATGGGGAAACTTTTCTTTGTTTTCAAAAAAAGAATCTACCACTTGCTCTAGGGCATTGGTGGTTTTGCCCATGGCCGACACCACAATCAAGGTGTCTTCAAAACCGGTATGTTGTAATACGTTTACTACGTTTTTGACCCCTGCGGCATCTTTGACAGAGGCGCCTCCAAACTTAAATACTTTCATTTTACTGAATTGATTTTTGCAATATAGTGTTCGATGCTTTTTTTGTCCATTTGGACGGTTCTCCAATCGTCCAAAACAGTAGCACCACTTTTTTGATAAAACTCAATGGCCGGAAGGTTCCAATCCAAAACGGCCCATTCGACCCGCTCTACCCCCACTTCATGGGCATACTCTATAAAGGCCTTGTACAATTGGGTACCAATGCCCTTGCCCTTCATCGGCTCTGTTACGATCAAATCCTCCAAGTGAAAAGTAGGGCCTTTCCAAGTCGAATAACGCGGGTAGTAGAGGGCCATTCCCACCACTTGATCGGCCACCTCGGCAACAAAACATTCAAACAAAGGACGGTCTCCAAAACCATCTCTTTCAATTTGAGCCTGTGTAACGATAACCGCCTGTGGCTCCTTTTCAAAAATCGCCAACTCACGAATCAAAAATAAAATGGACGCAGCATCGGATTTTTCGGCCTTTCGAATATGGACTTTGATCATAACGGAGCAAAAATAAAGGGTCAGATAAGCAATATAACCTTTTGTTATATTTTATCACATTATAGGGTTTGATTGTAAAAAATATAAAAATAAAAGGTCGTTTTATTTTAAAAACCATTGGATGGGATTGATTTATTTTTAATAAATATAGCTAGTAAACTATTGATTTAAAAGATGTTAAAGTTCCTGTTTTTTTAATTTGAATTACTGTTATTTTTATTGTAAGGTGGATTAGACTGACCTTAAAAAAGTCATTTGAACTGCTGTATTTCTTTACTCGCTTGCTAAGACAACCAATCCATCAATATATCAAAAAAAGTTTGGGGTTGCTCGGCATGCAACCAATGTCCGGCGCTCTTAATTTCCTTTAGTTCTGCTTTGGGAAAAGCCTCTAAAATCGACTCCTTATCAGCAGGTGGATCGATGTAGTTGGAGTGTTCCCCATAAAGGAAAAGGGTCGGTTCTGGGAAGGTTTTTTCGGACGAAATGGCAGCACCTATGGCCTCTGCAGCATTTTTTAAAACGGCAATATTCACCCGTAGCCCGAGTTGCCCCTCGGAAACCCAATACAAGTTTTTAAGTAAAAACTGACGGGTACCGCCATCGGGGATATATTGTTCTAAATGCTCGGCAGCGACTGTTCTGGAGTAGATCTCCTGAAAATTCAAGCTGCTCAGTCCCGCCAATATTTGCTGGTGATGGGGGGCATAATATTTGGGAGCGATATCCGCAACAATCAATTTTTGAACGCGATCCGGATGGGCCAGTGCAAAACCCATCGCTGTTTTACCGCCCATGGAGTGCCCCAATAAAATCACTTGATCCAATCCGTGATGATCCATATAAAAACGCAAATCCTCGACCATAGTGTCGTAATCAAAAACATCACTCCAAAAGCTCCTGCCGTGATTACGCTGATCGACCAAGTGAACGCAATAGCCTTTTTCGGCAAGGTTTTTGGCATGGGTTTTCCAGTTGTCTCCCATTCCCAAAAAGCCGTGCAATATGATCCAATGATTGTCTCCTGAGCCGATGATGTTGGAGTGTAAGAGATCCATTAACTCAGCCGTTGCAAATACATGGGAACGACATTTTCAAAACCCAAATAGAGGGATTCGCTCACCAGTGCATGACCGATGGAGACCTCCAAAAGTTGGGGAATATTTTGCGCAAAAAAAGCAGTGTTTTCCAAATTCAAATCATGACCGGCATTGATCCCGATGCCGAGATCATTGGCTACGATGGCCGCCTCGGTATAGGGTGCTACAGCTTTTTGTGGATTTTTTTTATAATGGTGGGCATAGGCTTCGGTATACAATTCGATACGGTCGGTTCCGGTTTTTTCTGCCCCTTTGACCATTTCCGCTATGGGATCTACAAAAATGGAGGTACGAATACCGTGACTTTTAAACTCACTGATGACCTCAACAAGAAAGTCTTTGTTTTTGATGGTATCCCAACCTGCATTGGAGGTAATAGCGTCCTCGGCATCGGGGACCAAAGTGACCTGATCGGGTTTGATCCGAGTGATCAAATCAATGAATTTGGGTATGGGATTTCCTTCGATATTAAATTCGGTCGTCAAGACCTTGGGCAAGGCCAAAGCATCATCATATCGGATATGACGTTGGTCGGGCCGCGGGTGAACCGTAATGCCTTGGGCGCCGAATTTTTGTAAATCGGTTGCTACTTGCAGCAAATCGGGAACATTCCCCCCACGGGAATTCCTGAGCGTTGCAATTTTATTGATGTTTACACTTAACTGGGTCATGATTTCGATTTAAACCGCAAAATTAAGAACTATTGGTGGCAACGGCTAAATTTCCCCTATCAAAAGGTTCACCCAATAAAGTTTTGTAATTTTACACCCTAAGCTTTCGGGATGAATATTGCTGTTTTTTGCGCTTTTGATACCCCTGCAACGATAGAGTTTGCAAAAGCTACCATTGGGTATTTGGAAGAAAAAGGCCACCGAATGACACTGGACAGCCGACTGACGCTGTACCTTCCTGAGGAATCCCAAAAGTACAATGCTTTCGATGCCAAAGCTACCCTCAACCCAGATCACGATTATCTATTCTCCATTGGAGGTGACGGTACATTATTGCGTTCTATCCCCTTTGTAAAAGATACCGAAACTCCCATACTGGGGATCAATACCGGACGATTGGGGTTTTTGACCAGTCTGCAAAAAGAATCCCTCAATGAGGCCTTGGACAAATTTTTTGATGAAAAATTCAAATTGGTCAAACGGACGTTACTGGCTGTGGAACTCTCCACTCCATCCCTAGAAATTGACCAATTTGGTTATGCACTGAATGAGATCAGCATCAACCGAAAAAACACAACGGCCATGTTGAGCATCGCCACCCAAATTAACAAGGAATTTCTGACCACCTATTGGGCCGACGGCCTGATCATTGCCACTCCCACGGGATCAACGGGCTATTCTTTAAGCAGCGGAGGACCCATTTTGACTCCAGAAACCGAAGGAATTGTACTCAATCCAATAGCTCCTCACAATTTGAATATCAGACCATTAGTGGTTCCTGATAAAGCGGAAATAGAAATCAGTGTAGATGGACGAGGAGAAGATCATTTATTGTCTTTGGATTCTAGAATTTTTACAGTGGACAACGGTACCTTGATCCGTATCAAAAAAGCCCCTTTTTCCGTCTTTACCATCGAACTGGATGGAGACAATTATTTTAAGACCCTTCGCGACAAACTTTTTTGGGGTTATGATGCCCGAAATAGGCAATAAATATCACATTTTTTAGTTTAAAAGTATGGATATAACAGCTTTGTTTAATGCCCCTAATGGTTATACCCCAAAATCCAATGAAAAGGTTGTGGTTTCTTGTCGCTCTCTTCTGTTTTTCTTTCCACGCTCGTGCACAATTTCACGAGCTGGGTGCTTTTATTGGTGGAGGGAATTATGTGGGGGATATTGGAGCAACTTACTTTGTTTTTCCCGAAAATCCAGCTGTTGGATTGGTCTACAAATGGAACCGAACCACTCGCTATTCACTTAGGGCCAACGCCATGTTCATGAATCTAACCAAAAGTGACTACTCGCCTGCAGATTTTGCGCGTTTCAATCGCAGGTTCAGATTTGAAAATCAAATTATGGAGTTCTCCGTTGGTGCTGAGATCAACTATATTGATTTTAACTTACACGGAAGTGATAGAGCTTGGAGTCCCTACTTATTTTTAGGAGCAGGCTTCATCCGTTATAATTTGTTTTACCACGAACCCAATACTTTTGAAACGGTTGAATATGGAAAAGGGGGGGATATAGTCTTCCCCGGCATTGTGGGGGTCAAAACCAATCTGTCTCCCTTTGTGGTTTTGGGCTTCGAAATTGGGGTCCGATATAGCATGACCGATAACTTGGATGGCAGTGCCCCTGAGACTGAGAACAATTTACCCAACCCCCTAATGTTTGGAAATTTAAATAATAATGACTGGTTTGTTTTTACTGGTTTAACATTTTCATTTACCTTTGGCGATCTGCCGTGTTATTGTAAAGAATGATCATGAGCGACTTTAAAAATGATTTGCCAAAACACCTCGCCATCATTATGGATGGCAACGGCCGTTGGGCAGAAAAAAAAGGAAAAAATAGAGTTCAAGGCCACTCTCATGGAGTGAGAGCGGTACAGGAGGTGGTGGAGGAAGCCATTCAGCTCAAAATTGAATACCTTTCCCTGTATGCTTTTTCAACCGAAAACTGGAGCAGACCCCAAGAGGAAATAGGCATTTTGATGAAATTACTCGTCAATACTTTGAGGAGTGAATTTGAAAAATTACTCGAAAACCGAATCAAATTAAAGGTGATCGGAAATATCGATCAACTCCCTGATTTTGTTCAAGAGGAATTGAGATATGTGGTCAATCAAACCCAAAACAACAATGAAATGACCCTGACCTTGGCATTGAGTTATGGCGGTAGAGAGGAGCTTACCAACACACTGAAACAAATCGCCGACAAGGTTAAAAATAATATAATTTCCCCCGAAGATCTTGACGAATCCGTTATTAATGAGCATCTTTACACCTGCGATTTGCCCGATGTGGATTTGCTTATTCGAACCAGCGGAGAAAAAAGAATCAGTAACTTTATGTTATGGCAGGTTGCCTATGCTGAACTCTATTTTTCAGAGGTGCTGTGGCCTGATTTTACAAAAGAAGATTTGCATAAAGCAATAATCAATTACCAAAAAAGAGAACGAAGATTTGGAAAGACAAGTAAGCAACTTATTGGGTAAGTCTTTTATCCGATTGGGAACAGCATTGTGCTCATTTTTCTTTTTGAGTTTTTTCTCTGCCCAGGCTCAGAATCTGGATGAGTATGTAAAGGGCAAACTTTATACCATTGATACCATTACGGTCAGTGGAATTAAAAATTTTAGTGATCAGACCGTTATTTCCTACAGCCAACTAAGAAAAGGACAGCAAATTAATATACCTGGAGATGAAATCAGTGCAGTAGTCAATAAGTTGTGGAACTTGCAATTGTTTAGTGACATTAACTTCTATATCACCGAAATCAATGGGGATCGAGTGGCGTTGGAAATCCAAATCGAGGAGTTGCCTACGCTAAGCGAGGTTAAGATCAACGGCCTCAAAAAAGGAAAAATTGAACCACTATTAGACGAAACAGAGCTAAAAGCGGGAAAAAAACTGTCGGAGAGCTTCTTGACCAATACCAAGAATTACATTATAACTAAGTACCAAAAGGAAGGTTTTCTCAATACGAAAGTGGCTTTTAACACCATCGAAGACAGCCTCAAAGCCAACACTTATAAAATGGTGGTCAATGTGGATTTGGGAGAAAGAGTGAAGATACAGGACATTAATTTTGAGGGAAATGAGATTTTTAAAGACTTCACTCTCCGTAAAAAACTCAAAAAAACCAAAAAGAAATTTCCCTTACGATTTTGGAAAAAATCCAAATTCATAGAGGAAGACTATGATGAAGGCAAACAGAACTTATTGGATTTCTACAAAGAAAAAGGATACCGAGATGCTAGAATAATTAAAGACACGATTTTGATCAATGACAACAACAGCATTTCTATTAATTTTGAAATGGAGGAGGGCAATCGCTATTATTTTGGTGATGTGTCTTACTTGGGAAATTCTGTATACAGTGATTTTCAACTCAATCAAGTTTTGGGAATCAAAAAAGGAGACCCCTACGATGGTGTGTTGTTAAAAAAGCGTATCGCTGATGAAAAACCCGATGCCAACGACCTGACCAATTTATATCAAAACAACGGCTACCTCTTTTCCACCATCAATGCTGTGGAGGTCAGTGCGGAAAATGATACGATCAATTTTGAAATCCGGATCAACGAGGGAAAACTGGCAAGCTTTAATAAAATTTCGGTAGTTGGAAACACCAAGACCAACGATCATGTGATCTACAGAGAATTGCGAACCAAACCCGGTGAGCTTTACAGCAAGGATATGGTGGTCAGAACTGTGCGGGAATTGGGACAACTTGGTTTTTTTGATGCAGAAAATATTGATCCTCAATTTAAAAATGTTGACCCCAACGCAGGCACAGTGGACATTGAATATGGATTGGTTGAGGCCGGAGCGAGCCAAATAGAGCTTCAAGGAGGATATGGCGGAGGCGGATTCATTGGAACTTTAGGTCTTTCCTTTAACAATTTTTCGCTCAAGAACATTTTTAATTTTGACACCTACAAGCCACTGCCAATGGGAGATGGCCAAAGTTTGAGCTTGAGGTTACAAGCCAGCCAATTCTTTAGCACCTATAGTTTTAGCTTTGCAGAACCGTGGTTGGGGGGCAGGGAACCGGTTCAGTTTTCTACTTCTTTGTCTCATACCATCCAATACCGATATGACTTTCTAACAGGAAGGGCAGATGAAAGTCAATATTTTCAAATCAGTGGTTTGAGTCTCGGACTGGCCAAAAGGTTGAAAGTACCCGATGACTTCTTTACCTTATCTCAATCCATTGCCTATCAGTACTACGATCTGAATAATTACTACACTGGGCTGTTTACTTTTGGAGACGGGAGTGCCAACAACCTCAACTACAACATCGCATTGATGAGAAACAATACCTACACCAACCCCATTTTCCCTGTTGGAGGGTCAAAATTTACCATCAGTGCCAAGCTCACTCCCCCCTACTCCCTCATTAATGGTATCGATTTTAGTGATTTGGAAAACCAAAGGGAATTTCAACTTCCCAATGGAGATCCTGATGTTGCAAAAATCGACCAAGAAAAATTCAGATGGTTGGAATACTACAAACTCAAGTTCAGCGGGGAATGGTACACCAGTATCATTGGTAAACTGGTGTTAAAAGCACAAACGGACTTCGGATTTATCGGAGCCTATAATCAAGACCGTGGAAGCATTCCTTTTGAAAGGTTTTATCTCGGAGGGGATGGCATGCAAAATTATGCATTAGACGGAAGGGAAACCATTGCTCTCAGGGGGTATAAAAACCAATCCCTGTCCAGTAGAGACGGTTCTCTTTTGTACAACAAATTTACCTTTGAGTTGCGTTATCCCATCACCCTAAAACCCAGTGCCTCCATTTTTGCGCTTTCCTTCCTGGAATCGGGTAATGGCTATGACAGTTTTAGAGAATTCAATCCTTTTAATTCGAAACGCTCTGCAGGAATGGGAGTAAGAATCTTTATGCCAGCATTTGGGCTACTTGGAATCGATTTTGGTTATGGATTTGACAGTTCCAATTTGAATTCAGACCAGGCCAATGGTTGGGAAACACATTTTATCATTGGACAGCAATTTTGAGTACCCTGTTAAGGCAACCCCAAAATAATCTGTTCTTTTTTTCGTTCATTAATTAGTAAACGGGTTCCACTTCATCATGAAAACAAAGTTTTTTTTATCCATAGTCCTTTGTATAATGAGCATAAAAGCTCACTCACAAAGGGGAGCGCGCATCGCTTATATCGACATGGATGTCATATTGAGTCAAAACAAGGAGTTCAAAACTGCCAATCTTCTGTTGGACGAGAAAATTGCCCAATGGAAAAAAGAAATTGAAGTAAAAAAACTCCAACTCAAAAGGATCGAAGACCAGTTTGCCGTTGAAAAAATACTGCTCACCCCAGAACTCATTGCCGATCGTGAGCTGGAAATCAAAGATTTTGCCGCCGAAGTCGTCTCGCTACAAGAGAAAAGGTTTGGCCCTAATGGAGATATGATGATCCAAAAAAATCAATTGCTCAAACCAGTACAAGACCAAATTTTAAGCATCGTTCAAGATATTGCAAAAGAGAGAAAGTATGATTTTGTATTTGACCGATCTTCTGATGTTATTATGTTGTATTCTGCAAAAAATTACGATATTAGCGACCTGGTTCTAAGAAAAATTCAGGTCCAAGAAAGAATTAAAGAAAGAAAAGAAAAAATAAACTCCGCCAAAAAAGTACTGGATGGAGTAAGTAATTAAAAATCGAAAATTATAAACCCATGAGAAATACTAAAAAACTATTATTACCTTTTTTATTTCTATTTGCTCCGATATCTGTGGTTACTGCCCAAGCGAAAGTTGCCCATATAGAGGTTCAAAAATTAATTAGTGAAATGCCTGAGGTTATCGCAGCGCAAAAAGAATTAAAAAAGTTGGAAGAGTCTTATACCGTTGAAATGGAAAATACTTACAAAGAATTCCAAACCAAAGCGCAAACCTATGCTGCCGATGCAGCCAACCAAACAGAGATCACCAATCAAGCTCGTCAGAAGGAATTGGAAGGGATGCAAAAAAATATTCAGGAGTTTCAACAAACCGTTTCCCAAGAGCTTCAGAAGAAATCGGTTGATATGATGAAACCTTTGATTGACAAAGCAAAAGCGGCTATTGACAAAGTCTCAGGTGCTATGGGATATGATTATGTTTTGGATTCCTCAGCCGGTGGAAGTGTCATTATTGCGAAAGGCAAAGACATCATGGCCGACGTCAAAAAAGAACTTGGTTTTTAATAAGCCTTTTTTTAAATTTAAACTCCCGATCTCGGGAGTTTTTTTTTGCCCTATTTGAACCAAGAGGCATAATGTATGTAATTGGCAGCGATACGTTCGATTTCACCTTTTTGTAATTCCGGACTGATCTCTTTGATCTTTTTGGCAGGAACGCCTGCATAAACACTCCCCTCGGTTACAATCGTATTTTTAGGCAATACGCTCCCAGCAGCAATTATACTATTGGATCCCACAACACTATCGTCCATTATGATGCTTCCCATGCCAACCAAAACCCTATCTTTGATCGTGCAACCATGAACGATAGCGTTATGTCCTATGGAAACATCATTCCCAATGGTGGTGGCAGCTTTCTCAAAAGTACCGTGAAGGACGGCTCCATCCTGAATATTCACCCGATTTCCTATAACAATACGATTTACATCGCCACGAACCACAGCGTGATACCATACCGAACAATCATCCCCCATCACTACCTCGCCAATGAGCGTTGCATTTTCGGCAAAAAAGCAGTTTATTCCATATTTTGGGGTAAAACCCCTAACGGTCTTGATCAACATATTTGTGGTTTATGCACCAATTTATGAAATTGATATTTAAGAACCTTAGCTTTCTTTGTTTAGGCATTGTTTTTTATAAATTTGTAAAAAAAGATGAAGGAGATTCAAATCATTGCCAGTTGCAAAAAAGGGGCCACCTTGGCCAAATTCAGCATTACCCCTCCATTGGATCTTTCGGTTTCCCAAACCTTTATCAATATTGATCAAGCTACCGATGCTCCTTTGGTAAAACAGCTTTTTTATTTGCCTTTTGTCAAAAAGGTAGCCATAGAAAACAGTACAATCATAGTAGAGCGTTTTGATATTCTAGAGTGGGAGGAAGTCATACAAGAAGTGGCGGAGCAGATAGAGGATTACCTCAATGAAGGTGGGGAATTCATTACCCAAGTCAAAAAAACAGCCAAAGTACCCGTTACTGTATATGCCGAGAGTACACCCAACCCCTCTGCCATGAAATTTGTGGCCAACAAAAAAATTACGGAGCAAACATTGTCTTTTGAAAATATCGATGCGGCTCAAGATGCGCCTCTGGCAAAGGAGCTATTTAATTTCCCCTATGTCAAAGAAGTTTTTATGGATGAGAATTACATTTCCATATCAAAAAACGACGCTACCCAATGGGACGAGATCGTGATGGACATGAGGGCCTTTATTAAGTCATATTTGGAGGAAGAAAAAGTCATTTTGGGGCCTTCATTTCAAGAAAAATCACAAGAAACTACCGCCTCCAATAATCCCAACCTCAATGAAACGGAGCAGGAAATTGTGAAAATTCTCGAAGAATATGTCAAGCCAGCTGTCGCCTCCGATGGTGGCAATATCATCTTTGACTCCTATGAAGAATCAGACAAACGGGTTAAGGTTGTGCTTCAAGGGGCCTGTAGTGGCTGTCCGTCCTCTACTTTTACCCTCAAAAATGGCATCGAAAACATATTAAAAGATATGCTTCCGGGCAAAGTTGAAAGCGTAGAGGCCATCAACGGATAGCCTATTGCTCTATTTTCTTGGCCGTGGTGTAAAAATCCTTAAGATAAAATGGCTCAAAATAGGCCAAGTCTTCAAAGTGATTGGCTTGAAAGGCCGCATATGCCAATGGAACCATCTCCCCTGCGGAGGGATACCGGATGTCTATTCGGTATTCGATATGGGAAGCATTAAAAATTGACCGGCATTTTTCAGCGCCCTCCCCCATAAAAACCCAACGGATATCTTTAGAAAATTCTTTAAAACTATCTGGAGTTATGATTTCATTAAAAGTGGGTTGAATCACTTCTTTTTTTCCGTTAAGCACCATGACATAAACCTCCATACGACGGGCATCGAACATGGGGAATAAAAAGGCCGGAGCTGTTTCGGTGTATTTTTCGGATAAAATCTGAAGGGAATTAACACCAATGAGTGGCAAATCCAATGCAAAACAGATCCCCTTGGCTGCGGCTACTCCAATTCTAAGACCGGTATAGGATCCCGGCCCTTTGCTTACGGCTACAGCATCGAGAGCTGACATTTCCATATGCGCTTGCTTCATTACCTCTTGGATAAAATCATGCAACTGCTCACTATGACTGAAATTCTCAGAATGGTGTTCCTTTAAAGCCAATAGCTCTCCCGATTTACTCAGGGCAACGGAACAGTTTTTGGTTGCGGTTTCTATATGAAGTATCACACTCACCCTACAAAAATAGAAAAATCAGTTGCTATAAACTCAGAGTAATCCCAAAATAGAACTCCAATACTTTCAATTTAAAGATATAATCAAACTTAGCACGAACGACATCTGAGGCAGCTACTTCATACCGTTGCTTGATTTGGTTAAAATCAAAAATATTCATCACCCCCGCTTCAAAGCGATTTACTGCATCTTCATAGGCACGTTTACGTGCCAACTGGGTTTTTTGCGCTGCCTCATAAAATTTATATGCCCCTTCGGCATCATTGTAAGCTTGATTAATGTTGTTTTCTAAATTAAGCTTTTCTTGCTCTAACTGATTTTGCGATCTCAACAGATTAACCTTAGAACGTTCAACATTGTTTCTAGTTGCATTTCCATTAAAAATGGGAATATTGAGTCTAACACCAATATTATGTCCAGCGTTCCGATCGAATTGCTGACCAAAAGGCATAGGGCCAATGACCTTATTGCCCTCTACAGACCTCAAAACTGGCTCTCCACTAGAGGGAATAAATCCAATTGGAACATCCGTAAATACCCCATTGCCTGTGATCCGATCGGCGTAAGATACTCGTGAGTTATAGCCATAGAATGCAGTTAAACTCGGCTGAAGTGCTCCCTTGGCCAACTCAATATCCTTCTCAGCAATAGCGATATTGGTTAAGGAAAGTTTAATGTCTTTTCTATGGGTTAATGCCTGTTCAAAAATATCCTTGGGTTTCTGAAATAAAATTTGACCAAATGGGGCCTCCATGTCCATCGACACCACATCAAAATTATCGTAATCGGTGATCAAAAGCATTTGTGCCAAATTAATTTTAGACAACCTCAGATTGTTTTCGGCTCGAATAACTCCTTGCTCCTGGGTGGCCATGGTCGCTTCTATTTCAAGTAAATCGTATTTCACCATCGTACCAGCATCAATCATCCCTTGGGTACGCGCTGCGTCCCTACGTGTGATCTCCAATTGGGATTTTTGAACCTCCAAAATTTCGATATTGAAGAGGATTTGTAAATAAGCATTCGCTACCATAAGACGA
Source organism: Flavobacteriaceae bacterium (assembly GCA_965662705.1). Classification (GTDB taxonomy): domain Bacteria; phylum Bacteroidota; class Bacteroidia; order Flavobacteriales; family Flavobacteriaceae; genus UBA8316. The sequence goes on from CBFIIP010000022.1 coordinate 31,403, forward strand.
ACATCATCCTTCATATCTTCCAGTTGGTATTCGCTGGCTAAAAGTGCTAGGTTGGCGCGATGCAGTTGGTTGAAATTTCTAAAACCGTTATATATATCGATGTTAACACTTGCCCCCACTGAAGTAAATTGGGTGGTTTGATTCTCCAAAGTTCCCCGGGTGATGTCCTGATTCAAACCTATATTCCATGAATGGTTGGCTTGGGCGTTTAAGGAAGGTAGGAAATTGCCTTGTGCGTCTTTTTTATTCAAAGCAGCATCATCGAGAGAAAGTTCACTTTGCTTGACACTGATGTTTTTCTCTACTGCCATCAAAATGCATTCCTCCAAACTCATTGGAGCGGTCTGGGACTGAATCAATAGACCCATAAACATAAATAAGACTGAAAAAATAGGGGATATAAATTTCATGATCAATTATTTATTTTCGGATGCTTCCTCTCCAATTTTAATGGGTTCTGTTTTATTCCAAACTTTGATTTGATCATCCATATTCAAACCCTTGATAACTTCAACATTGATTCCATCTGAAATGCCCAACTCTATGTCTTTTCGATCATAATTTCCTTTGTCGTTTTTTAGTTCTACAAAAGGTTTATTCGTGATTTTATCAAACTGCAATAAAGCTTCAGATATGACCATTACACTGTCTTTTTTTTCTAATACCAAAGAAGCATTGGCACTGTAACCCGCACGAATAAAAACGGAGTTGTCCAAATAAACATCCCCTTCGATCTTGAATTGTACCGTACCTAGCTCCTCGTTACCTTTCGGAGCAATAAACTTTAATTGGGCATCAAATTCTTTGTCTTGAACAGCCCCCAAAGTAACTTTAAGTGGCATTCCTATGACCAATTTAGCTACCTCAGCTTCGTCTACCTTCCCTTCAAAGATCATTTTGTTTAAATCGGCTACCGTGGCAATGGTCGTACCTGCATTGAAAGTATTGCTTTCGATGACCTGATCTCCCTCTTTAACAGGAATTTCCAAAACCGTACCTGCTACCGTAGCTCTGATGTTGGTATTGGCGATGGAGGAACCACCAGCAGAACCCAGTTTGATGATTTGCAAATCAGATCTGGCATTTTGGACATTCTGTTGGGCTTGATCATAATTTAATTTGGCGTTGTCATATTGCTGCTTTGAAATGATCTCTTTTTCAAACAAAGATTGATTGCGCTTGAATTCAACCTCCGCATTTTTCAACAAAATAAGGGTATTTGACAACCTTCCTTGAGCACTATTCAAGGCTTGTTCGTCGGGAACAACTTTTACCTTAGCCAAGAGATCTCCATTGGTAACCAAATCTCCCTCTTCAACATAAAGTTTGTCAATGATCCCAGAAATTTGGGGTTTGATCTCAACTTCGTCTTCGGGAATCACAGTTCCTGTTACAACTGTCTTTTTTTCGATGGTCTGAATTGTTGGGGATTGAAGATCAAATTCGGTCAGTGGCTTGCTATTGGTTTTGATAAAATAGAGTGTTGCAAAAACAGCTCCGAAAACCAGCATAGCAATGGCAATATATTTTAAAATTTTCATGATAAAATGTTTTTATTATTCTTCTCTCAATGCGTCTATGGGTTTAATGCTAACGGCCCGCTGGGCAGGAATCAATCCAATGAGTGTTCCTAACAGCACCATGGTAATCAAAGCACCGATCACTAATGGTATGGGAACGGTAGGGTTGGTATATGGGAAATTGGATAAGTCTTGGGTGAATAGATTGATAATCGCCAAAACTCCCGCTCCCAAAATGATCCCAACAACCCCCGCAATTACGGTTAAAAAAACAGATTCCAACAAGATTTGAATCCTTACCTCACTGGGCGTGGCACCCAGTGCCCGTCTTACACCCAATTCTTTGGTGCGTTCTTTAACCGAAATCAAAAGGATGTTTCCTATACCGATGACCCCAGCAAATATTGTTGCCAACCCAACCACAAGTGACAAAAAAGTCATCCCATTGGCAAAGCCACTAACACGATTAAATACTTCCCCTATATTGAATGAGCCAAAAGCCCTTTCGTCTTCCGGGGCTACTTTGTGTATTTTTTTAAGAACATCTTTTACGTTTTTTTCTACTGCAACGACATCGGCATCGTCATAGGCGGCGATAGTGAACCAATCGACTTCTTCTCCACTGTTGTATAGGTTCCTGAAAGTATTAAAAGGGATGAAAATATCACCATCGGTTTCAAAACCACCCCCTTCGAGGTATTTGTGTATACCAATCACTTGAAAGTAAACGTTATTGATTCGTATGTATTTTCCGAGGGGATTTTCTTTTTCATCAAAAAGTTCCTCCTGAGTACGTTCACCGATGACGCAAACTTTACGCTGATTTTCTTGGTCTTGCTCGTTGATGAATCTTCCGCCCTTGTATATTTTTTTGGTAGATATTTTGGTGTAGTCTGGAAAATCCCCATAAATATTATAGGTGCGGGATATTTCTTTATAAACGACACTTGCCGGGGGGCTGCCTCCAAAAACACCTCTGGCATTTCTCGGCGCAATGTATTGAATCTCGGGAATTTGTTTTTTTAATTGCGCTACATTGGTTAGGGTAAATCGAGGGTATCTGCCCACCTTAAATCCCGCATAGGGAACACTGGTTCGCTGCGGCCAAACAAACATGGAATTCATCGCCATGTCCTCAAATTCACGGTCAAAGCCGTTGTCTAATCCTTTGGCCGCTCCCGAAAGGGTGATGTAAATGAATATACCCCACAAGACTCCGATCACCGTAATGACCGTTCTTGTTTTGTTTTTGGCAATGGATCCGAAAATCTCCTGCCAAGTGTCAAAATCGAAAATGACTTTCAAACTATTCATCTCTTAAGGCTACTATGGGTTTGATGCCGGCAGCTCTTTTGGCCGGGATATATCCTGCGATGGCTCCGAAAATTATGAGTAATATCGTTGCGATAAATGCAGTTAAATTGTCAACATAAGGATCGATGATAAAAAATTGTTCCAAACGATCCCCCATATTGCTCAACAGGGCAATACCGGCTATCATACCGATCATTCCCGATACTGCGGTGATGAAAATGGATTCTTGCAATACCATTGCGATCACGCTTTTTGGGGTCGCACCTAAGGCTTTTCTGACTCCCAATTCTTTGGTGCGTTCTTTGACTACAAAAACCATAATATTTGAGATCCCTATAATTCCCGCAATCAAAGTTCCTATACCTACAAAAGCGACGATGATTTGTAAAACACTTGCAAACTGTTGATTTTGTTGGATTTGATCGGCTACATTTCTAATCCTGATACCATTGTTGTCTCTTGGATCGATATCTTTTTTGTTCTTTAGAAAAAGACGCAATTGTTTTTCAAAAACTAAGGCTGTGGCATAGCCCAGCTCGGGACGAAAACTAACGATAATAGAATTGACCTTGTCGTTATTTTTTTCTAAAAGTTGACGCGTAGTATAAGGCAGATAGATGAGTCTCTCCTCTCGATCTCCACTTTGATCTTGAAATACTCCAACCACTTTAAAAGCACTGGTTGCCATTTCTAAATATTTCCCAATGGGGTCTTCATCTTTAAAAAGATCTTGGGCCACCAAACGACCAATTACAATGTTCTTGGTTTTGTTCGCTACATCATCTTCATTGATGAATCGACCCTTCATGATGATGGTTTTTTCAATAAACTGATGGGCAGGAGCTACGGCTCTAGAGGAATAATTGTCGGATTCTCCTTTGTAACGAACCCTAGCACTTCTGTTGATTCTGGGGGTGATGTCCTCGACAAAAAATTTAAAATTTTCCTTGATATCTTTCAAATCACTGTTCTCAAATTCAATTCTACGATTGGCTTTAAAACCCCTATAAGGTTTGGATGTCCGTCCTGGATAGACAAAAAGGGTATTCGTTGCATCGTCCAGAAAAAATTGTTTAAAACTGTTTTTTAACCCATTGCCAAAGCCAAACAAAACAATGAAAATAAAAATCCCTAAGGCCACCGTAAATCCAGAAAGTACCGTTCGCAGTTTATTCTTGCGAATGGTTTCAAAAATTTCTTGCCAACGATCTCTGCTAAACATGGGTCTCAGCAATAACTTGATCTACTTTTTGATCCTCAACAATCACTCCGTCTTTTAAGGTTATAATTCTTTTGCACATGTGCGCAATGTCCAATTCGTGAGTTACCACCAAAATGGTTTTACCTTCGTTGTTAATTTGTTGGATTAACCCCATCACTTCGTTGGATGTTTTGGAGTCTAATGCTCCGGTGGGTTCGTCTGCCAAAAGCACTTTGGGTTCAGAGGCTAATGCCCTGGCGATGGCCACCCTTTGTTTCTGACCTCCGGAAAGCTCACTGGGCAAATGTGTTGCCCATTCTTTTAAACCTACTTTTTCAAGGTATTCAATCGCCTTCTGTTGTCGGATTTTTCTGCCAAGACCTTGATAGTATAAAGGCAAAGCAACATTCTCCAAAGCGTTTTTATAGTTAATTAGATTAAAGGATTGGAAAACAAATCCCAAGAATTGGTTGCGGTAATTTGCCGCAGTGGTTTCCGTTAAGTCCTTGATTAAGACATCGTCCAACCGATACTCGCCCTCATCGGCTAAATCCAGCATCCCCAGTATGTTGAGCAGTGTGGACTTTCCCGAGCCTGAGGAACCCATAATCGCAACCAATTCGCCCTCTTCCACTTGAAGATCTATACCCTTAAGCACATGCAATGCGCTGTCCCCCATCCTGTATGACTTGTGAAGGTTTTTGATGCGTATCATGGTGATTGATTATTGGGAATGTTAATATAAAACTTATCCCTAATTATAACGTCTTAAAAATATATTAATTGCGGTAGGCAATTTACTTTTTGAGTAATCTGTAAACTTGATAGCCCACAAAGGCGACCAAAACGTAGGGAATGGCCATCAGATAGATGATTCCATTATTGATCCCTTTGGCAGTCTCTTGGGCTTCCCCAGACTCCAATACAGCCCGACACATGGAACATTGCGCCGACAGGTCAATGGTGGTCACGAAAAAAACCAGCAATAAGGTAATCAAACTGCGCATGGATTTTTAATAATAGGGCGCGATCATCAAATAGACGATCACACCTGTTACGGCAATGTACAACCAAATGGGAAAGGTGATGACGGAGATTTTTTTGTGATCGGCAAACCTTTTGGATATGGCCCTAACATAGGTAACCAATACCATGGGGATGATCCCAATTGAAAGCAAAACGTGTGAAATCAGGATAAAGTAGTAAACGTATTTAATGGTTCCTTCTCCACCAAAAGGGGTTGGGTCGGAAGTCATGTGATAGGCAACATACATCACCAAGAATACCAATGACAAAGCAATGGCAATTTTCATCAATGTTTCGTGTAGTTTGATTTTTTTGTTCCGGATAGCAACAAGTGCAATCACCAAAATTAAAGCGGTTAGAGCATTAATACCGGCATAAATGGGAGGTAAAAAATCTAATGGAGCTACGTTGGGTAATCTTACAGTAAACAGGATTGCAACCACCACAGGAATTAGAATGGATACGGCTGTGATGAGCTTGTTGTATTTGCGGGAGGGGTCAGTTACAGGCTGCGCTTTCATTTTTCTGGTATTATTCTTTCAATAGCAATTCTATGTCCTCCAATAGCATTTCCACTCCCTGTATTTGCTGATCGTCGCGATCCAAACCGGAGTAGTAAACGATGGGGTTGTCGAAGCGATCCACACGGGAACGAATGTAACCTTGTTTATCAATCAGGGCAAAATAGCCCTGGTGTTCGAAACCTCCAGCTACTGCAGGATTTATACCTGCAAAGATACTAAATCCTGAATTTGCAAGTTCATAAACCGTAGATTTCTTGTCGGTTAAAAAATGCCAGTTTTGTGACTTAACTCCATAGTCCTCAGCGTATTTTTTGAGTACATGAGGCTGATCGTTTTCAGGATCAATGGTAAATGAAGCAATTCCGAAGTCTTCTCGATCACCAAAGCGATCATCCAAAACCTTCATGTTTTTGTTCATAATAGGGCAAATGGTGGGGCATCGAGTAAAGAAAAACTCAGCTAAATATACTTTCCCCTTAAAATCCTCATTGCCAATAAGCAAGCTGTCCTGATTCAACATCAAAAATTCGGGAACTTTTTTGGCTTCACCATTGAGCTTAATATAGGCCAGAGGCTTGGCGGCTACCGAACGATTGCTTTCTGCGGTAGTATCGTTGGCAATACGATCAATGATTTTTGGAACAAATAAAACGCCAAAAACAATGACGATAATGACCAAACCGGAATAACGGTATTTGTTCATTAAATGGTTTTATTCTTTGTTATATTTCTTCCAAGCCCTTCGATACTCGGCCAAAATCACCTTGATATCATCGACCATTTTGTTGTTAATCTCTGCTACAGACTGGGCGTTAAAACCATAGAGGGTACCTACGTCTTCGTCATCATCTCTTCCCCTAAGATTGCGTTCTTTATCAATAATGAACACATAAGGAAGGCTTTTATCGTTGGTCAAATTTAGTGGGGTTTTTAGGCTTTGGAATAAGTTGTCTATTTGATCGTCCGATCCAAAAATAAAGTTCCATTTTACCAGGTCTGTACCCACACCGGTTTTCAAGTCGCTTTTGAGTGTTTCCACTTGTTCTTGTTGTCCCTCTCGAAGTACTATCACAAACTGAAAATCGTTGAACTGATAGAAGCGTTTGTAAATTTTTTGATTCAGGTTCAGCGCATCTCCTTTTTTATTGGCCAAATCGTCTCCCCAAAATCCGAGCACAGTAATGCGATCTTCCAATTGAACGGGGCTTCCGGATAGGGAATTCCAGGCCGTAAGTTCATTTATTTGCTCAGTCAATACAGGAAGTAAAGCAAAATTGTTTTTACCCGAGGCAAAAAACAAATAGATGACAATGGGAAAAATAAAGAGTATGGTGAGGACAAAATATTTTTTAAAAGACATACTCATAAAATAAATTGTCCAACAGGGTTTAGAAGTTCCAGCTCACGAAACCATTGCTCATTACATCAAAAATATAATCTGCTTCCAATATTAATATAAAAATCAGATAAGGAATCAGGATGATTAACGGGAGAACTATGGCTCCTTTGAGACTGCCTCTCTCGTCTCTGATGTGCATGAAATCCCATGCGATATAATAGGCCTTGACCAAAGTCAAGATGATGAAAATCCAGTTTAACAATTTCATGTTAAGAAAATAACTCATCAAAATATCGGGTTTAACGATCCCCAGAACCACTTCTACTGTGGTAACAATGGACAAAAAAATGAGTACACCCCAAATTTTTTGAACGTTTGATTTGAATTTTAACAGTCCTCTAAAAATTGCCAGTTTGTGCGTTAATTCAGCCATTGGTTAATTTTATATGGTTAAACGAGATAGAAAAATGTAAATACAAATACCCAGACCAGATCGACAAAATGCCAATAAAGTCCAACTTTCTCTACCATTTCGTAGTGACCTCTTTTCTCATAGGTTCCGAGGATCACGTTGAAAAAGATGATCAGGTTGATCACCACGCCCGAAAAAACGTGGAATCCGTGGAATCCAGTGATAAAGAAGAAAAAGTCAGCAAATAATCTGTTGCCGTATTCATTGTGAATGAGATTGGCTCCTTCAACAACACCGACGGCACTTTCGATTTTATCCAAAGAATCGTCCCTCGATAAAACGATCTTCCGTCCATTCTCATCAAGTTTTTCACTTCGGATGACTAAGTTGTTGTCAGCTTCAAAACCTTGAACGACCTCTTCAAGAGAATAGCTGGGCAGGCTTCCCTCGCTTTGATACCATATTCCATTACTGCTTTTGTGTGCGCTACGTTCTGTGGGGATTGAAACTGCAAAATCTCCGATGGCTACGCGCTTTCCGGTTTCGGCATTGACAAACTGTAAAATTTGTCCCCCTTTGGTTTCCAAAGCGCCGTATTCTCCCTTAATGAAGTTTTTCCACTCCCATGCTTGGGAGCCAACGAAAACTGCTCCACCAATAATGGTCAATAGCATGTAAAAAGTAACTTTGGCCTTATTCATGTGATGTCCTGCATCCACTGCTAAAACCATGGTTACGGAGGAAAAAATCAGAATAAATGTCATAAGTGCCACATAATACATGGGTGCATCTACGCCATGTAAAAAGGGAAAGTGGGTAAATACCTCATCGGCAATGGGCCAGGAATCAATATTTTTAAAACGTGAAAATCCATAGGAGACCAAAAATCCGGAGAATGTAAGGGCATCGGAAACGATAAAAAACCACATCATCAGCTTTCCATAGCTTGCATTGAGTGGCCGCTGACCTCCAGACCAAAGATTGGCCTCTTTTTCGGCTGCAGTTAGTTCCATAAAGTCAAATTCAATTTAGTTAACACAAATTTATATATTTTACCTGTATAGCAGAACAAATAGGTACAAATAAATCCACAATACGTCAAGAAAATGCCAGAATAAATGAGCGAGTTCAAATCCTAAGGTGTTGGACTTGGTGTAACTGCCTTTGGAAAGCCGAAAATATACCACCAATAGGACGATCAAACCAGCAAATAAATGGGCTAGGTGAAGCAATACCAATACATAAAGAAAGGAGGTGGTAATGGAGCTTTCTGCTCCAGTAAAGTAATATCCCTGAGCGATGATGTCTCCAAATCCCTTAAATTGAAAATAAACAAATAGTATTGCCAAAAGAAAAGTAGTGGCGACCAGTGTTTTGGCTTGTTTGTAATTTTCTGAAAGCAGTGATTTTTTGGCAAAGAAAAAACTGACACTACTGAGTATGATGATTAGGGTACTGATGCCAAAGGCAGTTGGCATATCAAATTGAGACAGCCAATCGGCTCGGGTGCTACTGACCACATAGGCACTGGTCAGTCCTGCAAAGGTCATGGCCATGCTGATCATTCCAACCCATAACATCATTTTTTTGGCCTTTTGGTGTTTGATTTCTAACTCATTCATCCTTATATCCACTTATCTAAAACATATATTATCTGTAACAGGCTGATGTACACAATACTGGCATACATTAATTTTCTTGCCGCTTCCTTTGTTCTCTCTTGCATTAATTTCAGGGTGTGAAACAGAAAATAAATTCCGATCAAAACCAAAAAGACCACTGCGCCCCACGAAAGGCTTAATTGTCCGCTGTACTGGGTATATGGCATGATGGAAATGATGATGGCCCACAGTGTGTAAAAAACGATCTGAAAAGCTGTGGCCCGATCCGGGGATCCTGTGGGTAACATTTTAAAACCAGCTTTTTTGTAATCCTCATCCATCATCCAGCCAATGGCCCAAAAATGGGGAAATTGCCAAAAAAATTGAATCATAAAAAGAACGCCCGGTTCTATCCCAAAACTGCCAGTAGCTGCCACCCACCCCAACATAAAAGGAATAGCACCCGGAAAAGCACCGACGAAAACCGAGAGGGGTGTAACCGTTTTTAATGGGGTATAAATACAGGTATAAATAAAAATAGAGAGCGCCCCAAAAAGCGCTGTCTTAAAGTTGATGTTATTGAGGATATATACACCCAAAAGGGTTAACAGGCTGGCAATGAGCAAGGCTGTAAGAGGATTCATACGGCCTGCCGGTAAAGGACGGTTTTTGGTACGATCCATTAAAGCATCTTTGTCCTTTTCAATCCACTGATTAAAAGCATTGGAAGCCCCTACCATGGCAAAGCCACCAAGAAACAGCCCCAATAGTTCGGATGGGTTGACTTTATCCGTGGCGAGCAAATAGCCAGCCAAAGAGGAAAAAACCACACTAATGGCCAAACGAAACTTAGTGAGCTGAAGGACATCACTCAAAAAAGCGATCAGGTTGAAGGGAGTTACAGGTAAACTATCAGAATGGGTCTTCATCATCAAATATCCACGTGCAAAGATAGGCTACAAATCAACCCTGTGCAAGCCTCCAACATCATTTTGAAAATCCTTCCCTCAACTTATTGAAGCCTAAAGGTGATAGGAATGGAGTATGGCACCCTTACCGCTTTCCCTCGTTGTTTTCCGGGTATCATTCTGGGGAGTTTTTCGATGAT
>CBFIIP010000023.1:0-23551 GCA_965662705.1 Flavobacteriaceae bacterium
TACCATTGTGCGGGATTTATCTCAATTGCTCAAAAAGACTTTAAAAAGTTACTGGAAATCAATCAAAAAGGCTCTGCCTACTTGGTGGATCTTTGCTTGGAGCATTCTGTCGAAAAGCTGGTTTATGTGAGTTCCATCGCTGCCTTAGGGAACGATCCTACCGTAAAAGTGATAGACGAAAACACCCCTTGGGATAATGCCACAGATAAAATCCCCTATGCTTATTCCAAATACGGAGGCGAAATGGAGGTTTGGCGAGGCATTCAAGAGGGCCTCAACGCTGTGATCGTCAATCCCGGAATTGTGCTGGGAAATGACAGTCCCATTGAGCGACTGTTCAACCGTTACAAAAAAGGATTGAGATGGTACACCAGTGGTTCCAACGGCTATGTGGGTATTGATGATGTGGTCCAAGTGATGGATCGATTGATGGATTCTCAAATTGAGGCAGAGAGGTTTGTCTTGGTATCCGAAAATTGGACGGGAAAAGCCATCGCTTCACAGTTACTCACCGCAGGAAATAAAAAGGTCAAAGCAAAAGCAATTCCGAAAGTCTTGATTTATTTGCTTTGGTTGTTGGAACACTTTTTCCATTTATTGGGCATCAGAAAAAGAATTTTGACCCGAGCGTTGATCTCAAGTCAATATGAAAAAAAGGAAATCAAAGGCGATAAAATAAAATCGTTCATAGATTTTGAATACAGCCCCATTGAGCCACTTCTTGTTTAGTGAGTCTTTAATTTCAAGTCATTGGTCGTCCAATTCGGTCATTATTTTTTGGGTGCTGTCCTGAATTTTTTTGATTTTTTCATACGCCCCATTTACAATCGGAAGATAGATTTTTGGATTTTTGGAGTAGTACGCCTGACTGGATGCCAATTGTAGGCTGTCGATTTGATATTTATCGAAGAGGTATTGATCGATTCTGAATTTTTTGACGCCTTGGTCGTTGGATACATTGCGTTTTATGTTTTTCATCAAAATAATGTCCAAAGTAATTTCACTCATTTGTTCAGCAGGAATAAGGTTTTTAGGCGGTTTGTTGTCACCGTATTCCGTACAAGCGAAAATCAAAAAAGAAAAAATTAAGACTGCTTTTCTCATGTTATCGATCAAAAGTTAGTTTTTGGCCTAAAGTTCCCTCAACGATCTTCCCATCTCCAAACACCAAATTTCCATTGACAAAGGTTTTAACAATGCTTCCCGTAAAGGTGGTGTCTTCAAAAGGAGACCACCCGCAATGGTACAATAGGTCTTCTTTTAGGACTTTGAATTTTTTATTAATATCCACCAAGACCAAATCGGCAAAATAACCCTCCCTCAAAAACCCTCGATTTTGTATTTTAAAAAGAATAGCGGGATTATGACATGCTTTTTCGACCAGCTTCTCCAACCTTATTTTCCCTTCATTTACGGCCGTCAGCATGGCCGGATAGGCGTGTTGTACTAAGGGTCCCCCCGAGGGAGCTTTAGTGTATGGATTTTGTTTTTCTTCAAGGGTATGGGGCGCGTGGTCTGTGGCGAGCAAATCAATTCTATCGTCGTTGAGTGCTTTCCAGAGGGCTTCCCGATCACTGGCTTTTTTGACTGCCGGATTCCATTTGATCAGGGTTCCCTTTTCGGAGTAGTCTTCGGCTGAAAACCACAGGTGGTGGACACAGACCTCTGCGGTAATTTTCTTTTCTGACAAGGGTTTTTGATTGGAAAATAAGTCGGTTTCAATCGCAGTTGACAAATGAAAAACATGCAAGCGCGCCCCGGTTTCCTCTGCGAGTTGTATCGCACGTGAAGACGAGCGATAGCAAGCCTGCTCACTTCGGATTTCGGGATGTTTTTCGATGGGAATGTTATTACCATATTGTGCGACCTGCTGGGCTAGATTTTCTCTGATGGTGGACTCATCCTCACAGTGAACTGCTATGGGCAGGTCTGTACTGGAGAAGATGTTTCTCAATACCTGGGCATCGTCCACCAACATATTTCCTGTTGAAGATCCCAAAAACAATTTCAAGCCTGCAGCTTTTGTTTTGTCAAAAGTTTTGATGTCTTCCAAATTGTCATTGGTTCCTCCAAAAAGAAAACCGTAATTGGCTATCGAGCTGTTAGCAGCCCGTGCCAATTTGTCGTCCAAAGCTTCTTGGGTAGTGGTTTGGGGAAGGGTATTGGGCATTTCTAAAAAGGAGGTAATCCCACCGGCTACTGCAGCCCTTGATTCTGAAGCAATGCTGGCTTTGTGCGTTAAACCCGGTTCCCGAAAGTGTACTTGGTCGTCGATCCAACCAGGTAATAAATACATGCCGGAGGCATCAATGATTTCCTCGTTTCCACGGGGCAGAATTCGGTTTGCAATTTTGTGAATTTTTTCGTCGCGAATCAATAAATCCTTTTGGGAAACCAATCCTTCATTAACCAATTGGGCGTTTTGAATCAATATTTCTTTCATCAGATTCTATTCAATATACTGTTGATTCGTAAAATGAGTACCGCCGGCAGTGCCTCCCAAATAATTTCACCATTCATTTTTGAAACTCCCAGTGCTCTGTTGGTGAAAATAATGGGATGTTCAATAAATTTAAAATCTTTTTTCCAAACCTTATATTTCATTTCTATTTGAAAAGCATATCCTACAAACTTGATTTTTTTTAGATTCAATTGCTCCAATACTTCCCTTTTGTAGCCGACAAATCCCGCAGTGGGATCTTTTACAGGCATGGAAGTGATCAACCTTACGTAAAGGGAAGCCAAATAGGAAAGTAGAATCCTGCTTAAAGGCCAATTGACAACATTGATCCCTTTGATGTATCGGGATCCGATCACCATATCAAAACCTGATTTTAATCGAGAAAGCATGGGTGCCAATTCCCTGGGGTCGTGAGAAAAGTCTGCATCCATTTCAAAAATATAGGGATACTGCCTTTCAATGGCCCAGTCGAAACCGTGAAGGTAGGCCTTCCCTAATCCTTCTTTTTTGGGACGTATTTCTAAGAAAATTCGATGGGGCAGGGTTTTAATCATTTTCAAAACCAAGTCAGCCGTTCCATCCGGAGAAGAATCATCAACGACTAATACATGAAACTGATCTTCCGCTAAGGTAGTTTCTATTACCTTTTGGATGTTTTCAGCCTCGTTGTAGGTTGGAATGATTACTAACGCCTTGTCCATAGTGAGAACGTAAAAATACTAAATCAGTACCAATAAAAGGGTGTGTGAAATTAGTTCCTTAATTTTGAGCCATGTTTCAATGGATTGAGAAATTTCAAACACAACAAGACGAGGTCATCCTTTTTATTATTGCTGTTTTTTTTCTCTACCTCTATACAATGAAATATAATAATCAATTGAAACTGCTTTTTTCAACATTTAGTTTGCGGCGTTTTTTATGGATTAGTAAAGTTGAAAAAAAAATCAACCCCCTCTATTTTTCAAATTTTATTTTGGTCTTTCTCTCCCTGCTCACCTTTTCTTTTTTGATTTTTTTTACCGTCGAAAAGTTTGAAATTTTGTCCTCAAAAGAAATGCCTTTCTTTTGGATTTTTGGCCTGTTGACCACCTTGGTAGTCTGCCGTTATCTGTTACTCCTTCTTATTTTTAAGATTTCAGGTCATTCAAAACTATTTCAACTTACTGCTTTTAAAAGTATCGGTTTGTATGGTGTAATAGGTGCCTATGGTGTATTCTTTTTTTCAATTTATTATTTCGGATTTAATGAGGAAAAAAAACTGTTATTAGTGATCTTGATGCTGATGGTGATTGTTATATTGATTACTCATGCGGGTATTTACTTAAAAACTATAAGAACAAATCCTAAATACATAGTTTATTTAATTTTATATCTTTGTGCTTTCAAATTAGCACCCTGGATTTTGATCTACTATCGTTTAGATTGACTTAAACTAAAGATAATGAATATGAAAGTGAAGACTGTTTTGGTTTCTCAGCCCGAGCCCGCAAATGATAGATCACCCTATACGCGCTTAAAAGAAAGACATAAACTTAAGATAGATTTTAGGCCCTTTATTCATGTGGAGGGATTGTCAGCAAAAGAAGTACGCCAACAAAAAATCAACTTTTCAGATTTCAACAATATCATTTTGACCAGTCGAAATGCAGTGGATCACTTTTTTAGGATTACTGAAGAAATGCGCTTCAAAGTACCAGACTCTACGAAATATTTCTGTAATTCGGAAGCCGTGGCCTACTACCTTCAAAAGTATGTGGTTTATCGAAAACGCAAAATATATGTAGGGGAAAAAAGTATCAACGACTTGAAAGATATTTTTAAAAAATTTCAAAAAGAGAAGTTTTTACTCCCTACCTCCGATGTCTTGAAACCAAGTATTCCTGACAGTCTGGATGCAATGGGAGTTGATTGGATGCGTGCCCAGCTCTACAAAACAGTGGTAAGCGATCTTTCCGATCTTAGAAATGTCTACTACGATGTATTGGTTTTCTTCAGCCCCTCGGGCATCGAATCTCTGTTTAAAAATTTCCCGGATTTTAAACAGAACAATACTAGAATTGCCGTTTATGGCAATGAAACCGTACTGGCAGCAGACAGGGCAAAGCTGAGAATTGACATCAAAGCGCCTACGCCCGATACGCCTTCAATGACCATGGCCATTGAGAAGTACATTGCCAATAAAGGCAAATAGCCCAGTCTTTTTTTATGTATTGCGGTAAATTCTCCATAGGAGAAAAGACCAACCTATGATCAGCAAACTTCCTCCAACGGGAGTAATCGGCCCTGTCCAAGAAAAGTCATATGGGGTGAGTTTCCCCAGTGTAAGCAGGAAAATACTAAACGAAAAGAGAATGACCCCCCAAAAAAACAAACGAAAGATCCAAGGGTGTGTCGCTGAAGACCATTGCGAAAAAATCAAGAGTGCCAAGCCATGATACATCATGTATCGAACTCCCGTCTGAAAAGACTGAAGCGATTGCTCGTCCAAAACTGCCTTGAGGGCGTGACTTGCAAAAGCCCCCAAAACTACCGCCAATAGGGCAAAACTTGCCCCTGCCAATTGATATTTTCTCATATTGTGAAATTAGTCTTAATTATATAAACTTACAATGACGGATTCATTAATTTTATTAAATCAAATCAGATATTTAATTGAATAAGCTAAGATTTTAAATCATTTAAGTTTTGAAAACAAAAAACGAAAAAGCCCTTATTGATGGTTTGGATAAAATCATACTGCGCGCATTGATGCAAGACGCAAGAAAATCAATCAATGAAATCGCTAAAGCCGCTGGAATATCTGGCGCAGCAGTGCACCAACGACTTAAAAAACTGGAAAAATCTGGGCTGATATCAGGCTCCCAGGTCGTTTTGAACCCCAAAGTCTTGGGATACAAAACCATGGCCTTCATTGGAATTTATTTGGACATGGCAATGAGAAATCCTGAGGCAGTGAAACAGCTTGAAAAAATCCCTGAAGTGATTGAATGTCACTATACAACTGGAAATTGGAGTATTTTGATCAAACTACTTTGTGAAGACAATGAGCATTTGATGACGCTTCTAAACCATCGTATTCAGACCATCGAAGGGGTTTCCCGAACCGAAACATACATTTCACTCAATCAACAGATCAAAAGGCAAATTCAACTCTAAACAGGATTCACTTGTTTTTTTTACGCTTCGTCAAAGCAAATCCAATGATGAACAGTTGTAAAATCCCAGCCACCAGATTGGCCGTCATCACAGCGAAACTGTCAATCAATGTACCATAATAAAACCAAGTACAAACCCCAAAAAACATGATTAGGTACATGGAAACCGAAACCCCACTGGCATTTCGATTTTTCCAAATCTTAACCACCTGAGGGACAAAAGCAAAAGTAGTCAACGCAGCAGCAATCAATCCAATGATTTCAATTTGGAATTCACTCATTAGACCACAATATTAATGATCTTTGCGGGGACGACAATGATTTTCTTAGGTTGCGCTCCATTCATTTGATCTTGGGTACGTTGATCTTTCATTACCGCCTCTTGGATTTCATCAATTCCCATTTCTAACGACAACTTGAGGGTAAATCGCATTTTTCCATTGAAAGATACAGGGTATTCTTTGGTTTTTTCTACCAGATGAGAGGGGTCAAATAGCGGATAAGGCTCAAGTGCGATACTGTCGCTGCAGCCCAATTGCTGCCATAGTTCCTCACTGAAATGAGGGGCAAAAGGAGAAAGCAGTATCAGTAGCGGTTCTAAGACTTGCCGACTGTGACAGTTTAAGGTAGTCAGTTCGTTTATGCAGATCATAAATGTACTGATGCAGGTGTTGAGGGACAATCGCTCTAAGTCAACAGTGATTTTTTTGATCGTTTGGTGTAGAATTTTCAGGCTTTCTGCCTCTGGCTTTTCCTCTGTAATCCTCCATTGGTCTTGATCGTAAAACAAGCGCCAAAATTTTTTGAGAAAATTGTGAACCCCGGAGATCCCCGCCGTATTCCAAGGTTTGTCTTGCTCTATTGGCCCCAAAAACATATCGTACATTCGAAGGGTGTCCGCCCCATAGGCATCGCAAATTTCATCAGGATTGACCACATTGTATTTTGACTTGGACATTTTTTCAACTTCCCTGCCCACAAGGTACTTTCCATCTTCAAGGACAAACTCCGCCTGTTGGAAATCTTGTTGCCATTTTTTTACCGCCTCCAGGTTCAATTCGTCTTGCGTATTGACTAAAGACACATCTACATGTATGGGGGTTACTTCCTGTCCTTTGATCAATCCTTTGGAGAGAAACTGTTGTGTTCCGTTTTTTCTATAGACAAAAGCGGAGTTCCCCAAAATCATACCCTGATTGACCAATTTTTGAGCAAATTCATCTTTTTGTACATGACCCAAATCATATAGTACCTTTTGCCAAAATCTAGAATACAGCAAGTGTCCGGTTGCGTGTTCACTCCCTCCCATATAGAAATCTACCTCTTTCCAATAGCTCAAAGCCTTGGGATCCACCCATTCGTTTTTATTGTGAGGATCCATATAGCGGTTGAAATACCATGAGCTTCCCGCCCATCCCGGCATGGTATTGAGTTCCAATGGAAAAACAGATTTATGGTCAATTCGATCTACCGAAACAACCTCTTCATTGATTTCATCCCAAGCCCAATTTTTTGCATTGCCCAATGGGGGTTGTCCGTCTGAGGTAGGCAGGTATTTTTCTACTTCGGGCAACACTAAAGGAAGATTGTGCTCTTTTAGCGGGATGGGAATTTCCCCCTTGAAATAGATGGGAATGGGTTCTCCCCAATATCGCTGACGACTGAAGATGGCGTCCCGCAACCTAAAATTGACCGCTCCTTTGCCATGGTTTTTGGATTCCAATTCAGAAATGACTTTCTCCAAAGCCGACTCATACGCCAGTCCATCTAAAAAATCTGAGTTGATCAATGGCACGTTTGCTTTTTCTGTATAAGCCCCCTCAGCAATATCAATTCCTTCAAAAATATTGATAATGGGCAGGTCAAAATGGTTGGCAAAATCAAAATCTCTTTGATCTCCACACGGAACCGCCATGACCGCACCGGTTCCATAACTTGCTAGGACATACTCGCCTATCCAAATTGGAATGGCCTCTCCAGTGAACGGATGAAACGCATAGGCACCGGTGAAAACACCACTGATGGATTTAACATCCGCCTGGCGCTCTCTGTCCGATTTTCCTGCAACGGCCTCGACATAGGCGTCGACAGCAGCCTGTTGTTCCGTGGTGGTTATTTTTTTAACCAATTCGTGTTCTGGAGCAATGGTCATATAGGTCACTCCAAAAATCGTATCAGGTCGGGTGGTAAAGACTTCTAATTTTTCTTCCTGATTTTTAATCTCAAAGTATATACTTGCTCCTAAAGATTTGCCGATCCAGTTTCTTTGCATTTCTTTAAGTGCATCGGACCAATCCAAATTTTGTAATCCCTCCAAAAGCCGATTGGCGTAGGCACCAATTCGCATGCTCCATTGTCGCATTTTCTTTTTGGTTACCGGATGGCTCCCACGTTCGGATAAGCCGTTAACGATTTCATCATTGGCCAAAACAGTCCCCAAAGCCGAACACCAGTTGACTTCGGTATCTGACAAGTAGGTGAGTCGGTAAAACAGTAGTATTTTTTCTTTTTGATCGGTATCGAATGTATTCCAAGCGGCAGCATCAAATTCAGGTGTATTTTTATCGCAATGGGCTCGAACTTTGGCATTCCCTTCTAACTCAAAACGTTGGACCAAATCAGCAATGGGAACGGCCTTATCGAGATCTAAGTCGTAGTAGGCGTGAAATAATTTTAGAAAAATCCACTGTGTCCATCGGTAATAGTCCGGATCTGAAGTACGCACCTCCCGATCCCAATCAAATGAAAAGCCCATCCGATCCAATTGTTCGCGATATCTGTTGATGTTTGCAGTAGTGGTTTTGGCTGGATGTTGTCCGGTCTGAATGGCATATTGCTCGGCAGGAAGTCCAAAGGAATCATACCCCTGTGGATGTAATACGTTAAATCCCTTATGCCTTCTGTAACGTGCAATGATATCACTTGCGATATACCCCAACGGGTGACCTACATGCAAACCCGCACCGGAGGGATATGGAAACATGTCCAATACATAGTATTTTGGACGATCATCAAAATTTTTTGCCTTAAAGGTTTTTTGGGTGGCCCAATAGTTTTGCCATTTTTTTTCAATTTCCCGAAAATCGTAGTTCATCTAAGGCGCTTTATTTTTCAGGCGTAAAAATACGCTTATTGCAGTAAAGGAAAAAGTTTCTACTTCTTAAGGTTCTATTTAATAAGGGTTTTTTAATTTTACTGAAACAATACACCCCTTTGAAACAACTCCCAGAAGAAAAGTTTAACAGAAGAAGATTGATTTCCAGCTACTTATCGGTAGTCGTTAGCATTGCTTTGGTATTGTTTCTGACGGGAATGCTTGGAATTCTTTTGTTAAATTCCAAAAAGGTAGCGGATCATTTTAAGGAACAAATCGTAATGACGATTTATATGAAAGACGCTACAAAAGCGGCTGAGTTGAAACAATTGCAAAAAAATCTGAAACTCAATGTTGCGACCAAAAAGGTGAGCTATGTTTCAAAGGAGGATGCCTCTAAAAGACATGCCAATGAATTGGGAGAGGATTTTGTAGAGTTTTTGGGGTACAATCCGCTACTTAATTCCATCGATGTGTATTTCAAAGCCGCTTTTCTAAACCCCGCTGTGGTTTCAAAGTTGAGTAAGGATATAGAACGCTACAGTTATGTTGATGAAGTGGTTTATGACAAACCCTTACTGGAACTTTTGGATGAAAACATTAAAAAAATTACATTTTGGATGCTAC
This sequence comes from Flavobacteriaceae bacterium, assembly GCA_965662705.1. GTDB lineage: Bacteria > Bacteroidota > Bacteroidia > Flavobacteriales > Flavobacteriaceae > UBA8316. The sequence goes on from CBFIIP010000023.1 coordinate 9,338, forward strand.
TGGCCAGTTGTGTGTTTATTTTTGCTGCAGTACTGCTGATCAATAGCTCCATCCGATTGTCCATTTATTCCAAGCGACTGATCATCAAAACCATGCAATTGGTGGGAGCCACCAAACGATTCATTAGAAGGCCCTTCATAAAGAGTCATTTGCTGATGAGCACTTTGGGATCCATCATCGCAATGGCCGCAATGGGTGGCGTGATTTATGAGATGCAAAGCCGATTTCCAGAGCTAAAGCTTTTTCAAAATCCCTATGAAGCGGTATTGGTATTTGTTGGTGTATTTTTCTTAGGTTTGGGCATCACGTTAATAAGCACTTTCTTTGCTACCCAACGTTATCTGAATTTAAAATCGGACTCTGTAAATTAAGAAGGCAATGAGTGAAGAACCCAAAAAAAAAGAATTTCTGTTTGGTAAAAGAAACTTCCGTTTTCTGATGCTCTCCCTTTTGGTCATTGCCATCGGATTCATAATGATGTCGGGAGGAGGAAGTGATGACCCTAATGTTTTTAACCCAGAGATTTTCAGTTTTCGCAGAATAAGATTGGCTCCTACGATTGTCCTATTGGGTTTTGGATTGGCCATTTATGCGATCTTAATGCCTCCAAAAAAAAGTAAATGAACGCAATAGAAGCGCTGATTTTGGGGATCATTCAGGGCCTAACAGAGTTCCTCCCTGTATCCTCCAGCGGTCATTTGGAGTTGGTCAAAGCCTTGTTTGGAAGTGAATACAAAGACCAGCAGAGTTTGATAGTTACCATCAGCCTTCACGCCGCTACTGCATTGAGTACTGTTTTTGTATTCAGAAAAGATATCGCCAAGATACTTTCAGATTTGCTGACTTTTAAAAAAGGGGAAAGTTTGGATTTTGGTTTAAAAATCATCCTCTCCATGATTCCTGCCGTTTTTGTTGGCTTATTTTTCGAAGATTTTATTGCTTCCTTGTTCGATGGTAAAGTTGCTTTGGTAGGAGGATTCTTAATCTGCACCGCCATCCTTTTGTTTATGGCCGACCGAGTAAAACGGGGAAATCAATCGCTGAATTATGTCAAAGCCCTGTCTATTGGGGTCATACAAGCGGTCGCCATCCTGCCGGGTATTTCCAGAAGTGGCGCCACCATTGCATTAGCCGTTTTGCTAAAAATAGATCGAGACCAAGCCGCGCGCTTTTCTTTTCTGATGGTGATTCCCCTTATTTTGGGAAGTATGGCGAAAAGCATCATGGATGGAGATCTGTCACAAGAAAGTGCGTCATTCTTTCCGCTGTTGTTGGGCTTTTTCAGTGCCTTTGTGAGCGGAATTTTTGCCTGCCGTTGGATGGTGGCTTTGGTCAAAAAAAGTCAACTGAAATACTTTAGTTTCTATTGTTTGGTGGTGGGTTCAATCGCCATCTTTATCGGTTTTTAAAATGGACTTGTCATTGGATTCTCTTTTGGATGGTCAACTTTTACTGGTAGACAAACCTTTGCATTGGACTTCTTTTCAGGCGGTGAATAAATTAAGGTGGGCGATCAAAAAAAAATACGGGCTGAAAAAAATAAAGGTAGGCCATGCAGGAACACTAGATCCTTTGGCGACAGGATTGCTTTTAATTTGTACGGGTAAAATGACCAAAAAAATTGCCGATATGCAAGCTCTAGAAAAAACATATACCGGCACCATCACCTTTGGTGCTACAACCCCCTCCTATGATCTAGAAACAGCCATCGATCAACATTACTCCACAAATCATATCACCCCTGAACTGTTGGCATTGACCAAAAAAAAATTTGAGGGGCTCATCGAGCAGTACCCACCCCTATTCTCCGCTATTAAAAAAGAGGGGAAACGACTTTATGAGTATGCCCGTAAAGGAGAGGAAATAAACATAGAAGCTCGAAAAGTAAGTATATACACTTTTGATCTCACCCAAATTGAAATTCCAAATGTGGACTTTTTAATCCGTTGTTCTAAAGGAACTTATATCAGGTCCTTAGCACACGATTTTGGTGCAGCTCTTGATTCAGGAGCTTATCTGAGTCGTTTGACCCGAACCGCCATAGGGCAATTTTCTCTTGATGATGCCCTGACTCCCGAGCAGATCATTGATCGACTTGATGGAATATCCACTTAGCTTGAACTGAAAATCCTTGATTTTTAATAATTTTGCATTAAATCATATCAAATATGGAACTCACCTCAAATGAGGTAATAAGACGATTGGGTCAGAAGGGATACTTGGACTTCGAGATTCCGCAAGGTCTGGATTTGGTCGCGGAAATCAAGCGGCTCAAGAAAGAAAAAAACGCTGTGTTGCTAGCCCACTACTACCAAGAGGCTGAGATACAAGAGTTAGCAGATTATCTGGGGGACAGCCTTTATCTCGCCCAAGCAGCTGAAAAAGTGGCTGCTGAAATGATCGTTTTCGCGGGGGTTCACTTTATGGCCGAAACAGCAAAAATCATCAATCCTAACAAAAAGGTGATTTTACCAGACTTGAATGCAGGTTGTTCCCTTGCCGATTCTTGTCCTCCCGAAGATTTTAAAAAATTCATTGATCAATATCCCGGCGCCCACGTCGTAACCTATATCAATTGTTCTGCAGAAATAAAAGCACTCAGTAGTATCGTTTGTACCTCCAGCAATGCCGTGCGGGTTATTGATTCAATCCCTGAAGGAGAAACCATCATTTTTGCCCCTGACAAGAACCTTGGTCGCTATCTGATCAAACAAACTGGAAGGGACATGATTTTGTGGGATGGCTCCTGTATTGTCCATGAGGCTTTTTCTTTTGAAAGGATTGTTTCCTTGGCCAAGGAGTACCCTAAAGCAAAATTCATTGCCCACCCTGAAAGTGAATCACAGGTTCTTGAAATTGCAGACTATATCGGCAGTACTTCGGGGCTTCTCAACTATGTTCAACAAAATAGTGCCCAAAGTTTTATAGTAGCCACTGAGGCAGGAATACTGCACGAAATGAAAAAGCGCTGTCCCCAAAAAACTTTTATCCCCGCTCCTGTGGAGGATGAAACTTGCGCTTGTAGTGAGTGTGCCTTTATGAAGCTCAATACACTAGAGAAATTGTACCTATGTATGGAACATGAAAAGCCAGAAATTCTCCTCTCCCAATCCCTGATTGAAAAAGCCAAACAACCCATCAGACGAATGCTAAATTTGGGCTGATCATGGACACCAATATACTTGTAATCGGTAGCGGTATCTCGGGATTGACTTACGCCATCAAAATGGCAGAGCAAAATCCTGATCTAGAAATCACGATGATTTCCAAGAACAATTTGCTCGAAAGTAATACGCGCTATGCTCAAGGAGGCATCGCTGTGGTCTCTAATTTTAAAAAAGACTCCTTTGAAAAGCATGTGGAAGATACCCTTATTGCCGGGGCAGGCCAATGCGAAGAGGAAGTGGTGAAATTCGTTGTGGAGGAAGGGCACGAACGCCTCCAGGAATTGATAGAATGGGGAACACAGTTTGATACCGAAAGTAATGAGTTGCATCTTACACAAGAGGGAGGGCATTCCGAAAAAAGGATCGTTCATCACAAGGATAAAACAGGGCTTGAGATTCAAAAATCTTTAATCAAAAAGATCAAAACTTTCCCCAACATTTCTCTTTTGGAAAATCACACCCTTGTCGATTTGATAACTGACCACCACATTGGAAGTCACTACAAAAGGTGTTATGGAGCCTATGTGATTTCGAATTTGGAACAGGAAATTATCAAAATAAGTTCTCAAATTACGGTTTTGAGTACGGGGGGTGCTGGACAGCTTTTTTCACACACGACCAACCCAAAAAATGCTACCGGAGACGGTTTGGGTGCTGCTTACAGGGCCAAAGTTTTTATGGAGGGGCTTCCCTATGTTCAATTTCACCCTACTGCTTTGTACCCTAAAGTCAATGGAAATACTTTCCTGATCTCGGAGGCTGTCAGAGGAGAAGGAGCCATTTTAAAGAGTATTTCTGGAGAGCGATTCATGGTGAATCTTCACCAGAGGCAAGAGCTTGCACCGCGTGATATTGTAGCCCGATCTATCGCTGAAATGGTTAATAAGTCTGGAGATGACTTTGTAGTTTTGGATTGTAGTTCCATTAGTGAAAAAGACTTCGAGAATCAATTCCCTACCATTAAAGAAAATTGTAGAAAAGTAGGCATCAACCCTCCAAAAGATCCCATACCCGTCATCCCAGCGGCACACTATTTTTGTGGAGGCATCCGCGTGAACCACTATGGGGAATCACAACTCAAAGGACTCTATGCCATTGGAGAATGCAGTTATACGGGGCTTCACGGAGCCAATCGTTTGGCATCTAATTCACTGTTGGAATCACTCGTTTTTTCCCATCGTGCTGCACTGGACTCCATCGAACAAATTAAAAAAAATCTACCCCCACAAGATTTCTACACCCACCTTCCCGACTGGAAAGGGGAGCATCATATCTCCAATGAAAAAATAAGTGCCATTGGAAAAATGAAAAAACAATTACAGAATATGATGACTTCCAAAGTGGGTATTTTCAAAACTTCCACAGGCTTGATAGAAGCGGAGGCAACATTGAAAAATATCTTTCTTGAAACACAAGAGATTTACCGTCAAAATAAATTAACATTGGAGATTTGCGAGCTGAGAAATATGGTGAGTGTGGCCTATTTAATGATCAAACAATCCCAGGATTTAAAAGAAAATATAGGCGTATTTTACAATCAAGATTATGTTGACTGACTTTTACAAGCAATATAAAAATGCGATTGATCGCTTTATAGTCCAAGCCCTCCAAGAGGATATTGAAGGGGGTGATCACACCAGTAATGCCTGTTTTGACGATGCTACCGTTAGAGAGGCTGTCCTCAAAGTAAAAAATGATTGTGTGATCGCCGGCATCGAATTAGCAGAGAAGATCTTTCTTCACTATGACGCTGCTCTTGAAATAGAGTCTTTTGTAAAAGAGGGAGATGTACTTCAATCCAAAGCCGTCGCTTTTCGTGTAAAGGGAAAAGCAAAATCACTATTACCTACCGAAAGGCTGGTTTTGAATTGTATGCAAAGAATGAGCGGTATTGCAACACTCTCAAGAAGGTTGAGTGAAAAAATTCAACATACTAATTGTAAAATATTGGATACCCGTAAAACCACTCCTGGCTTTAGATATCCAGAAAAATGGGCCGTGAGTATTGGAGGGGGTTATAATCACCGTATGGGTTTATTCGATGCGATGATGATCAAAGACAACCACATTGACTTTTGTGGTGGGGTCAAACCAGCTTTAATGAAAACAAAAGCTTATTTAGATCAAAATCAATACGAGATCCCTGTTATTGTAGAGGTTAGAAATGACCAAGAGATTGCTCAAGTAATGGATTTTCCGTGGGTAAAAAGAATTTTACTGGACAATATGACCCCTAAAATTCTTGCTGAGAAGATTGAGAAAATCAATGGAAAATTCGAGACAGAGGCCTCAGGAAACATAACGGAAGACAAGCTATTGTCCTATGCGGAAACCGGAGTAAATTACGTTTCAATGGGGGCCATTACCTATGGTGCGATACCGATCGACTTGAGTTTAAAAGCGGTGTAAAGATTCCCCCTATATTTGCTATATTTGTGGTACTACGGGCTATGAAATACAAGAGAATTCTATTGAAGTTAAGCGGTGAAGCGCTTATGGGACAGCAAAATTACGGCATTGATCCGATAAGGATTAAAGACTACGCTTTAGAAATAAAGGAAATTCAAGAAGCCGGTACAGAAATCGCCATCGTTATCGGTGGGGGAAATATTTTTAGAGGGGTATCCGGTGCCAGCAAAGGAATGGATCGAGTTCAAGCAGATTATATGGGAATGCTCGCTACCGTCATCAATGGTTTGGCCCTTCAGTCAGCTTTGGAAAACCATGATGTTCCCACAAGATTGCAAACCGCAATCAAAATTGAGGCCATCGCAGAACCATTTATCAGACGAAGAGCGACCCGTCATCTGGAAAAAGGCAGGGTTGTAATTTTCGGTTCAGGTACAGGAAACCCATACTTTACTACCGACTCAGCCGCTGTATTAAGGGCCATTGAAATCAATGCAGATGTGATTCTAAAAGGAACACGTGTGGACGGTATCTATAACGAAGATCCGGAAAAGAATAAGGGCGCTATAAAATTTGATTCCCTGACTTTTGATGAAGTACTCAAAAAAGGACTTCGAATTATGGATACCACAGCATTCACCTTGAGTCAAGAGAACAATCTCCCTATTATCGTTTTTGACATGAACACCAAAGGGAACCTGAACCGAATCATCTCCGGTGAACAAATAGGGACCCGAGTGGATCTTTAAACTTTCACATTATGAATGATGATATAAATTTTATTATTGAAGCTACTAAGGAGAGCATGAATTTATCCGTCAAGCACTTGGAAAAGGAACTCCTAAATATCAGAGCGGGTAAAGCCAATCCCATCATGTTGAACAGTGTTATGGTGGAATATTATGGTACTCCTACTCCAATCAGTCAAGTGGCCAACATAAACACTCCAGACGGAAGAACTTTGAGCATCCAACCCTGGGAAAAAGCATTGCTCCCCGAGATCGAAAAAGGAATTTTGCAAGCCAATTTGGGTTTTAACCCAATGAACAATGGCGAATCTCTGATCATCAACATCCCCCCTCTCACCGAAGAACGGAGAAGAGAATTGGTTAAATTGGCCAAATCAGAAGCAGAAAATGCCAAAGTAGGCATACGAAATGCCCGAAAAGATGCCAACAATGAGATTAAGAAAACCGATGGGTCGGAAGACTTGCAAAAAAATGCTGAAATTGACGTACAAGAACTCACCGACCAATTCATAAAAAAGGTGGATGAGATTCTAAATACTAAGGAGAAAGAAATACTAACAGTCTAACTTTTGGGCTTTTAGTGGCATTAAATGATCAATCGCAAAAGAAACTTTTGGGGCACTGTAGCCAACCTTATCCTCAGAAATCGCTTTGTAATCGTAGGGGGGATCGTACTTGCCACCTTATTTTTTGCATCACAATGGCAATACATGCGTTTTACCTTTACCGAGGCAAATCTTCTTCCGCGCAATCACCCGGAAAACCTTCATTACGACGCATTTGTAAAAACTTTTGGCGAAGACGGAAATATGATGGTCATTGCTATCAAAGACAAACGGTTTTTTGATCGAGAAATCTTGGACAAATGGATAGCCCTGAACAAAAAAATTGAAACTTTTTCAGAGGTTGATTTTATAATATCTGTTGATAATCTCAAGGAGCTGGTGAAAGATGAAAAGGCACAAAAATTTGTATTAAAACCCGCTTTTGATCCCGCCCAAATCAACATCGATAAATTCAAACAGAAGCTACTCCTAGAGCTGCCGTTTTACAATAATTTACTCTACAACAAAGGTGGTGAAACCATAAGATCCGGGATTTACTTGGATAAAAACATTCTTAATACAGCCCAAAGAAAAGATTTCATTTTTAAGACTTTCATACCCTTGATAGATGCTTTTGAGAAAGATACGGGCATGGACGTTAGAATATCAGGTATGCCCTACATCAGAACCCTCAACGCCCAAAACATAGTGGATGAAATTGGGGTGTTTGTTATCTCGGCCATGTTGTTGACCAGCCTGATCTTCTTTCTTTTTTTTAGATCTTTTCGGGCGACGTTTATTTCCATGTTTGTGGTGATCATTGGTGTGATGTGGGCCTTTGGAATCTTGGGCTTGCTACGGTATGAAATTACCATACTCACCGCACTGATCCCACCACTGATCATTGTCATCGGTGTGCCCAATTGTATCTTTCTGATCAATAAATATCAACAAGAAGTCTCCAAACACGGTAATAAAGCCAAATCACTCCAGCGGGTGATCATGAAAATCGGTAATGCCACAATGATGACCAACCTTACTACGGCCTCGGGTTTTGCGACCTTTATTTTAACCAATAGTAAGGTTTTAAAGGAGTTTGGTATCGTTGCCTCCATCAATATTATTGCCATTTTCCTCCTTTCTCTTTTCATCATTCCTATCACTTATAGTTTTATGCAACGTCCCAACAAGAAGCATTTAAAACATTTGAGCAGTCAATACTTAAAAGTATTCGTCAACTGGATGGAAAACAAAGTGAGGCACAAAAGGATTAATATTTTTGTGATCTCCATCATGGGTTTGATTTTTGGCATCATTGGTATTTATCAAATCAAGATATCAGGCAGTATTATTGAAGACATGCCCAAAAAATCTGATTTTTTTGAAGATATCCGCTTTTTTGATCAGGAATTTAATGGCATCGTTCCTGTAGAGATAATTGTCAATACCCAGCGTAAGGGAGGAGCTACAAGACTTTCAACATTAAAAAGAATTGACCAACTCGAACAATTTATCGAAGAAATACCAGAGCTATCCTCCCCGATCTCCTCTGTAAGCGCTGCCAAATTTATCAAACAAGCCTATTACAATGGAAATCCAAACTACTATAAGCTCCCTACTACCCAAGAAAACAGCTTTATTGCACGCTATCTCAAAAATGTAGATGACGCAGAGGGTTTGATGCAGAATTATGTCGATAGTACTGCACAATACAATAGGATAACCAGCTTTATGAAAGACATCAAAACGGAGCGTATCGAAGAAATTGAAGAAGATCTGTTAAAGGAAATTGATAAAATTTTTCCCCCAGATCGTTATGAAGTGAAATTAACTGGTAAATCGTTGCTTTATTTAAAAGGAACGCATTACCTGATACGCAATTTGATACTCTCCCTTTCTTTGGCCATTTTACTCATAGCCTTATTCATGGCCTATATGTTCAGATCATTTAAAATGATCGTTATTTCATTGATCCCCAATTTACTCCCTTTAATCATTACAGCTGGCGTAATGGGTTTTTCTGGTATTCCATTAAAACCATCCACCATTTTGGTGTTCAGTATTGCTTTTGGTATTTCAGTTGACGATACCATTCATTTTTTGGCCAAGTACCGCCAAGAGTTAATTTCAAATAAATGGAGAATAAAGTCTGCTGTTTATAACTCCCTTAGAGAAACTGCTGTAAGTATGTTTTATACTTCGATTGTTCTTTTTTTCGGTTTTGCCGTATTCATGAGTTCAAACTTTGGAGGGACGGTAGCCTTGGGCGGATTGGTTTCTGTGACTCTGCTTTTTGCCATGTTGGCCAATTTAATTCTTCTCCCCTCCCTGCTCATTTCTTTGGAGGATACGATAAGTAACGAAAGGGTAATTAAAGAACCCAGAATCGATATCGTCTCCAAAGGACACAACAAAAAAACTTAAACCTATTTTTGTAAATAAAACTATCTTTGCGCAGAAAAATCATGGGCATGAACTACCTTCGATTGGCTGAAGTATTTGCACAGCCAAAATAAAATAAAACTGTAAGTGTAAGGGGCTGGGTAAGAACATTTCGCGCCAACCGATTTATCGCACTTAATGATGGCTCCACGCAAGAAAATCTCCAATGTGTTGTTGATTTTGAAAATACAGAAGAGGATCTTCTCAAAAAAATAAATTCGGGTGCAGCAGTAGAAATTACCGGCGAATTGATCGAGAGCATGGGTCGAGGTCAAACCATAGAAATATTGGTAGAAAAGCTAACTGTCGTGGGAGAGGCCGATCCTGAATTGTATCCCATACAACCTAAAAAACATAGCTTTGAGTTCTTGAGAGAAAAAGCCCACCTGCGGGTAAGAACAGCAACTTTTAGTGCCGTAATGAGAATTCGATCCGTCCTTTCCTTTGCCATACACCAATTTTTTCAAGAAAAAGGGTTCTTTTATGTCCATACCCCCATCATTACAGGAAGTGATGCTGAAGGGGCCGGAGAGATGTTTAGGGTTTCTACTTTAGACGCAAAAAATCCCCCGCTGGATGATGAGGGAGCAGTGGATTATAAACAAGATTTTTTTGGTAAAGAAACCCACCTTACCGTATCGGGGCAGTTGGAAGGTGAAGCCTATGCGCAAGGGTTGGGAAACATCTATACTTTTGGACCTACTTTCAGGGCTGAAAATTCCAATACTTCACGTCATTTGGCAGAATTCTGGATGATTGAACCGGAAATGGCTTTTTATGATTTGGAGAATAATATGAATCTTGCTGAAGAGTTCATCAAATATACGTTGCGGTATATCTTAGAAAAATGTGAAAAGGATTTGGAGTTTTTGGACCAACGGTTGGTCAACGAAGAGAAAACAAAGCCACAAAATGAAAGAAGTCCAATGGGCCTTATTGAAAAAATTAAATTTGTGGTAGATAATGAGTTTAAAAGGGTCTCCTATACCGAAGCCATTGACGTGCTGAGAAATTCCAAACCCAATAAAAAGAAAAAATTTGAATATTTGATCGATGAATGGGGAGCTGACTTACAAAGTGAGCACGAACGTTATTTGGTTGAAAAACATTTCAATGCACCGGTGATCCTTTATGATTACCCTGCAAAAATAAAAGCCTTCTACATGCGGTTGAATGAGGATGAGAAAACCGTTCGAGCCATGGACATTCTTTTCCCCGGCATCGGAGAAATTGTAGGAGGGTCTCAAAGAGAAGAGCGATTGGAGGTTTTAGAAAAGAAAATCGAAACCTTAGGAATTGACCCTGAGGAGCTTTGGTGGTACTTGGATCTCAGGCGTTTTGGGAGTACTCCCCACAGCGGTTTTGGACTGGGTTTTGAGCGATTGGTTCTCTTTGCAACAGGAATGAACAACATCAGAGATGTCATTCCTTTTCCAAGAACACCTCAAAACGCTTCATTTTAATTTTCAGTGCTCACTTGATTTTTTTTAACTTTATGATTAATTCATAAAATGTTAAAACAACAGCTCCAAACCAAACTCTCTCAAAAACTGTCTCCACAACAGATTCAGTTGATGAAGCTTATCCAAATGTCAACACTAGATTTGGAGCAACGCATTCAATCAGAAATTGGAGAAAATCCCGCACTTGAAAAAGGAAAAGAAATCAACGAAAATGAATTGCATGAAAATGATCCGTTTGATGACTATGAAAATGATCATAAAATTGATACGGAGGACATTGAAATCGACGCCTACTTGAGCGACGATGAAATTCCAAACTACCGAACGCAGTCTTTCAATCAACCCAATGAAGACCAGGACAGAGAAATTCCCTTTTCGGGGGGGACAAGCTTTCATGAGTACCTTGAAAGCCAACTGCAAAATTTGATATTGAATGAAGAAGAGCGACCTATTGCAGAATTCATCATTGGAAGTATTGACAATAGTGGCTATTTAAGGCGGGCAGAGGAGGATATTATTGATGATTTGGCTTTTACACAAAATATCATCATCGAAGGAAAATATCTGAAAAAGATCATTCAAAAGATTCAACTATTGGATCCCCCAGGAGTTGGCGCCAGAACACTGCAAGAATGCTTGTCCATTCAATTGCATCGAAAAGCAAAAGATCGCCCTATAGTTGAACTGACTCGGAAAATCATCGACCAAGCTTTTAATGAATTTTCAAGGAAACACTACAAAAAACTCCAAGATCGATTTGACATTTCAGAGGAAGTATTACGCGAAGTATTTGATGAAATCGCCAAATTAAATCCCAAACCAGGAAGCGCGCTCTCGGAAACCAATCAAAACAATCATATTGTTCCTGATTTTATTTTGACCATAGAAAACGGCGATATCAATGTGGTCTTAAACAGAAGAAACGCCCCCGAGCTGAGGATTTCAAATGATTATAAAGAAATGCTTTCAGGCTATGCTCAAGCCCCGGAAAAAAACAAGTCTCAGCAGGAAGCCGTGCTGTTCATAAAACAAAAGCTAGATACAGCCAAATGGTTTATTGAAGCCATAGAACAGCGATACCAAACCCTCTTCCTGACCATCAATGCCATTGTAGATTATCAGCGAAGCTATTTTCTTACAGGCGATGAACAAAAATTAAAGCCGATGATCCTCAAAGACATCGCTGATAAAATTGACATGGATATTTCTACTGTTTCTAGAGTGGCCAACAGTAAATACATTGACACCCCTTATGGTGTTAAACTATTAAAAAGCCTTTTCTCTGAGGGAATGAAAAACCAGGAAGGAGAAGATGTTTCTACTATTGAAATCAAGAATATTCTAAACAAACTTATTTCAGAAGAAAACAAGAAAAATCCACTTGCCGACCAGGCCTTATCAATATTGCTCAAAGAAAAAGGTTATAATGTAGCCCGAAGAACCGTTTCCAAGTACCGTGAGCAAATGGACATACCAGTGGCACGTTTAAGAAAATCAATCTAATTAAAGTATATAGAATATCAAACCTATTTTAAGAGTTTGAAGTTCCAAATTACCCTCAGAAAAAAGTGTTGTTTCTCCCTTGTAGATTGAGTTTAGGTCGTATTCCAAAAACATATTCCATGTATTGTAGCCCATTGATAGAAAAACAGCAGTATTGTTTTTTCTAATCCGATCATTTTTAAAAGAATCTCCAATAACTGGGTGAAAACGCGAGGAAAAAAGAAGGCGATATTTCAGTCCGCCGTAGAGCCTCCAAAAATCGGTTCGATATGGAGTTGAAGACCGAAGACGAAGGGATAAGGGAAATACGAGGGATGAAAAGGTTTGTAAGTTTTTTTGATTGTCAGTTAGGCTGAATTTTATTTTATTCTCGATTTTGGACAAACTGAGGTTTGAGATCAGTCGATTGTAATCATATCCAACCCCCAATCCTAAGGCAAATGTTCCCTCAGGGTTGATCGGAATGTCTCTTATAAATCCAATCTGAAAATTATTGGAGAAACCATTTTGCTTAAATCCATTGATATCCTGTTGTTGAATTTGTAATGCAAAACTGATATAAAACTGATCCTCTCTGTATTTACTGGGCAAGTCATCATCTTGGGCAGACAGCCTAGCCATTATAATTAAGCACAATCCAAAAAAAAGAAAACGAAAAAGCATGTTTACAAAATCGTTACTAAGTTAGTTTACACCCACATTTGGGCAAAAAAAAAGTGCCACAAAGGCACTTTTTTGTCATTTAGTTGATTATTTATTCAATGTTTTGTGAATACGCTCCCACCCGGGTGGTATAGTTAATCTTCAGAGCATTCACTTTTCTGAGCTCCTGCTTGATGTCAGAAATCAAACCCATTTTGGTTTCACCATCGACTTTTAATGCAGTGGTCAGAACGTTCTGTAACTCTTGACGTTTGGAGGCGCGTTCTGCCAGTACAAATGCTGCAACCTCAGAAACGGTGGCGAATTTATCATTTAACTGGATACGCGGCTGAGCACCATATTTATCAACGTAGCGACTCGAAGGCGCTCCAGCGTAGATGTACATCACCCGATCCTTTTTATCCAACTTCTGGATTTGGTCTGCAACCGGCAACTGATTTTTCACCATCAAAGTGCTGTCCCTCATAACGGTTGCAACCATAAAAAAGAACAATAGCATGAACACAATATCCGGAAGCGAAGCCGTAGAAATCGCTGGCAAGTCTCCTCCTTTTTTCTTTTTAAATTTTGACATGACTGTATGTACTTTTAGTTGGTTTTACTCGGTTCTGCCTCAGACAGCTTCTGAGGAAACATCAATTTAACTTCGTTCAATTTGGGCTTGAGCCTTTCTTTTTCCTCCGGAGAAGTTCTGGGATCAGTATATTTTTTATTGGCTTCCACAAAGCCCATAGCCTCGTTGGGGAACAATCTTGAAAATTCACGATCCCTGAGTTCATTGTAGGCAGCAACCAATTCATTTTGAACGGCAATATATACCTTGTAGGAAGTTTCTCTATCATTTTTTAATGAGATAATTGCTTTGTCGGGATTGTCGGATGACTTTGGATCACGAGCGCCCAAACAATAGTCACAAGCCTCTTCACCTTCTCCCCCACCATTGTCAAGAAACTCAACGGCTAAACTGCGCAAGTCGGCAATATCTGTCAAATCCTCCTCCACCAACAATTGGTTGTTTTTATTTACAACAACTGTAAAAATATTTTTCTGCTTGATGATTGGTGGATCTTCAATTTCATCCATGGGAGGAAGTTTTCTGTTGATTCCACTGTCGGTCTCAATAGTAGTGGTCACCAAAAAGAATATCAAAAGCAGAAAGGCAATATCTGCCATCGATCCAGCATTGACCTCAGGGGCTGATCTCTTTGCCATAGCTTTTTATCTTTTAAGGATTTTATTCACTCCTGAAAATAACATCAGACCAATGGCCACT
>CBFIIP010000024.1:0-4880 GCA_965662705.1 Flavobacteriaceae bacterium
AACGGGCCAAGTCAACATGTTGATGTAAATTATAAACTCGGCCAATACCCCTATTTCTATGGATCCGTTGATGTATTCTTGGCCACCTATAAAGATGACAATCAAGTTACTCAATCCAATCAGGAGGATCATCAAGGGAAAAAACCAAGCTTGTACCTTGACCAGATTCATGTTTATTTGCTTTGTTTCGAGTGCCAAGTCGGAAAAATCACCGTAGGTGTGTTTTTGCAGATTATAGGATTTGATAACAGATATTCCACTAAATGATTCTTGTGTGAAGGAAGATAGTTTGGATAGCATCTCTTGGACTACTGTACTTCGAAGATTGATAACCCTACTCAATTTATAGATGGTAAAGGACAAGACAGGCAGCGGAATGAGGGTATACAGTGAGAGTTTGGGGGCGATACTGAACATGATGGTGATCACGCAGATGAATAGGGTAACGGTATTGATGCTGTACATGATTGCCGGCCCTGCATACATCCTCACCTTGCTGACATCTTCACTGATCCGGCTCATCAAGTCTCCCGTTCGGTTATTTTTATAGAACCGCTGCGTCAATCTTTGATAGTGGGTAAAGATCTCATTCTTTAAGTCGTATTCAATGTAGCGGGAAACATTGATGATCGTTTGGCGCATCAAAAAGGTAAAAAAACCCGAAAGTAGGGTAGCACCAATAATGATCAATATGTTGTTGAGCATGAGGGATTTTAGATCGGAGAGCGATCCTTGATTGTCCATCAAAAAGTTTTCCACTGCGGTAAGTGAATTTCCAATAAGCCGAGGAGTGAATAGTGAAAAGATCCTTGAAATGATGGTGATAAGAACCCCTAAAAGTAACTTTAAACCGTATTTTTTTAGATATTTGTTGAGGTATTGTAGTGCTCTCATTGATCCATCAAGCTATAGTCATTTCCACAGTTGCCAAAGGTAATCAAATGCTTTAGTTATCAAATTCAAAAAGCTTTTTAGTTGATTAAATTTCAAAATTAAAGCCTTACTTTTGCGCCCTACTTTGTTAAATAAAAAATGCTAACCCGAAGACATTTGCGCATCAAGGTAATGCAGTCACTGTATTCCTTTCTCCAACAACGGGAGGGTAATTTGGCAAAGGAGGTTGATTTTTTTAAAAAAAGCTACCAAAACACCTTTTCGCTATACATCACTTTGCTGGCTTTTCTTAAATCGACCCACCAACATGCAGTGGATAAAACCCAATTACAAAAAGAACTGAGAACCAAAGCGGTTTTGGGACAATCAAATCCATTGGTTCACAACCGTATTCTAAAGTGCATTGCAGAACACCCTGTGTTGGAGAATTACATCAAAAAAAGAAAAATTAAATTTTGGGAACTGGACTTTGACTATGTCAAATCCAGTTACAATGCATTGGTAGAAAGCGAAAATTACAAGGAATACACGCAAATCGAATCGCCTAGCTTACAAGAGGATCGCGCCATCATCAGTCATTTCTTTAAAGAAATTATCGCACCCTCTGACGGTTTTTATGATTATATCGAAGACAAAGAATTGACATGGATTGACGACCTCCCAGTGGTGAATACCTTTATTCTGAAAGTGATACAGAAAATCGATCCAAAAGACAGAGCCAGCCTGTACTTTCCTCAGATGAATACCGATGAGGATGATCCTCAATTTGCCATTGGGCTCTTAGAAAAAGTAGTGGCCAACAACGACATGCTTCAAGAGGAAATGGTAGCGAGAACCGCAAATTGGGACAGTGACAGGATTGCGCTTTTGGACGCCATCATGATCAAGATGGCCATAGCAGAATTACTTTATTTTCCGTCCATTCCCACCAAGGTTACCATCAATGAATACATTGAAATATCCAAGGATTATTCCACGCCAAAAAGTAATATTTTCATCAATGGAATACTAGATAAAACCATCCGGGATTTTGAAGAATCAGGTCGGTTAAATAAAAGCGGTAGGGGATTGGTTTAATGTTTTTTTGCTAAATTTGAACTTGTAAACTTAAAAAAAAAATAATGAAAAGAATTGCATGGATAATCGCTTGTGTATTGCTTTTGGGAGTTGGTGCTTGTAATGAAAGTGCCTCTAAGAAAGTGAACCAAGAAAAAGCCACTGAAAATGCTGAAAAAAAAGCGGCAGCATCTGCTGCTATGTCTTTTGATAAAACGATGCATGACTTTGGAAACATCGAAGAAGGAGAAACGGTTCAAACCACCTTTTCTTTCACCAATACTGGTCAATCCGACTTGATCATCGTGGATGCGAGGGGAAGCTGTGGATGTACGGTACCTGACTATCCAAAAAATACCCCTATCGCCCCTGGGGCAACCGGACAGATCGTGGTCAGTTTTGACTCCAGTAATAAGCCCAATATGCAACAAAAAACAGTTACCATATCGGCCAATACTGCCAGTGGAAGAGAGACCTTGAGAATCAAAGCTATAGTTACCCCTGACCCTGTCAAACAAAAACAACGTGACGAGGCTGCAAAAGCCAGACAAAAAAACGCTAACTAAATAAAATATCTTATGGAGGGAATCTCCGGGCAAATGCCCTTTTTGTTGTTGATGTTGGTGGTGTTCTTTTTTTTCATCATCCTTCCACAACAACGTCGCCAGAAAAAGGAAAAGAATTTCATGAAAAATCTGGCAAAAGGGGATCGGGTGATCACCAAAAGTGGAATCCATGCCAAGGTGGTAGAACTGAATGACAAAGACAACACCTGCGTTATTGAGACCTTGGCGGGAAAACTCAAAATAGAACGCTCGGCATTGTCGCTGGAGATGAGTCAAAAACTCAACCCCGCAAAAAAATAAAACCATCCCGCTCCGGCGGGATTTTTTTTAGGTTATCCTATGTATCGCTATCTGATCAAACCCATCCTTTTTCTCGGTGATCCCGAATGGATACATTATTTTATATTTTCATTGATCCGCTTTATCCACAAAATCCCTGGAGTCCCCCTTATTGTGCGAAGTATATACCAGGTTAAGGATCCTAAATTAGAAAGAGAACTGTTTGGAATACGTTTTAAAAACCCTGTGGGACTTGCTGCTGGATTTGATAAGGACGCCAAGCTCTACAATGAACTTTCCAATTTTGGTTTTGGTTTTGTCGAAATTGGAACTCTAACACCCAAGCCTCAGCCAGGTAACACCAAAAAGAGATTGTTTCGACTGCCAGAGGACGAAGCGTTGATTAATCGAATGGGATTTAATAATGAAGGAGTAGAAGCCGCCATTCCTCGACTCCAAAAAAACAAAAGCATCATCATAGGGGGTAACATTGGAAAGAATAAAATCACACCCAACGATAAAGCCGTAGATGACTATACCTACTGTTTTAACGAACTTTATCCCTATGTGGATTATTTTGTGGTTAATGTTAGCTCTCCCAATACGCCAAACCTTAGAGCATTACAAGAGAAAAAACCGCTTACCGATTTGTTAAACAGTCTGCAAAAGCTCAATCAAGCGACCGGTAAAACCAAACCCATCCTTTTGAAAATTGCCCCCGACCTATCGGATGAGCAATTGCTGGACATTATTGATATTGTCAAAAAGACCCAAACTGCAGGGGTCATTGCAACCAACACCACCCTAAGCCGAGAAGGATTGCTATCCGCTAATAAAAAAGAAAATGGTGGTTTAAGTGGAAAGCCACTCACGCAACGAAGTACAGAAGTGATCCGTTTTCTCTCAGAAAAAAGCCAAAAAGCTTTCCCCATTATTGGTGTAGGAGGGATTCATAAGCCTGAGGATGCCCTTGAAAAACTTAAGGCTGGAGCGGATTTGGTTCAATTGTATACCGGTTTTGTATATGAGGGACCTGGGGTAGTCAAACGGATTAATAAGGCATTGATTAATAAATAACTTTTTTTATTTTTAATCTGAGGGGAGTGTATATGACCCCATTTATAGCCCATTTAGTTTTCCCTAATTAAATAATAAAAGATGATCACCAGCACCTTCCAACCGCCCTATTATGCCGTAATTTTCACCTCTATTCTTGTCAAACCCGATCGCGAATATTTTAAAATCAATGACTTTTTGAGGCAAGAGGCCGAGAAGTTGGATGGTTTTTTGGGAGAGGACAGTGCGAGGAACGATTATGGAATTTCTGTTAGCTATTGGAAGGATTTGGATTCCATCCAACAGTGGAGACAAAATGCAGACCATCAATGGGCAAAGCAAAAAGGAAGAAAAGATTTTTATAAAGAATACAAGATCCGAATCGCTCGAGTAGAAAGGGAATACGACTTTAAGAAAATAACTCAATAACTCAGACAAATGATGACTTCCAAACTCAGTCTTTTTAAAGGCTAAGGGAAAAGCCATTTGATATTTCTGATTCCTTTGACTTATATATGAAGTAATTAAAAAATTAGTAATTGAATAGCTGTTTTTTTAAATATCGGGTTATCTTGGTAGCTCTAAACCCAAATCTTAAATGCCAACATGAAAAAACTGAAATTTTTTTGTATAATCATAGCGATAGGTCTTGTCATTCTCTGGATTAATCTACTGAACCCTACCCTAAAGATTGCGACCGGCTACACTGCCAAATACCTCTGTTATTATACCTATCTGTCCAATATTGATGCCGAAAACGTGATCAAAGCCTTGGACTTTTTTCCGATCAAGTACATTTCTTATGAAATCAACAAAAAAGAAAAAAAGGTGGAGGCCTCATTGTTTGGTTTCATTTCCAAACAAACCGCCACTTATTATGATATGGGCCTTCAGTGTGGATGTGTATTGGGGACGGCCCCCCCGAAATTAAACGCTTAACCAAAAAGCGAAATAAAGGAGCAACCGAAGATTAGCGATAGTTTACTTTGGCCAAGGGGTCAACTTTTGTTTGATCAAGATTCTACTTCA
>CBFIIP010000025.1:0-14079 GCA_965662705.1 Flavobacteriaceae bacterium
GAAGAATGAATCTAGGCTTTAGGTTAAATAATTGACAAACGACTACTGTAAGTTATACAAAAAAAATCGAATAGTTATTGAATTAGTCCTTGAATCAGATTATTTTTCAGTGAATTTCTATCCTCAAATTGTTTAGTTAAAGTGTTTTTGAGTGATATACCCAAGGGAATATTTTTTAATTGTTTGAGGAGGGCGACCTGAGCGAAATAATTCAGAGTGGTAAATTGTTGCGGCGTCTCAATTGGGTATCAATAGTTTTTCTGATTTTATTGCTGTTTGGGGGGAAGGTTCCGAACCATTTCCCGGTCAAATCAAATACACATTTTGGCACGTATTTTTATGGTCTTGGTTTTGTAATGCCGCCATGCATATCGGGATGTCCGATCTGTCGGTATTTCGATATGCGCAATCTCCCAACTCCGGTTGGACCACTGCTGCCGGAATGTATGTAGGCCACTATATGGCTTGGATCGCGGCTTGTTTGTTGTATGCGGTGTATTTAAAGTCTCCCGAGGCTGCGGTCTATTTGGCTGAGGGTTCTGCTCCTCCTGTGGCACCGGGGCCTTTGGCTTATAATGCCATTGGCTGGTTTGGCATCCTAGCTGTTATATTAGCGGGGTGGACCACTGCCAATCCTACCATATACAGATCCGGGTTAGCCTTCCAAACGATTCTTCCCAAATGGTCCATCTCTCAATCTACACTATTGGCAGGGTGTGTAGCTACTGTGGCAGGAATTTTTCCCGCTTTCGCAATGAAACTTTTAGATTTTGTAGCTGTATATGGATTCATCCTTGCTCCGGTAGGTGCCATAATTGTTTTTGAATATTATTTTGCAGATCGTTATGGCGTGATCAAAAATTATGCTGAAAAAAGGAATATTTCGTTCAATAAAGCAGTATTCTATGCTTGGCTGATCAGTTTTACAATCTTTTTTGGATGGTCTAAATTCCAGGGAGTCTTCCTTTCATTTTTGACCCTTCCTGCTTGGCTTTGCTGTGGTGCCCTTTTTATTATCTTTAGTAAAGTTTATCAAAAAAATAATTAACCACACTCCTATTTGTCTAAGCCCATAAAATATAACCCTCGTTACCCCTCGATTGAAGATCTGAGAGCAAAGGCTGCAAAACGCATTCCTAAATTTGCTTTTGAATACTTGGATGGCGGTTGTAATGAAGACATAAGTTTGCATAAAAACACAAACGAACTCCGAAAAGTGGAGATGAAGCCTCGCTATTTGGTTCCCTTCCGGGGAGCCAATTTGAAAACAGAGTTATTCGGGCATGAATATGATGCCCCATTCGGAATATCCCCCGTAGGCTTACAAGGTTTGATATGGCCTAAGTCTCCTGAGATTTTAGCAAAAGCCGCATTTGAACACAACATTCCCTTTATTTTAAGTACCGTCACTACAGCAAGTATTGAGTCCATTGCGGAAATCACAGAGGGTCGTGCATGGTTTCAGCTCTACCACCCTGCGGAGGACAAGGTCACTGAAGATTTGATCAGAAGAATCGATGCTGCAGCATGTCCCGTATTGGTGATACTGTCTGACGTCCCCTCTTTTGGTTATCGTCCCCGAGATATCAGAAATGGGCTGTCTATGCCCCCAAGATTAACCCTGCAAAATATTCTTAGAGTACTCAAACGCCCAGAGTGGGGTTTAAGAACCCTGATCAACGGGCAGCCCAATTTTGAGGTGCTAAAACCCTATATGCCAAAAAACCTCAACCTGAGTCAGTTGGGTAAATTTATGAATGACACTTTTGAGGGCCGTCTGAATGAGGAAAAAGTGAAACGTTTACGGGACATGTGGAAGGGCAAATTGGTGATCAAAGGTGTGGAGTCTGAGGCTGATGTTGAAACTGCCATACGCTTGGGCTTGGATGGCATCATCATTTCCAATCACGGAGGAAGGCAAGTAGATATGGGGCAAGCGACCATTAACTCCTTGCAAACCATTGCTCCCAAATACAATGACCAAATCAAAATTATGATGGATAGTGGCATTAGGGGAGGTGCTGATATCGGTCGAGCCCTTTCCTCTGGTGCGGAATTCACCTTTCTCGGGAGGAGCTTTATGTATGGGGTCTCTGCTTTAGGAAAAAAAGGAGGGGATCATACCATTTCAGTTCTTAAAGCTCAATTGATCCAAGTGATGGAACAAATGTGCTGTGAAACCCCAGAACAATTAAGAAAAAACTTAATTCAATAATTCCGTTGGGAATTTTTCGGGAACCAAATCCCAAAGTACCGGAAGAAGAAAATAAATCATCAGTACAATAGTAATAACTGAGATCAGGTTTAATAAAAATCCTTTTCTGACCATATCAGGTATTCTGAGATAACCAGAGCCAAAAACCACTGCATTGGGTGGAGTAGCCACCGGCAGCATAAAAGCACAAGACGCAGCAATGGCTGTAGCAGCCATGAGTACAAAGGGGTGTAGATCAAACTCTAAGGCTATGGGAGCAAGAACTGGCAATAACATTGCTGTAGTCGCCAAATTGGAGGTCACCTCTGTTAAAAAGTTGATGGCAGCAACTAACAGTATCAATAAGACAATCAAATCATAGGAGCCCAGGGCATTTAGCTGGTTTCCAATCCAGATTGCAAGGCCACTGCTTTCAAATGCTTTTGCCAAAGCCATACCCCCACCATAGAGCAAAAGGATTCCCCAAGGCATTTTGACTGCCTCCTCCCATCTTAAGATTTTTTCGGCTTTATTTTTTGAATTGAGAATGAAGAGCATTAAGGCGAAAACAATGGCGATAATGGTGTCGTCGACGGCAGGAAAAATTTTCTGTAATATAAAAGACCGCGATATCCAACAGATACCCGCCATGGCAAAAACAACTGCTACAACTTTTTGTTCATAGCTTATTTTTCCAAGTTCGTTTCTCAGTCTAGAAATTTCTTTCCTACCTCCAGGAAATTTTTTTTGTTTGAAAGAAAAAGCCCAGCGCGTAAGATAGATCCAGCATAAGAAAAGTAATAGGATCATAACTGGGAACCCAAAAATAAACCATTCCAAAAAGGAAATTTCATAATCATAGGTTTGCGCTACAATCCCAGCCATTACCATGTTGGGAGGAGTACCGATCAATGTTGCAATACCCCCTATGGAAGCACTATAGGCAATGGAGAGCATCAACGCTTTTCCAAAATTTAGATTTTCATTTTTGTCGGAATTATGGTGTTCGCTCAATTGCTTGATGATAACAATCCCAATCGGCAACATCATAACGGAGGTAGCGGTATTGGATATCCACATGGAAAGAAATGCAGTAGCCACCATAAAACCCAAAATGATTTTTTGGATGTCCGTTCCTATAAAATGAATGATGTTGAGTGCGATTCGTTTGTGTAAGTTCCATTTTTCTATGGCAATAGCAATGATGAATCCCCCCATGATCAGAAAAATAAATTTATGTCCGTAGGCAGCCGAGGTGGTTGATAAATCCATTCCTCCTGTGAGGGGGAATAAGACAATAGGTAGCAACGCAGTAACTGCAATGGGAAGCGCCTCGGTAATCCACCAAATGGCTATCCAGAGCGTTGAAGCCAATACGGCCTTGGAAGGTTCATTTAATCCGCTCGGATTAAAAAAAAATAAAATCAATAAAAAAAGTAAAGGCCCTAAGAAAAGTCCAATGTTTTTTGCGGACACGATGGCATTTGTTTTGGAAAAAAACATCACTTGAACTTTAACATGTTTCAAATGAACAAAAAATATATGAAAATGATTGTGTATGACTTATCATTTGATATTAACTAATGTTTTTATTTTCCAATTTTGCATCTAATTTTGTGTACTTATGGAGAAAGTAAAAACGCTTATCATTGGCAGCGGTCCGGCAGGATATACGGCTGCGATTTATGCTGCTCGTGCAGACCTTAAACCTCTTTTATACACTGGAATGGAGCCTGGAGGTCAGTTGACTACCACCACAGAGGTCGATAATTTTCCAGGTTATCCCGATGGTGTGGATGGCCCGACCATGATGGTAGAATTGCAAAAACAAGCCGAACGTTTTGGAACTGAGGTTCGTATTGGCCATATCAATAAAGTAGTGTTTTCCATAGAGGTAGGTGGAATACACAAAGCCTTTGTGGAGGACGGTACAGAAATTCATGCGCAAACCATCATCATTAGTACTGGTGCCACTGCAAAATATCTAGGGCTACCCAGCGAACAGAAATTGCGTGGCGGTGGCGTTTCGGCTTGTGCGGTTTGCGACGGATTTTTCTACAAAGGACAAGAGGTTGCCATTGTGGGGGGTGGAGACACCGCTGCAGAAGAAGCAACCTATCTCGCCAACATTTGTTCTAAGGTTACCATGTTGGTTCGAAAAGATAAAATGAGGGCCTCCAAAGCCATGCAACACCGCGTTACCAAAACACCCAACATCGACTTGCGCTACAACCACGAGATCGATGAAGTGTTGGGAGATCAAGTGGTGGAGGGATTGAGGATTTTTAACAATCAAACGGGGGAGAAAGAGGAAATCAAAATTACTGGCTTGTTCATTGCCATTGGTCACAAACCCAATACTGAAATTTTTCAAGACCAATTGGATATGGATGATGAGGGTTATTTGATTACTAAAGGAAAGTCGACCAAAACCAATATTCCGGGGGTTTTCGCATCAGGAGACGTACAAGACAAAGAGTACAGACAGGCTGTTACTGCTGCAGGTACAGGCTGTATGGCTGCATTGGATGCAGAACGATACCTACAAACGCTTTAGCTTAAAAATCACCCTCAGGATCCTGAGCTTCAAAATGGGTTAAATTTTGGTCTTCAAAACCATAGACCAGATGGATTGGATTACAACATATTTCACAGTCCTCCACATAGGCTGTCTGACCCAAGGATGGATCCAACAACATAGAAATTTCCTCCCAACAATAAGGGCACTGAAAAAAGTGTTCAATCATTATTTTTGATTTATCTCCTCCACTTGAGCAACCAATTCCTCCCACTGCTCCATCAGTTGGGACAATTGTTTTTTCTTTTCATGATAACTATCAAAAAAATTGGGGGTACTGATGGTTTGGTCGTAATTGATTTCCAATTCAAAATCAATGGATTTTATTTTTCGCTCCAAGGTTCCGATCTTACTTTCCAATTTACTGAGTTTGTTTTTGAGTGATTTTTCCTTTTTTTGTAGGACATAATCATTGGATTTAGAGAGGGCTTGTTTGGTTTTTTGCTCTGTTTTTTCCAATGCCTTGAGAGAATCAATTTTTTTGTTTTCCAGATAGGTATTCACATCTTCGAGATATAGTTTGGTTTGGCCTTCTTTAAATTCCAATACCTGATGACACAGGCCGGAGAGGAAATCTCGATCGTGAGAAACCAAGAGTAAAGTTCCTTCAAAATTTACCAAGGCTTCCTTTAATATTTTTTTGGATTGAATGTCCAAATGGTTGGTAGGTTCGTCCATCACCAAGACGTTGAAAGGCTGAAGTAGGAGTTTACAAAGTGCCAATCGATTTCGCTCGCCTCCTGAGAGTACACTTACTTTTTTTTCTACGGCATCTCCTTTAAATAAAAATGCACCCAATAGATCCCTAACCCTTGATCTGTTTTCTGCTGTAGCAGCGTCCTCTACTACTTCAAAAACTGTTTTGGCAGCCTCTAGGGTTTCAGATTGGTTTTGGGCAAAATACCCTATTTTGACATTGTGCCCCAAGCGAAGATCGCCAGTGGCCTCAATCTCTGAAACCAGTATCTTGGCTAAGGTAGATTTACCTTGACCGTTTTGCCCAACAAAAGCCAACTTAGAGCCTCTTTCTATAAAAAGGTTGACTTCTTTGAGTACTTTTTTCTCTCCGTAGCTTTTGGCCAAACCCTTTGTTTCAAAAATCATTTTTCCAGGTTGAAGGGCGACAGGAAATTTAAGTTTCATGGCTTCTGTTTCTTCCGCATCAATTTCGATGCGTTCGACTTTGTCTAACTTTTTGATTAGGGATTGAGCCATACTGGCCTTTGAAGCTTTTGCCCTAAAACGTTCGATGAGTTTTTCGGTTTGTTGGATTTGCTTCTCCTGATTTTTTTGGGCTGCCTGTTGTTGGATTCGCATTTCCTCCCGCAGCTTCATAAATTGGGTGTAAGGTTTTTTTAAATCAAAGTGTCTTTTGTTGACGATTTCTATGGTACGATTGGTGACTTGATCCAAAAACATGACATCGTGAGAAACCAAAACCACGGATCCTTTGTACCGCATCAGGAATTGTTCCAGCCATTCAATCGAATCAATATCCAAGTGATTGGTAGGCTCATCCAAGAGTAAAAGGTCATGTGATTTGAGTAGTATTTTGGCGAGTTCAATCCGCATGCGCCATCCACCGGAAAAAGTTGCTGTAGGTTGGTTAAAATCGTGAGTGGTAAAACCAAGCCCTGCCAGTATTTTTTCCGACTGGGCCTTGTATTGATACCCTCCCAGCACCTCAAATTCACTCCCGAGATCACTCAGTTCTTGAATGAGCTCCTGATAAGCATCACTCTCGTAATCGGTTCGCGTATTAAGTAATTCATTTAGCTTATCTTGTCTATTTTGATTTTCTAGTAGTTCTGGAAAAGCTTGAAATGTTTCCTCCAATACAGTACGATGGTTTTCTACTTCAAGTTCTTGAGGTAAATAGCCAAGGGTAGCATTTTTTTCTAAGGCCATAGCACCCTGCGAGGGACTGTTTTCACCAGCCAATAATTTGAGAAAGGTACTTTTTCCAGCTCCATTTTTACCGATGAGACCTATTCGATCCCCACGACCAATTCTGAAAGAAAGATTTTCAAATAGCACTTCCCCTCCGAAAGAAACCCCTAAGTTTTGAACGTCAAGCATGGCCTTTTTTCAATTGCGAAAATACTGTTTTTCAAAACGTTTAATATCGGCTTGCTCTGGAAGATTGACTTTATTTTCAACAAAATCAAATAGCCATTGGGAGAGAAGGGGTGACATCAGTACCCCCCGGGTACCCACACCATTTAATAGATATACGTTGTGATGTTTGGGATGACGACCCAACAACGGCCTTCTGTCGATGACCGTAGCCCTTATTTGTGCTTTGTGTTCAAGAATTTGATAAGGTAGTTTTAAAAACTGTTTAAGTTTTGAAAGTAACCATTCTTTTCCTTTGGGGGTGATTTGGGTGGTTTTGTCAGTTCTTTCAAAAGTTGCTCCCACCCAAAACCGATGATTTCCCATAGGCGAAAGAAAAATGGGTCCTTTAAAAATGACTTCTTCGACAAGTGGATCACATTGAATGATCAGTATTTCCCCTTTGGAGCCTACCAATGGTAAATATTTAAAAAATGGATTTTTTACACTGTGATATCCCTCACAAAAGACAATTTTTTTCGCTTTGATGTTTTTGTATTGGATAAAATCATCTTTAATTTCAATGGCTTGGTGATCTATTTTTTCAGTAATCGACTGATCGGGAATCACAGTATCTCGATAGCGAGTAATTAAGGATTGGTTATCAACCCTAGCGCTTTTAATAACCTCTCCAAAGTGAAATGGGGCCATTATCCCATTATACTTTTGGCCTAAAATCAATTTTTTGTTTAAATACTTTTCGAGTGGAATACTTGAAGCGGCAACACTCCAGTTGTTTTGCTCCACTACGTTATTGAAAATTCTGTAAATGGGGAGAGGATGAAAAATATTGGTTTTAACCAATCCCTCTAAATCGATGTAAAAATCCGAAGCATAATTCAAGAAAGCTTCGGACTTCCATACAGGATTAATTCTTTTTAGGACCGTTGGGTTTATAATTCCTGCAGCCAAATGAGAGGCACTCTCAGTAGTGGGTGCCATGACGATAAAGCTTTTCTTATGTCTGCGCAATTGTTCAGCATAATTTAGTCCAGCAATACCAAAACCAACAATTATTGTATCTACCGCCATAAATAAAAAAAGCGTTATCAGAGGATAACGCTTAAATTTTAATGGAATTTTAAATTAGTTGTTCCACATGTCTTGTTCGAAATCCCGAATCACAGATTTGATCCTTTCAGACTCCAATAACATTCTTAGCGCATCTTCATAGATGTAATCTTTCACCTCTCGATCCTCATAGACATTTTCTTCCTTATAAATCACCGAGCTGAATCTTCTAGAATTGAGCATGTGATCGTAGGTGATAGGTTGAGATGAATTTCTGGTATTAAATACCTTATTTTTATTCAACGAAGAACGGGCATCGGGAAACCATACCCAAAAGAGCTCAACGAGGTCTTCTTCCTCTCCGGGAAGGGTTTTGACAGCCACATCAGGTGCAACGGGACATACCGCCAAAAGACGATATTTGAGTTCTCCCAAACGCTTGTCAAAATACCAAGTTCCTTTGATCTTGTATTGTCTGATTTCTGCTGCTGTAATTCTTCTGCGCTCTATGAACTGAGAATCTACAAATCCATCAGCGTTGTACTGCTCATAACCTGCATCGGTGGTGTCAACGGCCACTAATCTTTCCTGAATCTCCTCATAGGTGAGTTTTTCTTGAAAGTATGCAGACTTATATACTTCCTTAATGTTACTGTTGCTGAGGTTTTTTTTGAGAACATCAAAAAGAGACCTCCTTTCAGGACCAAGGTTGAGGGTATCGGTTGGATAATAATAAGGAAAATTTACTCTTTCATCCAAATCGATAACCTCCCAAACGGTCTTTGACCACAGCACATCACGATCATCCACAAACCCATAGGCCAAGGGTTTTTCATCATTGGCCTCCTTTTGTTGATCATTAAGGGCTCCAATATCCTGTGGTACTCTGGCATTGAGGAGATTGGCTTGAGCATTGATGGAAATGATCCCACCGATGGTTAAGAGGATTAATGAACAAAATTTAAAGGCTCGGCACATGGCTTTAGGTTATTAGTTGACCAACTGACAGATTACGGGTGAAATTTTCTTGAATTTATAGGATGGATTTTTAGGGTTAACCACCTTGATGTCAAATACCTGAACAGATTGGCCAGCCTTGGCTCTTCTTAAAGCACTTTTGGCTCTTGAATCCAATCGATCACCATTGATACTAATGGTGGGTTGTCCCGGTACCTTGAATTTGAAACTTACCGTTTTGAGTGTAATATCAAAATCAAAATCCTCCAATACTGCGCCAATAGATGAAATTTCCAAACTTGACTTTGGAATGGTGATGGAACCTGTCTGTTTTCTAACGGTTCCTTGCGGTGCAGGAATGTCTTTAATTCTAAAGGTTGTCGTTGTTGAAACCCTTTGTCCGTCGGGTAATGATCCACTTGCGGAGATCTTCACCTCTCGGCCTTTACCAGGTATCATGTTGTATTTACTACCTCTGGCTTTTCTTAGTCCAGGGGCAGAAGCACTCACTTTATTGTCTGGAATACCGGGTATAGAAATGGTCATGGGATTTTCAACACCACGATATACCACGTTCATTTTGTCTGCTGAAATTACGGCAGCATTGGGTTTGGAGATTACTGCAAACGATTGATTTACAGGAATCTTAGATTCCACACCATCGTTGAGGAAAATCAAATCACCACTGATTTCGTGATCTCCGGGATTACCAGCACCGACTTTCAGCTTAATCCCACCAGCAATAAGGTCATAATCCTTTTCAGTGAGGGATCTACCGTCTAATTTTAAATCAACTCGGTTTGGATTTTGTGCCCCACCTTTTCTACCCAAAACAATGCTTCCGTCAAAAGTTTCACCTTGGTAATAGGCACCCTTTTCTGTTTTTAAAAGACTGATATAGTTGGATTCGTTTACGTTGGATGACATCTTTAGTTCTTTCCCCATCAGCGTTGCAAAAACATCGTGTTCCGTTTGGCGGATGTCATTTTGCATCATTGCGAATTTTGCCAATGATGAAACCAACGGGAATCCTTGGAAATTTGCATTGAACCATGGTTCATCCATTCCATCTCGGTTTTGAACGTTACCGTTTTCGTCTCCAGTAAAAAAGCGGGCTTCAACCATCTCAATATACTCTGGGTATTGACTACCAAAAACTTGGATGACATGCATCTTGTAATTGTTAATCATCTCCAAAAAATTACTGTAGTTATCTTCAGCATCTGAGGAACCTTCCTTGAAAAAGATAACGTCAAGGGCCTCACCCTTGTCCATTTGAGCATATTCTTTTAGCTCGGGATCTTTTTCTCTTTGCTTCTCAGTAATCTGATTCATAATTTCAGCAATTCGATTGTAAAATTCATCGGATTCCTCTTTTATTTCAGTAGCAGTTCGCAGGTGTCCAATCCATTTTCCACCTTTCTCGTCTGCATTTACCTTAATATTTTCGTAAATATTTTCGTTACTTTCATCTACCCTATCGTTGGCATCACTAATCTTTTCATACATCTGACCAAATCCATCCAACACCTCCTTACTTACATTCAAAGCAAGCATGGTGATGAATACCAAATACATCAAACTAATCAGTTTTTGCCTGGGTGTTTCTTTAGCTCCAGCCATTTTCTGCTCTAATTTTTATTCATTGCATTGAGCATACCATTGTACACTTGGTTCAATGCGGCTAAATTGGAAGACAATGCCTCCATTTGCTGTTTTAATTTATCAGCATTCTCGGCAACTTTCTCGTTAAAGGCAGAATTATTTCCAGCAGAATTTACTTGCTCTGCATACACCTGATTGAGTTGCTCTAATTTTTGAGAAGCTACTGCCAATTGCTGGCTGTATGACTCTGAGGAAGAGGCAGCATCTGCAGCTGGGGATAAGGCTTGAGCCGATGCTTCGAGATTTTTTATGCTTTTGGTAAGGTTGTTCATTAATGCAACATCAAGTTTCGCCTCTTTAAGCATCTCATCAATCTTAGAGGAGAGGCCTTGCTCACCACCACCTGACGGTTTTGAACCACCACCTTTTACTTTCTTCACAAAATCTTCGTGTTCTTCTTTAATTTCTCCTGTGTTCAAGGCAGCAACAGTAAAAATTAATGCTTCTGTTCCCAATCCCAAACCGAGGACTAAACCTCCGGTGATAGGGCCAATTTCTAGGTGCAAAATTTTAAATAATGCTCCGATAATAACAACAGCACCTCCAAGTCCAAAGAGCATGTGCATTGCGACTTTACCTCTTAATCTTTTTTTTAATAATTTTTCATCCATTTTATATAGTATTTACAGTTATAATGTCTTTAAAAATATAAATTTATTTGATTTTAACCTTAGATGTCCCCAGATAATCTTGAACTGTTCTGAAACCAATGTAACTACGAGCGGTGTCTGAATATTCGTAATCTCGGGAACTGACCCTGAGATAGTAAGCTACATCCTTCCAAGAACCTCCTCTTACCACCTTTCTTGATTCTGTTCTAATGGACATGTTTGGGTTTAAAGAAGCAACGTATTCGTATGCGCCAGAGTCGTATGATGAATTGGTCCACTCGGCAACATTACCAGCCATGTTATATAAGTTGAAATCATTGGGGAGATACGATTTGGCCTCTACCGTATAAACGGCTTGATCGGCAGCATAGTCCCCTCTTAATGGTTTAAAGTTGGCCAAAAAACAGGCTCTGTCATTCAACAGATACGGCCCTCCCCATGGATAGGTTCCTGAAGGAACTCCTCCTCGAGCAGCATATTCCCATTCAGCCTCACTTGGAAGCCTGAAGTTGTTTACTAATGGTTTGCCCTTGGATTTTTGATAACTGTTTT
This sequence comes from Flavobacteriaceae bacterium, assembly GCA_965662705.1. GTDB lineage: Bacteria > Bacteroidota > Bacteroidia > Flavobacteriales > Flavobacteriaceae > UBA8316. Next base: position 11,684 of record CBFIIP010000025.1, read on the forward strand.
TGTAGTGTGTTCTCCAATTGCAAAAAGCGATGGCCTGTTTCCATGAAATCCCAACTACGGGATAATCTTGGAAAGCCGGATGAGAGAAATACTCATTGTGCATGGGTTCATTGTAGGAGTATATAAAGTCCTTGATCCACACTGTTGTATCTGGGTAAATTTCTATTTCTTCTACTTTAATGTATGGCTTGCGATCAATGAATTTTTGGCGAGTACTTTTGGATTCTGTAGCAGCAGCTTCCGCATCAAACCAGGTGTATTTGTATATCAGTTTGCTGACGTCAATTTTCATTTCACCATTGTACCATAAATCAGGGGGTAAATACATAGAATCCAAAACTTCTGAATAAGCTTGGTCGGGATAATCTCCTGTTTCCCAGTAAATATCGTTGTCCCAGTTCAATGGTCTTCCTGCATACATGTTTTCACTCAAGTCGTAATAATTGGTACGCATGTATTTTTGAAACTCACTCAACTTGGATGTATCGGTGTCTTTAAATGAGAACTCTCCGATTCCATCTTTATTTTCCTCTCCCAACTCTAATTCATCCGCTTTTCGGGCCAATAAAGCCATGGTCACAGAATCTTTTACCCAATGAACAAATTGTCTGTATTCAGAATTGGTGATTTCGGTCTCATCCATGTAAAAGGAGGGAACGGTAACCGTTCTTGCAGCGGCATTGTTGAGGCGCGCAACATCTTCATCAGATTTACCCATGATGAATGCCCCACCTTCTATGAGGGTCATTCCATAAGGCTTTTCAGGGAACCATTTTTTTTGACGTACCCCAATCAATTCCCCTCTGTTTTTCTTTCCACAACTAAAAACAGTGAGTAATATTATTGACACCAAAAGAAGTCTTCTAGTAAACATAGAAGTTTTAAAGCTCTTTTTATATAGGTGTAAATCTAAATATTTTTTCACTATATATATGTTTCTCAATCAAAAACTCTAGCACCAAGGAGACAGATTGGGACAAAAAAAGAAACTATTTTAATATCTTTTTGTTGCCTTCCACCACCTATCAGGTATTTTATCACTGCAGGCATCCAAATAATCTTGGTGCGTGCATGGTAATAACGCAGTTGTTTTCGTTTTATTATCTAAATAGTTTTGATTTATCATTTCCATCCACCAACGACCACTCTTTTCACTATGAAAAAACACCATTTCAAAATCAGATAATGCTACGGTATACTTTGTAAAACCTGAACTGGTAAGGACGGGATACTCTCCTAACCTACAGCTAACCCCTTCAATAAAATACCATATAATTTGTGCCAGTAATTGATGAGAAACATCGGTATTTACGAGTTCAAAAACTCCAAAAATATTCATTCGGTCGCTAATTCCTGCATAGCGGGCCAAAGCACAGATACTCCTTCCATCGATCCCATTAGGAGCACCTGAAGGATGATTGACTGCCTGCCAACTCAAGGACTTCATATCAAGTCCAGTAATGTCAGCATCCCTTAAAAAAGGCTCCGAAAGAGATACATCATCCAACAATGATCCCAACCTTAGGGAATCAAAATGTAGTTTTTCGATCAAATCAAGCTCCTCTTGTGCGATGTAAAAACTTTGATAACCCAGATTGGTATAATTGTACAAAAAATTGGGTTGCTCCATGATGATCCTACTCATATACGATCTGCCGGAAATCAACTCCTCCTCCTGTGAAAAATCAAATTGATTGTCCACAGAGACCAAGTTGACCAATTGTTTGGAGACTTGATAAGATTGATACATTGGAAAAATTAGGTCATGACTCCCACCAACAAAAATGGAGACAATATTGAGTTGCCTGAGGTGTAAGCAAATCTCTTTGAGCGCAAAATAGGTGTCCTCTGGTGCTTCACCATTGGGTAGATTACCCAAATCACATATTTTAAAATTCCAATTTCCAGGGAAAAGGCGATAAAAGGATTTTCTGAAGTTTTCTAATTGATATACGGTAGTTGGGAAGAAAGCGTTCCGGTACTCAGAGAGACCAATAATGGCTATGCTACAATCATTTAGATCAGGAAATCCTTGATTTTCAGTGTGAATTTCAATGTTTTTGCCCAAAGCCTGTTTGGGATGTAATACCATTGTTGAAAGTACTTCCTCCGATACAGGAACGAGAGACTCTAAGCTCATTTTTTCTTTATGGAAGTTTAGGGTTAAGATATTTTTTTGCGGCCTCCAAGCTAATTTTAGTAGGGTCTATATCCTTGCCCAGTTCTACCTTTTTACTGCCCTTGATAATGTTGGATCTGCCCCATCTCGCTTTTTCTATTCTGATGGCTTCTTCCGGCCACTCTTTGATAAGCTTATCTTTTTCCTTTTGGATTTTTTCTTTAATCAACGTTTCAATATCGTCATTAGAAAGATTATCGAAATCGTATTTTTTATT
>CBFIIP010000026.1:0-24859 GCA_965662705.1 Flavobacteriaceae bacterium
GAATGAAAAAGAAATAACTATTTAAGCATCACTGGAATTGCCTCTGTTTGGGGAAGGGCAAATTGGGCGATCTCCTCGTTAGTCAATGATCTTTGAAGATTAACTGCCTGAGGAGAGAAACCAACAGATTTGAGTCTAAGATAATAATCTCGACCGTAGATTCTTACATGGTCGTACTGTCCAAAAACTTGGGCACGATGGCTGGAATCGGTGATGCTTTTATCTTCAAAAGTAGTTTGACGACTTTCGTCTAAGGGTACTTGGGCAATAAGGGTTCCTCCCTTTTTTAGGACGCGATACAATTCGCCCATGGCCTTGCGATCATTGGGAATGTGTTCCAATACATGATTACAAAGGATCAAATCATAATGTTGGTCGGGAAAGGGCAGCGCACAAATATCTGCTACCACATCCGCCAAGGGGGAGTGGAGGTCGGTGGTGGTGTAGTCCCAATGGGGAAATGCTTTGAATTTTCGATAAAAAACCTGTTCCGGTGCCACATGAAGCACTTTGATTTCTTGGGTGAGGAAATCGGTTTCCCTTTCCAGATACAGCCAGAGTAAGCGATGGCGTTCTAAGGACAGTGTTCCCGGACAGAGGGCATTCGGTCGTAGTTTTTTACCATAGCCATAGGGGAGGAATTTTCGATATTGGGAACCATCGATGGGATCGATGAAACGGCTTCCACTGAAATAAAACCGTAAGAGCGGCTGCAACAAAATGCTTATTCGAATCAAGAAGAATCTTGGAAAAAAACGCAAAATCCATTTCATGCGTTGGTATTTGGTTTTTTAAAAGGCGCTTCTTCCTCCGATTGTATGCCCAATGCTTCATAAATAAAGTCGAAGGTAGAGAGCAGCTGTGGTTTTCCGTCGATTAAGGCCACGTTGTGCTCAAAGTGGGCACTGGGGCGTTTGTCGACCGTTTTGATAGTCCAACCGTCTTTGTAGTGTCTTATTTCTTTGGTGCCTTGATTGATCATGGGTTCTATGGCAATGACCATACCGTTTAGGAATTTTTTTCCTCGTCCTCTTTTCCCGTAATTAGGTATTTCAGGTGATTCGTGCATCTGTTTTCCCAGTCCGTGTCCCATCAATTCTCTTACAACACCATAGCCAAAAGATTCAGTATAGGTTTGAATGGCATGACCCAGATCACCGACGCGATTCCCATGACAAAAGGCTTCTATTCCAAGGTAAAGCGATTTTTTGGTGACTTCCAATAGTTTTTTGGTAGCCTCGGCAACTTCTCCCACTTCAAAAGTATAGGCATGATCTCCATAAAATCCATTTTTCAATGCCCCACAATCTACGGATAAAATGTCTCCATCTTCCAAAGGCTGATCATTTGGAATACCATGAACTACCTGTTCATTTGGACTTACACACAGGGTGTTGGGGAAATCATAGAGGCCCAGAAAACCCGGATCAGCCCCATGGTCACGAATGAATGTCTCGGCCAAGCGATCCAAATGAAGTGTGGTTACCCCTGGCTTGATTTCTTTGGCCAGCATGCCTAAGGTACGGGAAACAATCAATGCGCTTTCGCGCATCAATTCAATTTCCTCTAAACTTTTGATCTTTACCATAGGCTATTCGTAAGCATGGCGGTAGGCGTCCCCTTTAATGATTTTTGCTATATCGGTTGCCAAGGAGCTAACGGGCAACTCTACAAATCTATTGATTTCCTCTCCGTTTTTAAAAAATATGATGGTAGGGACATTGTGAATTTCTAAATCTTTTTCAAAGTTTTGGGGGGTGGTTTTTTCTTCCGACATGGCATACATTTCCAGCTGCCGCTGGTCGAAATCCAGCGCATCGAGTAATTTAAAAAAATGGGGGATTTCTCGCTGACTGTCTTCACACCAAGTTCCCATAAAGACTTTGATTTTCAAACCTTCAAGATGGTCTTGAAGATCACTCCCCCATTGGGATTCGACCTTAATCATTTCGTATTCTCTATTGAACCAGGAGGTGAGGGCAGAGGTTTGCAAGTTGGCCCTATTGATTTTACCCAATAGAATCATTTCACCACTGGTAGCTTTGGTGGGATTCGTAGCGATTGGTTTTTGTGTTGGAGCACCACAACTCATCATCAAGAGGGGCAGGCTGATTAAAAAAAACTTTTTCATAGTCTTTAAATATTTGGGGGGATAATTTTAAACCAGTGGACTTCCCGTCATGGCACTAGGTATCTCAATGGTCATTAGTTTTAAAATGGTGGGAGCAATGTCTCCCAATATGCCATCTCTTATTGCGGTATGTTCTTGGTCCACCAAGATTAATGGAACGGGATTGGTTGTGTGGGCAGTGTTGGGAGACCCATCGGCATTGATCATGGTTTCGCAATTGCCATGATCGGCAATGACCAAAATCTTATAATTGTTTTCCAAGGCGGTATCAACCACTTCCCCTGCGCATTGATCCACGGTTTCACAGGCTTTGATGGCGGCTTGTAAATCTCCTGTATGGCCAACCATATCTGGGTTGGCAAAATTCAAACAGATAAAGTCTGGCTGCTCCTCTTTGATTTTGGTTATGATGGCATCTTTGACATCAAAAGCACTCATCTCGGGCTGTAAATCATAAGTAGCCACCTTGGGAGAGGGACACATGATGCGATGCTCTCCATCAAAAGGTTCCTCTCTACCGCCGTTGAAAAAGAAAGTTACATGGGGGTATTTTTCCGTTTCGGCAATTCGAATTTGGGTTTTACCGGCATTGGAGATTACGGCGCCTAAGGTATCCTCCAAGTTGTCTTTTTCAAAAACAACCTTTACGTTTTTAAAAGTTTTATCATAATTGGTCAGGGTGACATAATACAAATCTAATGGTTTCATGTCCTGATCAGAAAAAGCGACTTGGGAAAGTGCTTGGGTCAATTGCCGGCCTCTGTCGGTGCGGTAATTGAAAAAGATGACCACATCGCCATCGGTGATTTTGGCTAGGGGTTCGTTTTTTTCATCGGTAACAATCAAGGGTTCGATGAACTCATCGGTTACGCCATTGGCGTAGCTTTCTTGTATGCTTTCCACCAAGTTTTGGGTCAGCTTTCCACGACCGTGAACCAATGCATCATAGGCTTTTTTGACCCGTTCCCATCTTTTATCTCTGTCCATGGCGTAATAGCGCCCAGTGATGGAGGCAATTTTCGCTCCTGTAGTTTCTAATTTTTGCGATAGTTTTTGGAGATATCCCGTGCTAGATTTGGGATCGACATCCCTACCGTCAGTAAAACCATGTACAAATACTCCTGGACAATTGTATTGTGAGCTCATTTCTAGAAGACCTTCTAGGTGATCCAAATGAGCGTGAACTCCACCATCGGAAAGCAATCCCAAAAAATGAACGTTTTTTTCCTCATTTTGGGCGTATTCTAATGCCTCGACCAATACGGGATTTTTTTCTACACTTTTGTCTTGTATGGCCTTAGAAATTTTGACCAAATCTTGATAAACAATTCTACCAGCTCCTAGGTTCATATGTCCTACTTCACTGTTACCCATTTGACCATCGGGAAGGCCTACATTTTCTCCGTCGGTCAAAAGCTCAGCATGCGAGTACTTTTTGTATAAACCATCGATTGCTGGTGTTTGTGCTAAATCTACTGCAGAAACTTCTGGATTGGGGGCAAAACCCCAACCGTCCAATATCATTAAAATTACTTTTTGGGCCATTCAAATTTTTTTACAAAGATAGCAATTACCTGAGCGTGTAATCAGAGGAAGTAGGGAAAAAAATATTTGTTGTTTCTTTGTACTGATGATAAAAAAAGGGGTTGTTTACTGTTCGACAGGAAGTCACTATCGTGTAAAATCGGAAGGGAAATTTCACGACTGTAGAATCAAAGGAAAATTCAGAATCCAAGGCATCAAAAGTACCAATCCTGTTGCCGTCGGGGACAAGGTTTTGTTTAAAATCGAATCCAAGGAGGAAGAAAGTATGGGAGTGATTACCGAAATTGAACCCCGACAAAATTATATCGTTAGAAAATCGGTCAATCTCTCCAAACAAATCCACATCATTGCCTCCAATATTGATCAGGCTTTTTTGATGATTACCTTGAAGACCCCAAGTACCTACCCTGCGTTTATTGATCGTTTTTTGGTTACTGCCAAAGCTTATGAAATCAATGTAGTGTTGATTTTTAATAAAACCGACATCTATTCCCCAGAGGAATTAGAGCAAATGAGAACCTTGAAATCAATTTATGAGCAAATAGGTTATACTTGTTATGAAGTAGTAGCCACTGATGCCAATACCTTAGGAGATATTAAAGAAAAAATGATCGAAAAGGTAAGTATGTTTTCGGGACATAGTGGGGTGGGTAAGTCCACCCTAGTCAATTCTTTGTCTCCAAGCCTAGACTTGAAAACTGGAGATGTTTCTCTACAGCACGATCAAGGGCAGCATACGACTACTTATGCTGAAATGTTCGATTTGGAAAGAGGAGTAAAAATCATTGATACCCCTGGTATCAAAGGTTTTGGGGTTGTTGATATTAAACGAGAAGAGTTGTCAGGATATTTTACAGAGTTTTCTGTTTTGAAAAAGGACTGTAAATTTAACAACTGCATGCATATCAATGAGCCTCATTGTGCAGTGAAAGTAGCATTAGAGAATGGTGAAATCGCCCAAAGTAGATACAAGTCTTATTTACAATTGTTAGAGGATGATGCTTTATACCGATAACTAATGAGATTAGTAATTCAGAGAGTCAGTCAAGCCGAGGTTAAGGTGGAAGGAATTACGGTTGGAGCCATTGGTAAGGGATTACTGGTGCTTCTGGGTATTGAAAATGATGATAATCAGTCCGACCTTGAATGGCTGGTAAATAAATTGCTGAACTTAAGGATTTTTAATGATGAAAATCAAGTGATGAACCTTTCGCTGCTCGACATCAAGGGGGAGTTGATGGTGATCAGTCAGTTTACCTTAATGGCAGCAACCAAAAAAGGCAATCGCCCTTCCTATATTCGTGCGGCCAACCATGAGATTGCCATTCCCTTGTATGAACAATTTGTGCATTTGGCAGAGGAAAAACTAGGAAGCAAAGTGGCCAAGGGAGTATTTGGTGCAGACATGAAAGTCAGCCTCTTAAACGACGGACCTGTTACCATTATCATTGATTCTAAAAACAGAGAGTAGGTTACAGTATGTTGACTTCAAACTCCAACGCAATGCCGAAATTCTCCATCACCTTAAGCTGAATTTCTTGTGCCAGATTTTTGATTTCGGTTCCTTTGGCACTGCCATAATTGACCAAAACCAATGCCTGATTTTGGTGCACTCCAGCATCATTCATACGATAGCCTCTATAACCTAAGGTATCGATCAACCAAGCAGCGGGAATCTTCACTTTTCCATCACTATCTGGATAATGAGGGATTAAGGGATACTGTTTTTCCAATTCCAAAAATTGATTTTGAGGGATGACGGGGTTTTTAAAAAAACTACCGCTATTGCCTATGACTTTTGGATCGGGGAGTTTTTCCGATCGAATTTCAATGACCGCCTGGGCTATATTTTGAATGTTGAGGGATTTCCCTTTCATTTTTTCACCAATCCCACGATAGGAAGTATTGATATTATGGGGCGCTTTGGTCAATCGGAATACCACCGAGGTGATGATACATTCTCCTTTGAGGGCATTTTTAAAAATGGAATTTCTGTACCCAAATTCACAGTCGGCTTTGTAAAAGGTGCTTACTTTTCCGTCGGGAATGGAAACGGTTTCACAGCTGAGAAAAACCGACTGGAGTTCAACTCCATAGGCACCGATGTTTTGGATGGGAGCCGCCCCCACATTGCCGGGAATTAAGGCCAGATTTTCGATCCCTCCATAATCGTTTTCTAAACACCATAGTACAAAATCGTGCCAGTTTTCTCCTGCAGCGACTTTGACCGTTACCCCCTTGGGGTCATTCTCAAGGATTTCCATGCCTCTATTTTCCATTTTAATGGTGAGTCCATCGAAATCTCTCGTTAGTAGAAGATTACTTCCACCACCTATCAGAAGAAGATTTTCCGATTGATTTTGATTTAAAACGGCGATCAATTCATCGGAGGAGGAAACGGCAATAAATTTTTTGGCATTCACATCAATCCCAAAAGTATTATAGGGCTTTAGTGATATATTTTCTAAAAAATTCAAAACCATAGTGAAAGATAGAAAATTGCCTATGAATTGGAGTAGGCTTCCAATGCTTTTTCTAGAATTTCGGCCGCTCTGAGGAGCTTACTACTTTCAAGAACAAAAGCCAATCGGACTTGGTCTTTACCCAGTTCGGGAGAGGAGTAAAAGCCTGCTGCTGGTGCCAACATGACGGTCTGTCCTTGGTCTTGGAAGTCGGTCAATAAATATTTGGAGAAATCCTCAGCACTGTCCACCGGCAATTTGGCGATGCAATAAAAGGCTCCCATGGGGTTGGAGACCTTAACTCCATTAATTTTTTCCAAAGCAGCCACAGTCACTTCTTTTCTGTGGGCGTATTCTTTTTTAACTTTTTCCAAATAGGAGGCTGGGGCGGTGATGGCAGCCTCACTGGCCATCAGGGCCAGAGCTGGAGGAGACAAGCGCAGGTGGGCAAATTTCAATGCGGTGGCCATCAACGCCTTGTTTTTGGAAATCATACATCCCACCCTTGCACCACAAAGACTGTAGCGCTTGGAGACCGAATCGATCATTACCGCGTGCTGGCTTCCTTTTGAAGATTTCAGAACCGAATAATGGGTGTCATCAGTATAGATGAATTCACGATATACCTCATCCACGATGATGAAAATATCGTGTTCAACTGCCAGATCGATCAATGCTTTAATTTCCTTTTTACTGTAGAGGTAGCCAGTAGGATTACTGGGATTACAAATCAGTATGGCTCTGGTTTTGTCTGTTATTTTATCTTTTAATGCTGCTACTGGAGGCAGTTCGAATTGGTTTTCAAAATGGGAAACCACAGGAACTACAACCACACTGGAGGCGGAAGCAAATCCGTTATAGTTGGCATAAAAAGGCTCGGGAATGATGATTTCATCGCCAGCATCACAAATTACATTGAGGGTAAAAGAAAGGGCTTCACTGGCACCGGTGGTAACAATGATATCATCAGGGTTGATTGAAATATCGTGCTGAGCATAGTAGCCACAGAGATGTTTTCTGAATGATAGGGCACCCTGAGAGGAGCCATAGGGCAAAAGATGCAGTTCGTGATTACGAACAACTTCCATAGAAGAATGGGGTGCCTCTATATCGGGTTGCCCAATGTTGAGATGTAAAACTTCGACCCCTCGAGATTTTGCTTCATCAGCGTGAGCCACCAGCTTACGGATGGGTGAGGAGGGCAAATTTTGACCTTTTTTAGAAATACTTGGCATCTTGAAATTTGTGATTGCAAATATCCAAAAAAAACAACGTTCTTCAAGCAGAGGCCAAAAAAATTAAAAAGTCGATTCTCAGGTAGTTGCTTAGTTAGCCAGAACGTTGCCTTTTATTTTTAGTGCAATGATGGCTGCATTACTGACGTTGGTGTTGACCGTTATCGTTTTTCTGAAAACCCCCACTCGGTTGGTGTCATATTTAACGGTAATTTCCCCTTTTGCTCCGGGAGCAATTGGTGCTTCGGGTTTTTTGGGGATGGTACAACCACAGCTGGATCTTACTCCTTGGATTTCCAAGGGCATATCCCCAGTATTTTTAAAAACAAAATTACGTACACCATCGCTCCCTTTTGCTATGTCTCCATAATCAATGGTTTCCATTTCAAAACTGATCATGGGGCCAATGGCTTGGGCAGTCAGTGCAAAAGGGGACAGGATCAATAAAATAATCAGGACTGCTTTTTTCATGGCTTTAATTTACTATACCCTAAAATTACAATTTTAATGTGAAAACCAAAACCGATAAGGTTTTTATAATCCCTCAAGGCTTGCTATTTTTGTAATGCTATTAAAGACATTACACCATTCATGCAAATCCCGTCTAAGTTTATTTCCCAAAAAGTTGAAGAGAAATGGTACTCCTATTGGATGGAAAAAGATTATTTTTCTTCTACACCAGACGATAGGGAACCTTATACCATTGTGATTCCACCCCCCAATGTCACGGGGGTGCTCCATATGGGGCATATGCTCAACAACACCCTGCAAGACATCATCATCCGCAGGGCTAGGATGATGGGATACAACGCTTGTTGGGTGCCAGGAACGGATCATGCTTCTATCGCTACCGAAGCCAAAGTAGTGGCCAAACTCAAAGAACAAGGCATAGCGAAATCCTCACTAAGCCGTGAAGTATTTTTAAAACACGCCTGGGATTGGACGGAGGAATATGGAGGGGTAATCTTGGAGCAACTCAAAAAACTGGGTTGTTCTTGCGACTGGAATCGAACCAAATTTACCTTGGACGAGGACATGTCTGCGTCGGTCATTGAAACTTTTGTGCGACTGTACAATAAAGGTTTGATTTACAGGGGTTATCGTATGGTCAATTGGGATCCTGAGGCCAAAACCACCTTATCAGAAGAGGAAGTAATCTATGAAGAGCGCGACGGACAGTTGTATCACATTGCCTATTCAGTAGTGGACAGTGACGAAAAAGTTATTGTTGCCACCACCCGTCCCGAAACTTTGCTCGGAGATACCGCCGTTTGTATTCACCCCCAAGACGAACGTTACGCCCACCTTAAAGGGAAAAAGTTGATTGTTCCCATTGCCAATAGAAAAATCCCTATTATCGAGGATGAGTATGTAGACATGGAATTTGGTACGGGTTGTCTAAAAGTTACCCCTGCACACGACATCAACGATAAAGCCCTGGGCGATAAATACCAACTGGAGGTAATCGATATTTTCAATGAGGATGCCACATTAAACCATCACGGTTTGGCATTTGAGGGCATGGATCGATTTGAAGCCCGAAAAAAAATAGCGAAGACCTTGGAAGCCTCAGGTCAATTGGTCAAAAAAGAAAATCACCGTCACAAGGTGGGAACTTCAGAGCGAACCAAAGCGGTGATCGAACCCCGACTTTCGGATCAGTGGTTCCTCAAAATGGAGGGCTTGGCGCAACCGGCGATCAAAGCCGTATTGGAAAGTGGCGACATTCGCTTGGTGCCCGAAAAATTTAAAAACACCTACCGCCACTGGATGGAGAACATTCGAGATTGGAATATTTCTAGACAACTATGGTGGGGGCAACAAATTCCAGCCTACTATTATGGAAAGGACAATACCCAATTCGTGGTGGCCCAAGACACTTCGACAGCCTTGGAGCTTGCCAGAGCCGCTTCAGGTGATGCTGGTTTACAGCCATCCGATTTGCGACAAGATGAAGATGTACTCGACACTTGGTTTTCCTCGTGGTTGTGGCCCATATCTGTTTTTAATGGGGTACTGGAACCTGACAATCCAGAAATCAATTATTATTACCCGACCCAAGATTTGGTGACGGGACCCGATATTTTGTTTTTTTGGGTGGCGCGAATGATCATTTCTGGTTTCGAACTGCGGGAGGAAAAACCTTTTTCCAATGTCTATTTGACAGGATTGGTTCGAGACAAACAAGGCAGGAAAATGTCCAAACAACTGGGGAACTCCCCCGATGCACTCGCCTTAATTGAAGAATTTGGTGCCGATGCCGTCAGGGTGGGCTTGATGCTCAGCTCCGCAGCAGGGAATGATCTGTTATTTGACGAAAGTCTGTGCCAGCAAGGCAAAAATTTTGCCAATAAAATTTGGAATGCCTACCGATTGGTGGAGGGATGGAAGGTCGAATCAACAAAGGAAATGCCAGCCGTTAACAAGGCGGCCATTCAGTGGTACAAAAATCTTTTTCAACAAACCCTCAGTCTGATAAATGATCACTATGATAAGTACAGAATCTCCGATGCTTTGATGAGTTTATACAAACTGATTTGGGACGATTTTTGTTCGTGGTTTTTGGAAATCGTCAAACCCAACTATGGGGATCCCATTGATAATGGTACCCTCGTGGCGGTAAAAACTTTATTCGAGGACAACCTCAGGCTATTGCATCCATTCATGCCTTTCCTTTCCGAAGAACTTTGGCATCATATCGATAAGCGTGACTCCCATACGGCCCTTGTGATCTCTGATTGGCCAAAGCCTCAAACCACAGATCAAGCTTACATTGATGACTTTGAAATGGTCAAACAAATCGTGGCAGGGATCAGAAACTTTAGAAAAGAAAAAAATATTGGATTCAAGGAACAATTGATCTTGATTTCTGAGGGAAAAATTCCTTATCCTGAGGTGATAAAGAAGCTGGCACAGCTTGCTTCTATTGAGGCGGTTGTCCAAGACGAAAATCAAGCTTTGGGTTCCTTTAGGGTGGGACAATCTGAGTTTTTTATTCCCCTCAGCCAAGCCATTGACCCAGAGGAAGAACGCAAAAAACTAACCCAAGAATTGAAATATGCCAAGGGTTTTCTTCAATCGGTTGAAAAAAAATTATCCAATGAACGTTTTGTCTCCAATGCCCCCGAGAAGGTTATCGAACTGGAACGTAAAAAAGCAATCGATGCTCGGGAGAAAATCACTCTTTTAGAAAAAAGCTTGAGCCAACTTTAATCATCACTTTTTTGTAGCGATTTAAATTAACGCTATGTTTGAAGTGGACGGTGGGTTAGGGCTTGATTTATTAACCATAACTATAGAAGTGCAATGCAATCTACCCCTCCCTTGACCTTTTGGTCAATTTTTACATTGATTTTGGTGCCTAATGGAAGGAAAACGTCCACTCTAGAACCAAATTTAATGAATCCTGCATCTGCTCCCTGTTCCACTTGGTCTCCGACCCTGGCATAGTTGACAATGCGACGCGCCACAGCTCCAGCAATTTGTCGGTAAAGGATTTGTCCTGCTGTTTTGTTTTCCAAGACCACAGTGGTGCGCTCATTCAACTCAGACGATTTGGGATGCCACGCCACCAGATACTTCCCAGGGTGGTATTTACTGAAGACAACCGATCCGCCAATTGCATACCTTGTTACATGTACATTGAGTGGAGACATAAAAATAGAGACTTGCAGGCGTTGGTCTTTAAAATATTCTTTTTCATAGACTTCTTCGATGACAACTACTTTCCCATCTACGGGGGAAATGATTTGTTTTTCATTGGGTAGGGTTTCCCTTTTGGGATTTCTAAAAAACTGCAATACTAGGATCAATAGTACTACACATGCCGTTTGGACTAGTTTTTGAATCCAATAGTTTTCAATTTGATATTCGGCTAATAGGGCAATGGCAGCGCAAATTAAAAAAGTATTGATGATGATTTTTAAACCTTCTTTATGAAACATATTCTTTGAAATTGAGTATTAAATAAAACCAAGGAGCCGTAAAAATAGCACTATCCATACGATCAAAAAACCCACCGTGTCCAGGGATTAATGAACCACTGTCTTTGACCATTGCCTGCCGTTTGAATTGGGATTGGATCAAATCCCCTATACTGGCCAAACAAGCTGTGACAATCGCAATAAATAAATATAAGAAAAGACTTTTTTCAGGATAAAACTGCCAAAAAATAAGGGCTGTGATGCTACAGAAAATAAGTCCGCCAAAAAACCCTTCCCAAGATTTATTAGGAGAGATGACAGCATATAAAGGATTTTTACCGAATTTTCTTCCAACCAAATAGGCAAAAGAATTATTGGCCCAAATCAATATGTAAAACAGTAAAACATCTTCTGGATTGTAATCATTCCCACCACCGCCCAAAGCGATGATAAAAAAGCAGCCCAAACCCAAGTAAAAGAGAGTGAGAAGGGTTTTGGAAAGATATCCAAATCGTATTTTTTTATTGGTAAACAGCCAGTATAGTAGAAAAAAATGGGCAATAAAAACACTGATTAGTGGATAGAGGAGGTCCGGGACTTCGATTTTTGATTGGTAAAAATTGTAAACCAAAAGTAAGACCAAAGCCATGGGCATATAGCTTTTGTGATGAATCAAACGTTGAAACTCTATGATCGCCAAGGTGGAGAAAAGAAAAATAGTGATGGTAAACAGCAGTTGATGAGTAAAGACGGAGCCAACAATTAACGCGACGTATAACCCTCCTGAAATTCCTCTGATGTATAGCTCTTTCATCAATTTACTCTTGAAGAACTAAATATAGGTTTTTCGCGCTATTCCCATAGGATAAAAAATCATTTTCATCTTGAATATTTCTGACATTGAGTGTGGTAATATTGGTTGGGACTTCGTTGGAATACTTGTTTTTGAGTTTGCTCATTCCCTCGCTTACGTCGTTGACAAAGTTTTTTAAATCAGAGAAAACAATAAAAAAATCAGGGAGTTCCTCTAATTTGTAATCTTTGAGTTGGTGGTGACAAATGAGTAGGGTGCCTTTGTTGGCAATTAAATATTCACAACCGATCAATAACGCCTTGAATTGTTTGGGTTTGGGAGCTTCAGAAAGGATTTTCAATCCGAAGCTTTGGGAAAGTGGTTCGTCAAAACAGAGGATGTCGTCTTCTTTCCAAAAATTTTCTTCGAGTATGAGTTTAAAAAATTCTTGGGTAGTTTGAGCATTTTCACTGTAAAGGAACTTCCCTCCCTTTTGGGTAAATTTTTCAGCAAAAACAACTTCAATTTCCCCTTTTTTTTTCGGGAGATAGGGACTTTTGGCCTCCGTGGGTTTACTTAAATTTCTTTTCCCGAATAGTTTATTCCAAAGTCCCAAAGTACAATCAATTGACCGCCAAACTCATTCCTTTTTCGCCGTCTTCTTTATTTTTAGCTTTTACAATATGGGGTCTTTCACCAAGGATGTTTTGAAGATCATCTTTAAAAATGACTTCCTTTTCCAGTAGGCGCTCAGCGAGTTGCTTGAGTTTGCTTTTGTTCTTTTTCAAAAGATCACAAGCTCTTTTATACTGCAACTCAATGATGTTAGATATTTCTTTGTCAATTATTTGTGCTGTTTTTTCAGAATAGGGTTTGGTAAAACTGTTTTCCATCTGACCGCTTGAATCATAGAAGGTGATATTGCCAAGGGTATCATTGAGTCCATAGACGGAAACCATGGCCCTTGCCTGACGGGTTACTTTTTCCAAGTCACTGAGGGCTCCCGTAGAGATTTTATTGAAAATAATCTTTTCGGCAGCTCTTCCCCCCATGGTGGCACACATCTCATCCAACATTTGTTCTGTTCGAACGATCATGCGTTCTTCCGGTAAATACCATGCAGCACCGAGTGATTGGCCTCTGGGGACAATGGTCACTTTGACCAAGGGTGCCGCATGTTCGA
The DNA here is from genome assembly GCA_965662705.1 of Flavobacteriaceae bacterium. Taxonomy (GTDB): domain Bacteria; phylum Bacteroidota; class Bacteroidia; order Flavobacteriales; family Flavobacteriaceae; genus UBA8316. The sequence continues at coordinate 13,273 of CBFIIP010000026.1, forward strand.
GCAGCCAACTTACAGTGGCGTGCCCTGCCTCGTGAAAGGCAATGGTTTTCTTTTCTTCTTCGGTGACAATTTTATTTTTCTTTTCCAGCCCTCCAACGATGCGGTCAACTGCATCGAGGAAGTCTTGTTTTCCTACAGACTTTCTGTTCTTCCTTGCAGCAATCAGCGCAGCTTCATTACAAACATTGGCAATGTCAGCCCCCGAAAACCCGGGCGTTTGTTTGGCAAGAAATTCAATATCCAAGCTCTTGACTATTTTTAAGGGTTTGAGGTGAACTTTGAAAATTTCACGTCTTTCATTCAAATCGGGAAGATCAACATAGATTTGACGGTCGAACCGCCCAGCACGCATCAAAGCTTTGTCCAAAACATCTGCTCGGTTGGTTGCCGCCAATACAATAACATTTGTATCCGTACCAAAACCGTCCATTTCGGTCAATAATTGATTGAGGGTATTTTCCCTTTCGTCGTTAGAACCGGTAAAGTTGTTCTTTCCTCTGGCACGGCCAATGGCGTCTATCTCATCAATAAAAATAATGGCTGGAGATTTGTCTTTGGCCTGTTTGAAAAGGTCCCTTACCCTAGAGGCTCCGACTCCGACAAACATTTCAACAAAATCAGATCCAGACAAGGAGAAGAAAGGAACTTTGGCTTCACCGGCCACGGCCTTGGCCAAAAGGGTTTTTCCGGTTCCCGGAGCGCCTACAAGCAAGGCCCCTTTGGGAATTTTTCCACCCAAAACAGTGTATTTTTTTGGATTCTTGAGGAAATCGACAATTTCTTGCACTTCTTCCTTAGCCCCTTCCAGACCGGCAACGTCTTTGAAGGTGGTTTTGACTTCGGTATTTTGATCAAACAATTTGGCTTTGGACTTTCCAATGTTAAAAATCTGTCCGCCAGGACCTCCCGCACCTCCACCAGACATTCTCCTCATCAAGAAGATCCAAACCCCAATGATGATGATAATGGGTAGGAAACCAAAAATGACATCCAACCAACGGTTTTCTACCGTCATGAACTCGTATTTGAATTCGATTCCGTTTTCTTTGGCAACTTCCAATTTTCTTTGGAAGAGTTCAAGATTTCCTACTTCAAACTCATAATGCGGTCCAGCGGTGTTTTCCTGACCAATAATGTTTTTGGACTTTGCATTTTGATGGACACTTTTTTCCAAACCATAGCTGTTGAGGGTTACTTTGGCCAACTTTTGATTGATGACAATGATCTCCTCTACGTCACCTTCGTTGAGAAAGCGCTCAAAATCGGAGATGTTTGTTTTTCCAATGGATTGCCAATTACTCCCACCACCAAACATACTCATCCCGAGTAGCACCGTAATGATAACCCCATAAATCCAGTAGGGATTGAACTTTGTTTTATTTTCTTTTCCTTTCATAGCCAATTAATAATTTGATGCAATTTTGGTTGTTTTTGCATCTCCCCAAAGTTGCTCAATATTGTAATATTCCCTAATATGATTTTGGAATACATGAACAACTATATTGATATAATCTATCAAAACCCATTCGGAATTCTCCCCCCCTTCAGTGTGAAAAGGCTTTTCTTTTAATTCTTTGCTGACCGTTTTTTGAATGGAGTTTACAATTGCATTGACATGCGTATTTGAACTACCACTGCATATCACAAAATAACTGCAAACCGTATTTTCAATATCCCTTAGATCCAGAAGACTTACGTCTAAACCTTTTACATTTTCCACACCTGATATGATGGTCGATATCAATTCATCTTCTCCAGACTTAGGTTTTGCCATTAATTAAAATTAGTTTTATACAAATTTATCAATTTTACGTTCATAAACCTTTTACAGCATGAGCTATTTCAACATAATCAAACTTGATGCCACCCCTTCATCAAACGATTGGCTGAAAGCACAAATGATGCGGGGTAAGTGTAAAGATCGAGACGTAGTATGGGTTAAAAATCAAACCCATGGAAGGGGTCAAATCAATAAAAAATGGGTGTCAGAAGAAGGTAAAAGCCTTACTTTCAGTATTTTTAAGCTTTTTCCTGAGCTTACGGCTCAAAATTTTTTTTTAATCAATTGTGCTGTTTCATTTGCCATTGTTTCGGCTTTAAAAGATCTCGCCGAGTTGGATTTAAAGGTGAAATGGCCAAACGACATTCTGTCAGGTAGAAAAAAAATAGCGGGTATCTTGATCGAAAATATGTTACAGGGGAGTAGGATCAACAGCTCTGTCATCGGGGTAGGCATTAATGTCAATCAAAATTACTTACATGGTCTTCCCCATGCCAGTTCATTATCCATTGAGTTGGAAAAAGAAATTGATATAGCAAAATTACTCGATGTGATTTTAAAATATTTACAAACTGGACTGGATCGGCTTTCGGACCATGATGCTTTCGATTTGATCAGAGATTATGAAAATTTACTCTTTAGAAAAGAGATCCTATCAAAATTCAAAGATAAAAGCGGAAAATTTAGGGGTATCATCAAAGGGGTGACGCCAAGAGGTTTGTTGAAAGTAGCAAGCCCATCGGGTAAATTGACCCACTATGCGACAGGAAACATAGAAATGATTCATTAGAGGGGTTGCCAATCAGCGGGAGCTGTTCTCCAAGATTGGAGGAGCGCTATATCCTCAGTTTTGATGTAATTGGATTTTTCAGCCGCTACAATCAAGTGGTCGTAGTCACTCAGCGTATGCAGTTGTATGTTTTCTGCTTTAAAATTATCTACGGCCAATGCAAAACCATAGTCAAACAAACCCAACATTCCCAAAACGTCAATGCCTTCTTTTTTTAACGCTTTTACTGCATTGAGACTGCTCTTTCCTGTGGAGATGAGATCTTCTATCACCAAGACCTTTTTGTCGGCTTGGAGCTCTCCTTCAATTTGATTTTTTCTTCCGTGAGATTTGGGTTCGGGCCGCACATAGATAAAAGGTGCCTCAAGGACATTAGCTACCAAAATTCCAATTCCAATGGCTCCTGTAGCGACCCCCGCCACAACATAATCGTTCCCATAAATGGCCTGGGCTTGTTCAGCTATTTTCTCCGCCAAATAGTTTCTGATTTTGGGGTAAGAAAGACTGATTCTGTTATCACAATAGATTGGAGATTTCCATCCACTGGCCCAGGTAAATGGATTTTTTGGATTCAATTTTATTGCATTAATTTGTAACAGGTAGCTCGCCGTTTGGTCGGCGGTATCTTGATCATAAATCATGTACAAATGTATAAAGTTTTTTTCAATAGAAAATCAATTGTTTTAACCACTAAAATCGTTAACCACAATGATAAAACCCCGCTTTTTTATGCCAAATACACCGATCAAAAGCAGATCATTGCAGCCTTAAAATCCAAGAAAACTACAGGGATTTTTTTATATCACGCTAATGAAGAAAAACTTTGGAAACACATGAAAAAACATTTCCCCTTGGTTCTGGCAGCAGGAGGCTTGGTGCAACATCAAAACGGTAAAATTTTATTCATTTTCAGGAATAAAAAATGGGACTTGCCCAAAGGCAGGATTCACAAAAATGAAATGTTAATCGATGGTGCCATTCGAGAGGTAATGGAAGAAACGGGGGTCATGGACTTGATCGTCAAGAAAAATCTGCCTAATACCTTCCATGTCTTTTCCCGAAATGGGAGTTACAAGCTTAAAAAAACCGTTTGGTATTTAATGACTACTTCTTATGATGGTGTTCTTCATCCTCAGTTGGAAGAGGATATTGAGCTGGCGGTATGGAAATCCAAAAAGGATATTCCAAAGTTAATGAAAAACGCCTACGAAAACATCAAATTGTTGTTTGAGGAAACAACATTGTAATAATTCAAATTCGAACTGAAGGAGGTACCATAGCCGTGTAGTCTCCTTGGTTGGAAATGATTTCTCTGACAATACTACTACTGATAAAGCTGGTTTGTGCCGATGTCAACAAGAATACTGTTTCAATACCGGACAAGACCCTGTTGGTATGTGCGATGGCTTTTTCAAATTCAAAGTCGGCAGGGTTTCTGAGCCCTCGGATTATAAAATTGGCCGCGATTTTTTTACAAAAATCTGTGGTTAAGCCCTCATATTTGACTATTGAAACTTTTTGGTGTTGTGACAATGCTCCCTCGATGAAAGCCAACCTTTTTTCTAATGAAAACATGTATTTTTTTTCAGAATTGGTTCCAACTCCAATGACAATTTCATCAAATAATGGTAGACTACGTTCTATAATATCGACATGTCCCAAGGTAATTGGATCAAAAGAACCGGGAAAAACAGCGCGTTTCATATCCCTAATTTACTGGTTTTTTCATTGCTTCTGTCAGTAAAGATTCAAAAAAGTCTGACAATTGAATTCCGGCGACTTTCAATTGTTGGGGGATAAGACTGGCAGCCGTAAGGCCGGGAATGGTGTTGACTTCCAGCAGGTGGGGGGTACCATCAACAATGATGAACTCACTTCGACAAACACCCTTGATTTTTAGATTCAAATAAAGTTTTTTGACCAATTTGTTTACCGCTGTCACTGTTTTTTCATCCAGTCGGGCAGGCGTGATCTCCTGAGACTTACCATTGTATTTGGCATCATAATCAAAAAAATCATTCTCCGAAATAATCTCTGTGATGGGAAGTACGATCACTCGACCATCCAAGGCATAGGCACCGACAGAGATTTCCATGCCCTCCAGTGCCGCTTCAATAATCAATTGGGAGTCTTCACTTAAGGCGGTAGCGATGGCATCTTTCAATTGCCCTTTTTCTTTTACTTTCACAACCCCATAACTGCTGCCGGAGCGATTTGGTTTCACAAAACAAGGGAGTCCAACCGTGTCGATGATTTCATCAAGCTCCAAGGGGTCGCCCTCGTCAAAACAAAATGACCTTGCGACTGGAATGTCCCATTTTTTGATTGCCTCCAAACAGCCCCTTTTGTCAAAGGTAAGGGCGGCGGAATCAGATTCACAACTGGTATGTGGAATTTTGAGTCTAGCCAATTTTTTTGACAAAAGCCCGTCTTCTCCCGGTGATCCATGAATGGCGTTGAAAACGAGATCAAAATGAATGGTTAAATCCCCAATTTTGAAACTAAATTCTTCCTCATTGAATGGATATTGCTTTTCCTGAAGATCGATTACCTTCCATTGATCCCGATCAACGATGAGTTTGTAGCAATCCCATCTTGAAGTAGGGATGTTTTGTATGACAGTTTGGCCACTTTCGAGAGATATCTCCCGTTCGGAGGAATAACCCCCCATTGCTATTCCCACTATTTTTTTGCCCATGGATAAGCTTTTAACAAAGGTATTGCATTTAATATTAATCCTAAAGCCTACTGATTTATTATCTTTGAGATTATAAAATGATGAATTTTTTAAGATTTCTTTTTAGCAAAACATTATTGATCCAACTGGTTCTATCCTTGGTGGTGGGCTTGTTGGTCATTTATTCGAGCCTTGGGTTTTTAAAACACATTACTTTCCACAATCAATACCAAAAAGTACCAGATTTTAAAGGCATTCCATTACTTAATCTAGATCAAATTACATCGGATCAAAATTTACGTTATGAAATTTTAGATTCTTCAAAATTTACACCCCAATTGCCTCCTTTGAGTGTGATAGAACATCACCCGGGTCCCGGTGATTTGGTAAAGAAAAATCGCAAGATTTACATTACCTTAAATCCCTCCGGATTTAGAGAAATAAGTGTTCCCAATGTGGTTCAGATTACCCGAAGAAATGCTGAAGTTACGCTTTTGTCGGTTGGCTTTACCATAGGTGAAATTTCCTTCAAGGATAACATTGGTAAAGACATGGTGTTGGAGATGCGATACAAAGGGGAACCTCTCGAACCGGGAACATTGCTCCCCAAAACTTCTGAAATTGACTTGGTATTGGGCAATGGAAGAAGATAAAAATTTATTGCCTGACACCCTCGGTGAAACGGAGGGATACGAGCATTTTTCCTTTCGTGCAGATCCGGGACAAGATCCTCTGCGAGTAGATAAGTTTTTAATGAATCGGATTGAGAACGCAACACGCAATAAAATTCAGCAAGCCGCAAAATCTGGTGCCATTCAGGTGAATGGAGACCCGGTGAAATCAAACTATAGGGTCAAATCCGGCGATCATGTTAGGGTTATATTTTCTCATCCACCACACGAAAATTTATTGACTCCCGAGGCGATGGAACTCCAACTCGTTTATGAGGACGATGATCTTATTGTGGTCAACAAAGAAGCAGGGATGGTGGTTCACCCCGGACATGGGAATTATACCGGAACGCTGATCAACGGTTTGTTGCATCATTTTGAACAGTTGCCCCTAAATTCGAGCAATCGACCCGGCTTGGTTCATCGTATAGATAAGGACACCAGTGGACTATTGGTGGTGGCCAAGACCGACATCGCCATGGCAGATTTGGCCAAACAGTTTCAGGAAAAAACGTCCTCTAGAAAATATACCGCCCTGGTATGGGGAGACGTGAAAGAGGAGGAAGGAACGATTGAGGGACACATTGGAAGGCATCCGAAAAACAGATTGCAAATGACCGTCTTTCCCGACGGCAGCGCGGGGAAAACTGGGATCACACACTATAAGGTCATTGAAAGATTGGGTTATGTCACCTTGGTAGAATGTCGTTTGGAAACCGGTAGAACTCACCAAATTCGAGCGCATATGAAATACATTGGTCATACGCTTTTTAATGACGCCCGTTACGGTGGAGATGCTATTCTAAAGGGGACTACCTTTACCAAATACAAACAATTCGTTCAAAATTGTTTTGTTGTTTTACCCCGACAAGCCCTTCATGCCCAAACTTTGGGTTTTAAGCATCCCTCCAAAAAGAAATGGATGGATTTTGAGGCACCACTTCCTAAGGATATGGCTACTGCTATTGATAAATGGAGAGCTTACGCCCAGCATAAACATTTCTGATGCTTTTATTGACCGATACAATCCTTGTATATTGGTTTTCAGACGAATTCCTATTAAATTTGAAAAAAGTTCAATATGAAAATGGTCATTTCTCCAGCAAAGTCACTCGATTATGAATCGAATTTGCCTACCGATAAGAGCTCTAACCCCTGTTTTTTGGCAGAGGCTTCCAAAATAAATGAACTCCTCAGGGAAAAAAGCCCTTTGGAGCTTTCTCAATTGATGAAGATTTCGGACAAACTGGGCAACCTCAACTGGGAGCGAAATCAAAATTTCAAAACCCCTTTTGATAAAGAAAACGCCAGGCCAGCTGTCTACGCCTTTGACGGAGATGTTTATACCGGTTTGGACGTTTACACCCTTCCACCAGAAAAAATTGAACTGATGCAAAACAGTTTGAGAATACTGTCCGGCTTGTATGGTGTTTTAAAACCTTTGGATTTGATTCAACCCTACCGATTGGAAATGGGAACTAAATTTCCGGTAGAGAACAACAAAAACCTTTATGATTTTTGGAAACAGAAAATCACCCAATTCATCAATGATGAGTTAGAGGAAAATGAACTCTTTGTGAATTTGGCCAGTAATGAATATTTCTCAGCCATCGATGCAAAAGTCCTGAAAACCAAAATCATCACCCCCCAATTTAAGGACTATAAAAACGGTACCCTTAAGATGATTTCATTTTTTGCCAAAAAAGCCAGGGGTATGATGGTTCGTTATTTGTTAGAAAATGCAGAAAACACCAACGAAACCGCACTCTTAGGGTTTGATTACGGCGGTTATGCCTATAGCGAAGAGCATACCCAATCTGCAAGCTCTCCAGTATTCATTAGGTGATCTACAAGAGTGTTGGGTTGATTCCTTTCACATGAGTTTCAAGGTAGCTTTCCAAAAATTCTTTCCCCACTACTTCCCCACCTTCTAGATCTTCAGATAAGATCCATTGGGCATGATTGAGCTCGAGATAATCTTTAAGCATGGGTTTGGAAAGTGGTGCAAAGCTGTAATGCCAAGGTTCATACTCAAAACCTGTCCTTGATGAATCATCGGTATATGGCAAATAAAAGCCAAAGCTTTCAGCGTGCTTATCCATCCATTTTCTCAGTTGGACATATGGCCCATCCTGATGAAATTTTTGAGGAACCAATACATCTCCCTCCGCAGGTTGGGAGGTGTCTATTAGGTCGATATCTGTTCCCCAATGATGACGAGAAGTACCCGGTAGGGTGGAATACTCGATGATTTTTTCTATGGCTTTACTGTCTGACATTCCCTGAGCCTTGAAATTTGAAAACTTGCTGTTCCAAATACTTTTTTGTCTTTCAAAGGAACGGTAGGAGGAAACTATTTTAACGAGGATCCCCTCTTTTTTTGCTTCGGAAGCCATTGCTTCGAATGCCTCACTGGCCTCGGGAAGTAAGGCGTAATTTTTTCCTACAAGCTCAGGACTTCCTTTCCCTATGAGTAAATATGGATCCATTCCGAAACTGTTTTGATATTTTACACGGCTAAAACCCATCAGCATTAAAGTCGTATGGATGAATTCTAAACGTTTCATGTGCAAAAGTTATTGATTTTATCCATAAACCCATTGAAAATTAATGGATTTACTTTCATGACACGAGTTAATTTAAAATTCGTTGGACGCTCTTAATATCAATTATTTGTTAGAAGTAGGTTTTAATTTTACAGCATTTAAAATCATTGAAATCAATTAGCTTATTATCTTTAGCGGATGAATCGGATTTACATATTGTTTTTTTTATTCAGCCTGTGGGCATCAGGCCAACAGAGAACCCCTATCAAAGGCCAACTGATTTATAGAAATGTAAATGTGGTCGCTGCCAATGTGGTTAACAACACTGCACAATTGAACACCATTACCGATGGGGAAGGGGCTTTTGAAATCCCTGTAGCAGTTGGGGATGAGGTGGTTTTTTCCTCCGTTCAATATTTGATAAGAACCGTTAAAATCACCCCCGAAATTTTAAGGAAGAACCGATTGATTGTTTCCGTCAATGAAAAAATTAACGCATTGGAAGAAGTAGTCATAACCCCCGAAAATACCCAGAAGTTTTTGGATCTCAAAGAGGAAGAGTTTAAAGGGTATGACTATGAGCGCGATAAATCTACAGCCTTGGAGAACGCCACTTTAAACCAAGGACAACTCAGAAATGGGTTAAACCTTATCAATATTGCCAAATTGATTGCCAAAGCCGTCAGTAACAAAACAGAGGAGGAAAAGCAAGAAATAAAACCCAGTGAAATTTTAACCTATGTATTTAGTGATGCATTTTTTACTGAAGATCTCGATTTGAAAAACGATCAAGTCATTGGTTTTTTAGAGCATATAGACAAAAACTTGCCTTCACAAAAATTACTCAAAACCGGGCAACAATTTCAATTGATTGACTATTTAATTTCAGAGAGTAAGAAATACCGAGAACTATTGAATTCACAATGATCAAATTAATCTTAGCTCCGGTCTTTTGGTCGGTGTTTGTTTTTTGTATGCATAATTTTTATGTTTCTACGACATCCATTCGCTTTGTACCACAAGAAAATACATTGCAAATTACCACTCAAGTTTTTATGGATGACCTTGAGGCCGTTCTTAGATACAACGGGAATGATAAAATTGAATTGAATCCATCAGATGAGCAAGCTATCATCGACAACACTGTGGAGAATTATCTCCGAAAAAACATCATCTTCGGGAATCAAGGGAAGAAATGGATTTTTGATTTTTTGGGAAAAGTTTATAAAAACGATCTTGTGGTCGCCTATATGGAACTTAAGATTGATACTCTCAGTGGCCCGTTGAAGATTAAAAATACGCTTTTCTATGAGTTACTACCCTATCAAAAGAACATCATTCATTTTAAGGTGGGATCCAAAAGGAAAAGTTTTTTGGCGGTTTCATCCAAATCTGAATTTGAAATACCTAAACATTTTTTTAGTAATGAGGCATTTAGTAAATAGATATTATATTGCAATTATTTATGATTAAACCCCTTTATCTATGAATTTCAAAAGTCAAAAGTTTCTACTACTAACCATTTTATGTTTTCAGTTTTCAATCAATGCTCAAACGACCAATGACTCACTGGCAACAAGAGGCCATACCAACAACAACAAGTTCAAACAGTTAAAAGACGAATTGGCTACACCCAATGCCTATCGAACGGCCTCCGGTGCACCCGGTAGGGATTATTACCAGCAGAAGGTAGATTATATAATGGACATTGAATTGGATGATAAGAACCAAAAAATATACGGTAAGGAAGAAATTACTTACACCAACAATTCCCCCGATGATTTAAGTTATTTATGGATTCAGTTGGATCAAAACATCCGAAAAAAAGATGCTCCGGCTTTGGAAAAAAATGGTGAGGGTGTGGAACCTATTCTTCGGGTCGAAACTTTTGTCAATACCTTTTTTAAGGAGCCTTTTGATGGAGGCTTCAATATTGATTGGGTAAAAGATTCCAATGGAGTCACCCTAAGACACACCATCAACATGACCATGATGCGGGTGGATTTACCCCAACCCTTAAAAAGTGGAGAACAATTCAAATTTTCAATCAAATGGTGGTATAACATCAACAACCATGTGGAAAATCGTGCCCGTTCGGGATATGAGTATTTCCCTAAAGATGGCAACCGTGCCTATGTAATCGCTCAGTTCTTCCCCAGATTAGCCGTTTACAACGATGTAGAGGGGTGGCAAAATCATCAGTTTTGGGGCAATGGGGAGTTTGCACTCAACTTTGGAGACTATACTGTAAGGTTGACCGTTCCGGCCGACCATGTGGTTGAGGCTACGGGTCAGTTACAAAATCCCAAAGATGTTCTCTCTCGTGAGGAACTCAAAAGGTATCGTCAAGCCCAAACTTCTTTCGACAAACCGGTAATCATTGTTACCGAAGAGGAAGCTATAGCGCGAGAAAAAAGCTTTTCAAAAAAGAAAAAAACCTGGGAATTTAAAGCCGAAAACGTCCGGGACTTTGGATTTGCGACTTCCAGAAAATTCATCTGGGAGATGATGGCCGTCAAATTGGGAGGAAAGAACGTGATGGCGGTATCCCTATATCCCAAAGAAGGTAACCCTCTATGGGAAGAGTATTCTACCAAAGCGGTTGTTCAAACCCTCAAAACCTATTCCCATCATACTTTTGATTACCCCTATTCCAAGGCCGTATCGGTTCATGCCAAAAACCAAGGGATGGAGTATCCCATGATTTGTTGGAATTACGGACGACCCGATAAGGACGGATCCTACTCAGATTCAGAAAAGTTTGGTATGATCAGTGTGATCATCCACGAAATTGGACATAATTTTTTCCCCATGATCGTCAATTCTGATGAAAGACAATGGGGTTGGATGGACGAGGGACTGGATACGTTTATGCAGTACCTTGCAGAGCAGGAGTTTGGTAAAACCCATCCCAGTTCCATAGAAGGCTTGGATAAATACCCCTCCAGAAGGGGAGAACCCAAGGCCATTGTAGATTATATGTCGGGGGATCAAAGCTTTATTGCACCTATCATGTCCAATCCCGAAAATGTTTATCAATTGGGCCCCAATGCCTACGGAAAACCTGCCACGGCACTCAATATTCTGAGAGAAACCGTTATGGGTAGGGATTTGTTCGATTAT
>CBFIIP010000027.1:0-18713 GCA_965662705.1 Flavobacteriaceae bacterium
CAGTGTAGTGAAGGAAATATAGCAGTAGGTTTTAATGGAATCAGAGAGTACAACGGCCCTGTTTTCGATAGTGGTTTCAGCTTTAATGTTCCAACACAAGAAGTCGTTGATGAATTTGAAACAGGTGATTTACGCAAAGATGTTGCGATTCTTGATATTGAACAATGGGCAGCCAGCCGTGGAGCAACCTATGGTAAAGGATTCGAGCATACGGGTTACTTTAATCGAAAGTACATTCCTCGAAAGGGTGATTCAAACATAGGAGATCAAAATTTGACGAATCCAAATAATTACAGAGCAATTCGGTATGCCGATGTCCTTCTTTTGGCGGCAGAGGCGAATGCTAAAAAATCATCCCCGGATGAGAGTAAAGCGAGAACTTATTTGAATCTCGTAAGACAACGCGCGTTTGGTAACACTTCACATGCTGTTAATGCAACTGGAAGTGCTTTACAAGATGCTATATTCCACGAAAGAAGAGTCGAACTTGTAGGTGAAGGACACCGATTCTTTGATTTAGTAAGAACAGGTAGAGCTTCTCAAGAAATTGATGGGTTTACCCCAAACAAACATGAACTCTTCCCTGTTCCCTTTGAAGAGATTCAATTTTCTAATGGAAACTGGGAACAAAACACTGGATACTAAAAAGATTATTAACTAAAAACAAGAAAGATGAAAATTACAATGAAATTTTTATTAGCAGTTTTTGCTTTTGCATTTATTTTATCATGTAGCAAAGACAATGATGAGGAAGTAAAAGTTGACCCGATTACAGGTCTGAATTTTACAATTACAACTAACGAGGAAAATCCACTTCAAGTTGGCGTAACTCCTAGCGCTACTGGAGCAGGATCATATAAAATCTATTTTGATTTTGTAGGAGCCCCAGAGACCTTTGAAACAAGTGATGGTACGCTTGTGAGTTATACCTATGCCGATGAGACTGCAACCTATACTATAAAAGTTGTCGCCTCGAATACAAACGGTGCTGATGATGTTGAATTAACTAAAGAACACACCGTTACAGTAGTCCCTGATACAGTTATTATCGACTTTGAATCAATGGATCCTCCTTATTTTACAGGAAGTAAATTGGAAGGCTACATTGAAGTTGTTTCAGGTGGAGTTGGAGACAATAAGACTGCTGTTGGTAAAATAGTTAATGATGGTGCAGCTTACACAACGGCTAACATAATCAATACGAAATACATTGATTTAACAGGTGGTGATAAAACCATTAGTATTGACTTTTATCAAGAAGCGGCTAGAACTCCAAAAATGATGTTAAAATTAGAAGGAAATATAATTGAAGGAGGCTATGATATTGATAAACTTGTTGATGCTCAAGCGATAGCTGGATGGCAAACCATCGAATTCGACATGAGCACTGCTAACAATAGTTTTCCTAATCATGAGAATCCTACAGTCACTCACAGTCAGTATAGTAAAATTATTCTATTTATTGCATTTGAACAAACAGATTATGCTGGAACATATTACATTGATAATGTTACGACAGGTGCAAGCTTTGGTAATGCTCAACCCGACACCGATAATGACGGTGTAATTGATCCTATTGATGAATGTAGCACAACTGCTGGTACAGCTGAGTTGAACGGATGTCCTGCTGGACCTTCTGCTATTGCTCCTGTTCCTTCAAGAGCTGAAGCGGATGTATTAAGTATTTTTAGTGATGCATATACTAGTATACCTGTTGCTGAAATTAGAACAGAATGGTCTGCAAACGCGATAACAAGCATTTATGAAATCACCTCTGGGGAAAATGCTATCAAAGGAGTAATTGAAGCAGATGACGGTTATGCCGGAATTTCTTTCGGCTCTAGCTTTGACATGACTGCACACCCTACAATTCATATGGATGTATGGTCACCTAGTCTTTCTAACTTTAGAATGAAGTTTGAAGACGCTGATGACGCTATTGAATACACAGTACCAATTAGTGCTACAAATACTTGGGTTGGTGTAGATATTGCTATTGCTGATTTCATAGTAAGAACTGGAGATGGAATTCCTGCAGCTGCTAATTTAGCAGTGTTCTCCGGAGCTAGTGCCGGTCAAGTATTCATTGATAATATCTATTTACACAATGGTGAAGCAAATGTTGGGAATTCAGATTCTTCAGTCTTAAAACTTACCCTTACTGTTCCTGAGGGATCTTCTGCTGTTAGACTAACAGGTCCATGGTGGCAATGGGATCCTGCTGGAGGACCAGAAGCTGTTGACAATGGAGATAATACATGGACATTTACATTTGACCCTGCACCGACTGAAAATATGGAATATCTTTATGTGGTTGACACTATACAAGAAAACCTTATTGATAATGCTGCAGATGGAAATTGTACCGAAAGGATTGATAATGGCCGTTTAGTTACCGACTATGCTAATTATGCAAACCGTATATGGATTGCGGGTAGTGGCAATCAGACAGAGACATTTGATTCATGTGACTAATTAACTTTAATCAACCCCTAGAAGGATAATTTCTGGGGGTTTTTATTTTACTATGAAAAATAATTTGCTGGTTTTTTTCCTAACATGTTTTTTATTAAGTTGTCAGGATAAAGCATACAACATTGATGACTACCCTAGCGAATTAGTTATTGATCTTTCTGGGGCTTGCATACCTGGTACAATTCCAAATGTGAAGCCAATAGGGGATAATACAACCTTGGTTTGGGCCGAAGAGTTTGACGATTCGGTAATTTGTCAAGACAATTGGGTCTTTGAAACCATTCCTCCCAATAATGGGAGTTGGTGGAATAATGAACAGCAATATTATACCGATAGATTGCAAAATGCTTCAGTCGTAAATAGAGTACTTCGTATTACAGCTAAAAGAGAAAATTACCGAGATAAATCATACACCTCTGCCAGAATGACAACCCAAGATTTGTATGAATTCACTTATGGAAAAGTTGTAGTTAGAGCGAAACTCCCTCAAGGTCAAGGAACTTGGCCTGCCATATGGATGTTAGGGAGTAATATTGATGCAATTGGATGGCCAGAATGTGGGGAAATTGATATCATGGAACATGGAGATATGGCTCCCGGTCTTATTTCATCAACTGTTCACAGAGCTGGTCCTAATGGAGAGGATAACTATTCTAGAGGAGAAACCACCATAAAAAATGAAGCTACTGAATTTCATATTTATGAAATGAATTGGACGGCAACAGAGATAGTTTTTTCTGTTGATGGAGAAGAACATCACAGTTTTGCTGTTACCCCTGATATGCCATTTCATCAAAATTTCTTTATCATTTTGAATGTAGCAATGGGGGGTGATTTTGTTGGGAATAATATTGATCCATCATTCAAGTCTTCATCTATGGAAATTGATTATGTAAGGGTATTCCAATAAACTTCATTTAGCGTTGTTTTTTTTATTGATAGTGCCTTTTTATAAATCAATTTATTCCTCTGAGGAAAACTATTTACATGAATAATTCTATTTATTTAGGTAATGGAAAAATGCATTACCCCAAAGAATCGTTGCTTTTAAAAGAACTAAACTTAGAAGGTGAGTTGTATTTTAAAATTGAAAATATAGATGCTTTGCCCCCTTTTTTTATCAGTGTAGTGAGTAACTCAAATCACTGGATGTTTATCTCTAGTAATGGTGCTTTAAGTGCTGGAAGAAAAAATAGTGATCATGCGCTTTTCCCATATTATACCGATGATAAGATTACCGAATCAGGTGAGCATACAGGTAGTAAAACGATCTTCTTGGTATCAAAAGAAAACAAAAAATATCTATGGGAACCCTTTTCTCAAAGACAAACAGGGAATTATTCCATAGAGCGAAACTTATATAAAAACGGCTACGGTAATAAAATTATTTTTGAGGAAATTAATCTGGATCTAAATCTTATTTTTTCCTATTCATGGAATACAAGTGACAAATATGGATTTATTCGTACTGCCAAATTAACAAATACTGGTGACAATGATCGCTTTGTTGAATTGGTTGATGGTTTACAAAACCTCCTCCCCTACGGAGTCGGTGAGGACCTCCAAAAAGCGAGCAGCAACTTGGTTGATGCTTATAAAAAATCGGAGTTAAGTACTAAAACAGGTATGGGGATTTATTCCCTCAGCGCCATTATTGTTGACCGTGCAGAGCCTAGTGAAGCTTTAAAAGCCAACGCTGTTTGGTCTACAGGACTTAACAACGCCAGTAGATTATTATCTTCCACACAGTTAGATGACTTTAGATTTGGGAAAACTCCTGTCCAAGAAACAGATATAAGAGCAAAACGTGGAGCTTATTTTCTTTCTTCTTCTATGACACTCAATTCAGGAGAAGAAAATACATGGCGGATTATTGCAGATGTTAATAAAACAATTTCATCATTAATAGCCTTAGAGTCGCAAATCTCTAATGATCAAATAGTATTAGACTTACAACAAGATATAGATTACGGTACAGAAGAGTTGTTAAAGCTTGTTGGTGCAGTCGATGGTCTTCAGCTCAGTCAGGACAGCCGTGGAAATGTTCGACACTTTGCCAATACCATGTTCAACATCATGAGGGGCGGCATATTCGATGATAACTATTTCATTGAAAAGAGCGATTTTCTTCCCTACATCAAAAAGGCCAACTCATACGTTTATTCAGAAAATGAAACGGTTCTTTTATCCCTCTCAATAAGGTTCTCGTTAAATGACCTATTCGCATTAATAAAAACCACTGATAATAGTGACTTTAGCCGACTATGTTTTGAATATTTACCTCTAAAATTTAGTCGCCGACACGGTGACCCAAGTCGTCCTTGGAACAAATTTTCAATCAATACAAAAAATGAAATTGACGGTTCTAAAGTACTTTATTATCAAGGAAATTGGAGAGATATTTTTCAGAATTGGGAAGCTCTTGCTCACGCGTATCCTTTGTTTATACAAGGTATGATCCATAAGTTTTTAAACGCAACAACATTTGATGGCTACAACCCATACAGGGTAACCAAAGATGGTTTTGATTGGGAAACAATTGAACCCGATAATCCATGGGCTTATATTGGTTATTGGGGGGATCACCAAATTATTTATCTTCTAAAATTTTTAGAGTTTAGCGAAAAACACTTCCCCTCTCAACTCACTACTTATTTTTCGCAAGAGTCCTTTGTTTATGCCAATGTTCCCTATCGAATTAAAGATTATAGTTCTATCATTCAAGATCCCAAAAACACCATTGATTACGACATTAAAGAGGCACAAAGAATTGCCCACAAAAAAAAATTAATGGGCGCCGATGGAGCACTATTATTTAATGCTAGAGATGAAGTTTGCAGAGTGAATTTTATTGAAAAAATATTGGCTTCCTTGATGGCTAAGCTCTCCAATTTTGTCCCAGAAGCTGGAATTTGGATGAATACGCAACGCCCAGAATGGAACGACGCAAATAATGCTTTAGTGGGGAATGGAGTCTCCATGGTTACTTTATATTACTTAAGACGTTTTTTGTCCTTCTTTAGTAAGATTTTATACAATTCCGAATCAGACACTTATGCCATTTCAAATGAATTAAAAGTGTTTTTTGATCGTCTTCATACCGCCTTTGATGAACATCAAGGTTTGATAGGAAAAACCATCTCGAATCAGAAAAGAAAGGCAATGATGGATGTGCTAGGAATAGCAGCAAGTGATTATCGAAACCAAATTTATGCCAAAGGGTTTACTGGAAAAAAAACATCTTTAAAAAAATCAAACCTCCTTGGTTTCTTAAACTTAAGCCTAGCCTTTTTAGATGATGCTATTCGAAAAAATAAACGTGAAGATGGCCTTTATCATGCTTATAACTTAATTACTATTGATAATGAAAATGAGGTAAGCCTTAATTTCCTTGCCGAAATGCTGGAAGGGCAAGTTGCTGTTTTAAGCGCTGGCCATTTAAGTAATCAAGAAAATCTTTCCGTATTAGATGCGCTTCGGAAGAGTAAACTTTACCGCGAAGATCAAGAAAGTTATACGCTCTATCCTAATAAAGATTTGGGTGTTTTTATGAAAAAAAACACCCTCTCAGAAGAGGCTGTTAAGCGTTCTCAGCTTCTTCAAGCATTGGTAAAAGCAGACAATAGGCAGTTAATTACTATGGATATAAAAGGAAAGTGCCACTTTAACGGAAATTTTAAAAACGCCTATGATTTAAAAAGAGCCATAACCGAGCTTCCTGAGGAATTTGATTCCCTTATTGCAAAAGAAGAAGACCTAATTTTGTCCATCTTCGAGGAAGTATTTAAACATAAAGAGTTCACAGGTCGATCAGGAACCTTCTTTGGTTATGAAGGTCTTGGATCTATATATTGGCATATGGTTTCTAAGCTTTCACTAGCGGTTTGTGAAGTTACTCTTGCTGCAAAAGGAACAAGCGAATTTAACTCCCTTAAAAAGCACTACTACGAAATAGTTAAAGGCATCGGTGCCCACAAAACTCCCGAAGCCTATGGGGCTTTTCCAAGTGATCCCTATTCGCATACCCCTGCTGGAAAGGGAGCCCAACAGCCAGGAATGACAGGGCAGGTAAAAGAAGATATTTTAACCCGTTTTGGGGAATTAGGAGTTCAAATAAACGAGGGTCAATTACTTTTTGATCCATCGCTATTAAAACCAGAAGAGTTTTTATCCACTCCTAAGACCTTCACTTACTTCAACGTAGCGGGAGAAAAGAAGGAGCTACATCTAGAAAAAAACTGCTTGGCTTTTACGTATTGTCAAGTCCCAATTATTTATAAAAAAGGTTCTTCCTTATCCCTAGAGGTTGAATATCACAATACAAAACCCGTCAAGATCAAAGGAAATGCATTGACAATAGAAATGACTAAAGCTTTGTTTCATCGAACAAACGACATAGTGCTTATAAATGTTGAAATAGCCTAATGATGATAACAATGCTGATCTCTCAAAAACTAACTGGCCTAAGGATGGATTTCATTTCACTAATGGGTTGTCTAGTTTTGAGCAACAGCCTTTTCTCTCAAGAACGCATACAAGATACAATCACGGCTGCTGATATATTGGGAAATTCAACATATCTAGGAATATCCTATGGAGGATATCGGGCTTTATCACGTGATGTTCAGCCCAGCATTAACCAAATCAAAGCTGATATACGGATACTGTACACCATGGGTATTCGGCTTTTGAGAACCTATAATGTAAATTATCCTCATACCCATAATGTATTAAAAGCCATCCGTATGCTTCATGAAGAAGACCCCAGCATTGAGATGTATTTGGTATTGGGAACCTGGATTAATTGTAAAAATGCGTATACTCCTAATGCCGTCCATACCCAAGAAAGTCCGGCCAATGCAATCGAAATAGAAAAAGCTATTGCCTTGGCCAATGAGTATTCAGATATTGTAAAAATTATTTCGGTTGGAAACGAGGCCATGGTGCATTGGGCAACTGATTATTTTGTAAGCCCAAATATTATCCTTAAGTGGGTAAATTATCTACAAGAGCTTAAAGTAAAAGGAAAATTACCCAGTAATCTTTGGATTACCAGCTCTGATAACTTCGCCTCATGGGGGGGTGGGGATTCCTCCTATCAAAACGAGGATTTAATTCAATTAATTAAAGCTGTAGATTATTTATCTATCCATACTTATCCTTATCATGACACCCATTATAATCCTGCCTTTTGGAAAGTAGCGCCTGAGAACACAGTTAAATCAAAAAAAGATAGATTAGATTACGCACTTCAACAGGCTGTAATATACAGTGCCAATCAATACAAGCAAGTAAAAAAATATATGCTTTCATTAGGTGTAAATAAACCCATACATATAGGGGAAACGGGCTGGTCAACCGCCTCAATAGGAAAATACGGTAAAGAGGGTTCTAAAGCAGCCGATGAATACAAACAAGCGCTTTTTTATGAGAAAATATTACAATGGTCAAAAAAAAATAAAATTAGCTGTATCTACTTTTCTGCTTTCGATGAACCCTGGAAAGACCCCAATGGTCCTCTAGCCTCTGAAAATAATTTTGGACTTTTTACAGTAGACGGAAAAGCCAAATATGCACTATGGTCCTTAGTAGATAAGGGCCTCTTTGAGGGTTTAAGTAGAGAAGAATCTGGCCCTCCAATAGTGAAAACCTATGGTGGAGATTTTAACCACTTATGGAACAATATTAATCTACCGATTTACGAAAAATGAAAAAACACCTTCAACTTTTTGGAATTTTGATACCAATTCTCCTTTCATGTGAGACAAATATGACAACAAAGGTAACTACAAATGAGCGAATCATTGAAGTCAATAATATTCCATATTTAATCAAAGGGATTTGTTATCATCCAGTACCTAAAGGAGAAACCAAGCGTAGTTTTAATACCCTTGAAGAAGACTTATTGCTGATGCAAGAAGCCGGTATTAATACGATAAGGGTGTATGCACCTATCGATGATGAAACCATATTAAACCAAATACATGCAGCAGGGATTAAACTAATTGTTGGCTTTGGATATAGACAAGAGGAAGGGTTTGACATCGCCTCTGGAACGGTTCTTGATTACGTTAGCAAGTACAAAAATCATCCTGCTATTCTAATGTGGGAATTAGGGAATGAATACAATTATCATCCTGAATGGTTTGAAGGAGATATTGATAATTGGTACAATGCGATGAGTACAACTGCCAAAAGCATAAAAAAAATTGATGATAACCACCCAGTGGCGACAGCCCATGGTGAAATCCCCACTACTGAAGTCTTGTCTCAAAACCCCGAAATTGACGTTTGGGGAGTTAATGTCTATCGCTGGGATCAACCGGAAACCCTAATTGAAGAATGGAAAAATAGAGGGAGTAAACCCCTATATTTCTCGGAAGCGGGTGCAGATAGTTACATGACCATAGACAGAGACGCCTATAGTAAAGGGGTAAATGAACAAGCCCAATCTGATGCTACAGATTCTATTTTATCTCAAATTTTAAGCAAAAGAAAACTGGTTAGTGGTGTAACCCTATTTTCATTTACCGATGGTTGGTGGAAAGCAGAAAACCCAAGTCAACAAGACATTGGTGGGATTGCGCCCAACAGCACTGGCGTACCATATGATGGTGTACCCAATGAAGAGTTTTGGGGTATCGTTAAACTCGACCGTACAAAAAAGAAAGCTTTTGAAGTGGTACGAAAAAAATATACAGAACAGTACTCAATCTATGAACAATAAATTATTTCGATTCTCTTGTAGATTTTTATTTATAAGAAACGCAGTAAAATCGCATTTGAAATTTTAATAATTATTAAATCAATTTTATATGTCTTCTATAACGATTAGAAAAAAAGTTCCCATAGGTCAAAAAATTGCCTTTGGTATAGGTATGTTAGCCAATCAAATGTTTCCTGCAATCCTTGGGATTTTTATGGTAGTGTTGGTAGAAGATCTTGGTTTTTCTGGCTGGATGTGGTCGTTAATTTTTCTCTTTCCTCGATTTTTTGATGCAATAACCGATCCCATCATGGGATTTATTTCTGATAATACAAAGTCACGTTGGGGTAGGCGACGTCAATATGTATTTATCGGGGCACTGTTGTTGGGAATTTCTTACATCTTCATGTGGCAGTTATCCAGAGAAGATTCACTCCAATTTAACTTTTGGTATTTCTTCTTATGGTCAATTGTTTTTTATTTAGGATATACTCTTTATGGTGTCCCCTATGTCGCCATGGGCTATGAAATGAGTGATGATTTTCACGAGCGAACCAATATCATGGCTATAGCTCAATGGATTGGACAATGGGCTTGGGTAATAGCTCCTCTTTTTTGGATTATTATGTATGACCCTTCTTGGTTTCCATCCGCAGATGTAGCTGTTAGGCAACTCTCAATATGGGTTGCAATTCCATGCACAATTTGTGGTTTAATTCCTGCGATATTTATTAAGAGTCCCTCAACCTTAAACGAAGAGAATGTTTCCTTAAATAGAACCAGCATTGGAAACAGCTTAGTGAAAATTATAGAAAGTTTTATTGAAGCTTTTAAAATTCCTGAATTTAGAAAGCTCTGTGGAGCCACCTTTTTAATTTACAATGCCTTTAACACAGTAGCATCACTTACTTTTTTTGTCATCGTATATAAACTATTTAATGGAGATGCAGATGCTAGTGGTGTCTGGGTGTCTATGTTTGGTGTATTTGGAGCTTTAGGGACCAACTTTATTGTAATACCTACAATTACTTGGATGTCAAAAATTTGGGGGAAAAAGAAAGCCTTTATGATTTCTCAATCGATCTCACTCTTAGGCTACACACTCCTATATTTTCTCTTTATTCCTGGTAAACCTTGGATGTATATTTTTGGCTTACCTTTTTTCTCTTTCGGTATAGGAAGTTTATTCACCATTATGATGTCTATGACAGCAGACGTCATTGACTTAGATGAAGTAATTACTGGTAAGAGAAGAGAAGGAATTTTTGGAGCTATTTATTGGTGGATGGTCAAGGTTGGCTATGCCATTGCTGGAGCCCTTAGTGGAGTTATCATTGCATTAGTTGGATTTGATCCAGAACTGGCCACAATTGATCAGGAAGCTGCGGTAGACGGTCTATTTGCCATTTTCTGTTTCTTCCCTATGCTAGGTACAATCATTGCCATGTACATTATGCGTGGTTACAATATCAATGAAGAAAGTGCAACTAAAATTTCAGCTCAATTAGCAAAAAGCCGGAGTAAAGCAATAGATTAATTTATATAAAATATGCCTTATTTTTGGCCTGCTTTTCTAATTAACTAGTTTTTAAAGTATGGTTTGGGCCTAATGGAGAGGATAACTATTCTAGAGGAGAAACCACCATAAAAAATGAAGCTACTGAATTTCATATTTATGAAATGAATTGAACGGCAACGGAAATTGTTTTTTCTTTTGATGGAGAAGAACATCACAGTTTTGCTGTTACCCCTAATATGCCATTTCATCAAAATTTCTTTATCATTTTGAATGTAGCAATGGGGGGGGTGTTGGGAATAATATTGATCCATCATTCAAGTCTTCATCTATTGAAATTGATTATATAAGAGTATTCCAATAAACTTTTTTTAGCATTTTTTTTTAAGCTATTTGTTTTTGTATTGGTAATGCCTTAAATACATTAGCCTCAATAACTTTATAGGTCATCGTATTTAAACTATTTAATGAAGATGTCGATACCATTGGTATCTGGGTGTCAATGTTTGGAGTATTTGGAGTTGGGTCCTGCCTTATCGTAATACCTTCTATTAGTTGGATCTCAAAAATTTGGGGGAGGGAAAGAATTCAATTCTCCCCAATATTAGGACAGAAAATTAAGTTAGACTTTTAGCCTTAAATTCACTGTAAAATGGGCATAAGAAAGTTTACATCGGAATTCAGCTCAGGGTCGGACTTGAGGTATTGTCGGAAAGTAACACTATTCAGGAACTGGGCAGGAAGTACTGACTCTACCCGACCCAGATTACCCAATGGAAGTGCCGGTTTTTAAAGAAGGTCTGTCCTATAAATGGAGGGAATTATAGTTACATTATGGTTTTACAAACTTGAATCCATTATAAAACACTAAATTTGCCCGTCCTTAAAATTGAGAGGTTTTTATAATTCACCCATCATCTTTCCGTTTTCTGTTCAGACAAGAACAATATTTTAAGTTATTGTAACAAATTAATATTAATACAGTGGTATCAATTTTACCATCATATGAGAGAAAAAAAAATAAAAGGCTATTCCCCAAGAAAAAAAAACAAGAAAAAAAGGGATGTAGACGGAGAGTCAAATTCACAAAAAAAGAAGAACTTTTCAGCAAATAAAAGCAAATCTTCAGATTGCGATAGGGACAAAAACACAAGATCCTACCAGAAAAAAAAGGCTACAGAAAAATTCAAAAAAGGAGGCACCGATTTCAAAAAAAGAGGTGGAAAGAAATTTAAAAAATCAGATCTAGATCCAAATATGATGGTCAACAAAACCATCAAATTGATTGGAGGAAAGGCGGAAGTTCAAACCCGAACCTTTGAGGAATTGGTCCTTGACCCCCAGCTACAGTTAAGAATCAAACACAAAGGTTTTGAAAAAACTACTGAAATTCAGGACAAGACTTTTGAAATCGTCTCAGAAGGAAAAAATGTAATCGGTATTGCCAATACAGGGACGGGAAAAACAGGAGCCTTTTTGATTCCCATTATCAACAATTTACTGCAAAACAAAAATAAAAATAAAACCATTGTATTGGTTCCAACACGGGAATTGGCTCAACAGGTAGAACAAGAATTCAAGAGTCTCAGTAAAGGGCTTAAAATTTTTAGTAGTTGTTTTATCGGAGGTACGAGTATCAATAAAGACATCGATAAACTCAAGCGGTTGAATCATGTAATCATAGGAACACCTGGACGAATCAATGATATGATTAATCGAAGAGCATTAAGATTAAATGATTTCACCAAAGTGGTTCTAGATGAATTTGACACCATGTTGGATATGGGTTTTATAAATGAGGTTAAAAAAATTATTGAGCAATTGCACAATAGGAATCAAACCATTCTATTTTCTGCAACAGAAAATCCAAAACAACAAAACATCATTGACAATCTTATTCAGGGATATGAAAAGGTCAGGGTGTCAGAAGGAAAAGCCAACACAGATAATATTTATCAGGAGGTCATCAAAACCAAAGACGATATTGAAAAGAATCAAATGTTAGTAGATCTGCTGAGAAAAAAAGAGTTCAAAAAAGTGCTTATTTTTTCTGAGACCAAAAGACAAGTCTCCAAGCTTTGTCGTATTCTCAAAAAGTTCGATATCAATGTGGATGAAATTCACGGTGACAAATCTCAACAATACCGTTCGAAAGCGATTCAAAAATTCAAATCCGGATACATTAATGTTATGGTTGCGACAGATGTGGCTTCCAGAGGAATAGATATAGATAACATTAGTCATGTGATCAACTACAGGGTTCCAAGTTCCAAGGAAAGTTACATTCATAGGATTGGACGAACAGGCAGAGCAGGAAAAGAAGGTTATGCCATTACATTTTTATAAATGAAAAATCGCAATAAACTATAATTAAAGACCATTTCAGTCTTTCTAATCAAGCGTATTCCATTTTATCTGTCGGCACAAGGTAAATGCTAGTAGAAGTCGTATATAGGCTTTAAGGGTTGGTTGAAAGCCTATTTAAATTGGAGATTGTGGATGTGTAATCGTTATTTGTTTTTACTCAATTTTCAATCCCTTTTGGGATACCCGATCTTATATAAACCAGTTTTCAGTTGATATCAATTTTCTCTGATCCGGGGTCGTCCACTTCAATTGACCCGGCCCAAACACACATGGTTTTACTGGTTTCGATCAAGGCGGGGTTACTTCCAATCTTTGTTTTTGTCGCGACAGGATTCCATGGCATCACAGGAATAGGAATACAGGAAGAAGGAACAAAAACAGGAACCGGACCAGCCATTTTCCAATTCATGGGATTGGCTGGAGATTTACATTGTCCGAATGCAGGGATATTAACAAAAGGGATCATGTCCAATTTATTGGCCAATGGTTTGGCCATCTGAGTGGTGGTTCGATTGAGGGGCAACACCATCATTGACTTGGGTCCTGACCCAAAAGAACACTTTAGTTTTGCTCCATTACAAACGCATTTTGGCATATTTACTAAATATATTTATTAATGTTTAATGGATACTTAATCCATACTGCAATATAATGAAAATCAGAATGAGATGATTGACTGTGAAACCGTTGCAGGGTTATCTTTTTACTAATCAGAATGGATTTTAATAGCTAAATCTTAAAAATTTCGACCAAAAAAACCGATCCAAAAAGAAATCATTCATCAATCCTTTTGCCTTTGATTCTAATTGACTATTTTAACCGAATAAAACCAGAGTAATGTTCAATAAAGAGTCCATAAGCCCGGATTTAAATGATCCTTCAAGGATCAATCATAAAAGCAGTGTTGAAGGAGAAGTTTTCTCAAAAAACGATTTTCGATTGGATGGAAATTTTAAGGGAAAATTGACTTGTGAAAAAAGCGTTATTATTGGCAAAAAAGGCCTTTTTAGGGGAGAATTGAATTGTGAAAATTTAATCGTTGACGGTGGTATGGAGGCAGAAATCACAGTATCTCAGAAGACTTCGATTAATTCAACTGCTAAATTTAAGGGGAACTTGTTAACTCATAAATTAGAGGTGGAAGTAGGAGCTGTTGTGGAAGGAAATTGTGCTACACATTCCCAAAGTAGCGTTCCAAAATCAATTACTAAGAAAAATTCAACCACCCAATCATCTTCCTCAGGATTTCTCGAAAGTGCCATAGAGTTTGAAATTGATAGCAGCAAAATCACAACCAAAACGGAGGATGAGGTTGATACTGAGGTAATTGCTGTCGAAAATAATTAACTGCCTAGATAAATCAATAGAATTGAATTGCTTTTGGGGGTGGATATAAAATTGATTGAAAAAATATCTGACCTATCCCTGTTTATTGATTCTATTTTAATAAATTTATATATATTAACTATATAATAAATGGGATACTTTACTTCAAAAGAAAAAGAGAACAAACCAGTTGATCCCGCCAAATTAAAAAAAGATTCATTGGCTCAGACTGGTGAAAACAGCAGTACCCAAAAAACAGACCAACTACAATTGATGGCCGATCAAAGCGATCGGGTTCAAAATATTCATAAATCAAATAATACGGGGCTTCCCCATCCTATCAAAAAAGGGACTGAAAGTCTATCGGGTCAATCCATGAGCGATGTGAACGTTCACTATAATTCGAGTGAGCCTGAAAAAGTGAATGCCCATGCATTTGCAAAAGGAAATGATATTCATTTGGCCAGTGGACAGGAGCGACATTTACCCCATGAGGCTTGGCATGTTGCTCAACAAAAACAAGGAAGAGTAGGGCCTACCTCTGAAGTCAATGGCACTAAAATCAACGACAACCAAAGCCTTGAATCCGAAGCAGATGCTATGGCTCAAAAAATTGTAGCCGAAGGAAAAAACAATACCGAAACAGAAGTTGATGAAAATGAATTATTCAGCGCTTCGACAGAAGTGCCTCAAATGGTTGCCCAACGCGCAGCGTTCCAACAACCCGACTTGAGTGCAGATGCTGCTACTGCTGAGGCAGAACCTGAGGCTGCACCTGAGGAAGAAGCTGAACCTGAAATTGAAGAGCCTGCAAAAGAAGAGGAAAAAGAGGAGGAAGAAGAGGAATCCAGTGAATTTGTTGAAAAAGAAGGAGAAATCGCTGGAACTGGAATTTCATATACCGCCAAATATGAATATGACAACAAAAAAGGGAAAATAGAGTTCGAGGGCCCCAACGAAATATTTGGAGGATCAGCAGAAATAAAAGAAAAAGGGGAAGAATATGAAGTCAGTGCAAAAGCTACTGTAAGTGCACTCTCCACCCCTGAGTTCAAAGGCTCCATGCCCTTGGCCAGAGTTCCTCTCGGAATTCCTGGAGTTTTTGCTGCCGTTGACCTTGATTACGAAGCCGGTGCATCTTTAGGAGGAGAGTTAGGTTTTAAATTTAATTTGGATCAGGACCTGTCCAACCCCAACGGTTTTGAAGTTTCAGATACCAAACTCACCGCAGAGGCTGAAGCAAAAATAGGTGTATTTGGTGGGGTTGCTGCAGGAGTTCCGGGTGTTGCTGAGGTGAAAGTTGGAGGCTCAGGTTCTGCGGAAGCTAAGTTAGAAGCTGAAGTCGGATTGGATTCTAATTTGAATATGTCAGGATCTATAGAAGGTGAGGCAGTAGGAAAATTAGAAGCTGTCGCAGAAGCAAAACTATTGTGGTACACCAAGTCTGCCTCAATTCCAATCGTAGAGGGCAACTTAGGTAAGTTTAAAAAAGAGTTTGGTCCAGTTCCCCTCTCACTGGGCGGACTGACAGGTTTAACCAGTTTATCCAGCTATAAGTTTACTCGAAATAAAGGTGACGAAGGCTCCGCTGAATCAAAAGCAGAGGCTAACGCGAAATCGGATTCCGAGGAATAATTAGCTTAAACCCTAATCGCAGATTTAACTTTTAATTATAAAAAATGTTTCGATTTTCCTCTGGACTTTCGCTTTATGGTGGAAATGAAAATGGACAAGGATTTCTGATTTATGAAAGTTTGAATCAGAATGATTCATTTTTTACACAAAGTGAATCGTTCCATCCTCAACAAAACTCACAAGGCAAGAGAAAGTGGGACCTTAAACAAAAAGGAGAGCTGAAAAGCACTCAAAAACCACTTGGTGAAGGAATATTTGATCAGCTGACGCGTGATTTGGATTATTTTAACCCCAAAAATTTACATCCCTCCTTGGAACACGGCTTTCAAAACGAATTGGTCAGGCTTTTCCCTGAAGTTGATCAAAAAGTGGTTGCTGTTTATCAAAATTTTATTTCATTTCTAGTGGGTGAATTTGATCTTAAGCAAACCCTCAGCGGAAATGAAGTCTTGAAAGTTTATACGGATGATTTGGGACCCTGTTTGGTTTCATTATTGGATGGAAATTATATTTTTCCGCCTGAAATCCCTCCCCTATATTTTGCCCCCAAGGAATGGAGAGTGCTCACATGGTGGATTAATAATTACTTTTCTGGACCTTATCCTGAAAACGCACATCCCGAGATTTTGAGAGCACTCAAAGGCAAGCGCTTTGATTGGGGAACGCTTCTGATCGACGAAAGTTTCAAGAACAAACAAACAGAAGGATTGGTCTATTTTTTACTGGCAAAATTTATGATCATTTACGAAGCTTGGATGTTTGATGATAACGGAGCCAACTTGGCCAAATCACTTGTAGATTTTATTGATTTAGTTCAGAATGAAGACCATCGACCATGGCAAATCCTCTACTGAATTTGATTTAAAAATAGGAGGCTGATCCTGATCCTGGGAAGTCAGGGGCTTTTTAAGGATTAAACCGATTATGCGAGGAAACCGTCCCCATCACCAAATCAGTGCACTCAGAGAGCGGCTGATCGACTCCAATGCAAGATCCATTTTCGTTAATGCTCACCCTAAAAAAAGTAGGGTAAAATTAGATCTACAAAGTATTGCCAAGCTCTGTCAGTTGGATCTCAACTCATCTTTTTTAATCGACTTTCTCTTCAATTCCTCTTTTAAAATTGAATTGTCAAACCCCGCCCAATTACACGAAAAGATTTATCAAAAATGGGTTCATATCTTCCGAAAAAATGAGGCTTCAAAAAATGATTTAAATTTGGATCCCTTGGGCTTTGGATACCCATTAGTCCTTATAAAAACAAAGAAAAAACAGTTGCAACTTACCCCTGTATTTGTTTGGGATGCCACCATGAAACAATCCTCAACAAAACTTAACCATTTCTCATTAAAGATAAAGCGGACTGAGATGGTAACCGTCAACCCTTCTCTTTTAAGATATATTCATACAATGCCTTACAATGGTGATCCCACCGAAATGGAAGAGGCAATCAAAAATAATCCCAAACAAATGATACAAACTATTAATGTATTGTTGGGGAAATGGGGGAGGAAAAAGGTTTCTAAAGATTTTTTCAAGTCACCCATTCAACCCCTGTGGGAAGATTTAGAAACTGGTTATCAAAACGAAAATCATTTATTGATCAATAATGGGGTGCTGGGATTGTATGCCAATTCTAAGGAACCGATCATTACGGATTTCCTTCACCTAGAGGGGGAGACCATTCCTTGTCACTTTAAACCCAACAAGGACAGCAATCCAACTCATTTCTCTGGTTTGGAACTCGATCACTCGCAACAGGGTGTTATCCGCTCACTGAGCAAAGGAAAAAACTCGATCATCCATGGTCCTCCGGGGACGGGGAAAAGCAAAACCATTACGGCTGTGTTGCATTACGCCCTGAGTAAAGGACAAAACTGTCTATTGGTCTGTGAAAAGAAAACAGCAATGGATGTTATTTATGAAAATCTAAATCAGCTGGGCTTATCCGATTATGCGGTCAAGGTCACTGATGTAAAGAAAGACAGGAGGTCAATTGTCAACAAGGCTCGCAATATCATTACACTTGAAAAAAAGGGCGGAAATGATCTTTTTGAGTTATCCAAAATAGAGGGGAAAACAGAAAGCCCACAACAAATAGAAAATAGAATAAAAAACGTCAAATCGACCGTTGGGCTGATCTCAAAGATCAAAGAAAAACTGCTCCAACCCATCAAAGAATCCAATCATAGTTATTCTGATATGGTTCTCAGGGTTCGAACGAATGAACTCAAATTACTTTCCGAGCGGCTTCAATTCAATCCCAGTTTATTTGCTTTTTCTACAGAGGAATGGGAATCGATTCTCCTTGATTTAGCTTTCGTTAAGAAATATCTCAAAACCCACAAAAACCCCTTTCGAACTTTCTATCATTTTGTAAATAAAGATTTCATTAGCCCAAATAAAAAATCAACTTTAGAAAGGCTGTTTTTTAAAATCCATGATTCATATGACGAAAGGATCCATCAACTGATCAGCGAGTGGAAACTCCAGGGAAAGAAGCTGAGTGCTTTTGAGATAAAGTATTTTAACTATGTAAAAAGCGATAACCCAAAGCTCAAAACTCTTTATGAACAGTTTGTCCAAACAAAAGAATACATCACTGCTTGCAAGCTATTTGACAGCACTTTTTTACAACAACTCGATCGCTTAGAACCTGTTCTTCAGCTTGAAAAAATTGCGAAAGTA
>CBFIIP010000028.1:0-16483 GCA_965662705.1 Flavobacteriaceae bacterium
TTGGCCGCTGGCAAAATTGAAATTGGCCAAGTCTCTATAGTTGGCTTTTCTGGTGGGCAGATCAAGGTTTTCAGATCTTAAGGATTGACTGAGGTAATGCTCTCCCAAGCTGTCTTGATGTTGTTGGAAATAGTGAATTCCAATGGCGCGGTTGATCCAATGATCAAAAATCTCGTTTTCGTAATTTTTAGTGAGCTTTTTATAGGATTCCATAGGGTCCAAACTGTCTCTAATGCTCCTGATCTGCAACCTTTTAATTTGGGCATTGATCCAGTATTTTCTTAAGGTTTTTCGCTTTAAGCCCACCACCTGATCAAAAGCCCAAAGTGCAGAGTCGGGTTTGTTTAGATTTTCATACAATTGGCCCGTCAAAAAATAGTAACGCCCTTTGATGAGATTGTCCTTGGCTGTTAAGGCCGCTTTTCTGATATAAAAGCAAGCGGAATCCAATTCTTTGATATTTATAAAGGCCTGAGAGAGGGTCGCATTAGCGGGACTGTGAAAGTTGCTTTTGGGGGTAATGGATCGTGCTAAGCTCCTGAGGTTTTTGATGGCCAGCTCATTGTTCCTCAATCGAATGTTGGTTTTTTCACGCCAAATTCTCCCTTCGACATAGGTTTTGCTGTCGGCATAGTTTTCCAACAGAAAGTTAAATGCCTCCATGGCGGGGAAAAAACGGCGGTCAAAATAGCGGGCCTTACCCAAAAGCAAATAAGCCTCATCGATTTGATTGTTGCGTTGAATCCCATTGATGTTCATGGAGTGCTTTTGGATGGCTTTTACTGCTTTTTCCTCGGCGCGACTGAATCCGGGAACAATGGTGGTTTGATCCATTTGCTCGCCGTTGAGGGCAATGGGCTCTACTTCAAGAAGCTCAAAAAAGTTGTCGTCGTAGGCTTGTGATATGATGGACTCCCCTACCTTAAAGGCTTCCTTGCCATTGAACAACACATTGTACTTGGTATTGAGGGAATGGTAGCCCCTATTGAGCATTTTGTTTTTTTGGGTAGAGCACCCCCATAACAAGAGTATCAAAATAGAAGGCCAAAAAATGGTTCCTTTTTTCAATGGAAAAGCTTTATTCTAATAACTTAAATTAGACAGGTTTAGTATGTATTATGAGCTTAAATTCTTATAGAATACAATAATATTTATTTTTAAAATAAATTTGCAAAAAAATAGCTATGCCAGATATGTATCCTTTGGTGATTTCAAAAATCACCCGAAATACTCCAAATGCCGTATTGATTTCTTTTGAGGTTCCCGAATCGGAAAAAGAAAGGTTTAGATTTGAAGCGGGGCAATACCTGACATTAGAAACAAAAATAAACGAAAAAGCGGTAAGGCGATCTTATTCCATTTGTAGTGCGCCATCGGAAGGTCTTCAAGTGGGCATCAAAGAAGTCCCTGAAGGGGTTTTTTCCACTTTTGCCAATCGGGATTTAAAAACGAATGACCGCCTACTGGTCGCTCCGCCAGAAGGTCGCTTTCGATATAATCCCAAAGAGGACACGACCCAGCTCGCGGCTTTTGCTGCGGGAAGCGGTATCACTCCCATCATGTCCATTATTAAAACTGCGTTGACTGCTCACTCCAACCATCGGTTTCATTTGGTGTATGGAAACAAAACGCCAGAGGATGCCATGTTTTATGAAACCTTAAAAGATTTGGAAAAGGAATTTCAGGGTCGTTTAACGATTCAGTGGGTGTTTAGCCGTGCCAACGTTACAGGAAGCCTTTTCGGACGGATAGAAACCCCCGTGGTAAAAAATGCACTAAAGAGTATGGGGCAAAGTGCAGATAAATTTTACCTCTGCGGACCGGAAGCCATGATCCATTCCGTTAGCGATGCATTGGTAGACGAGGGCGTAGCGACGACCAATATTCTTTATGAATTGTTTACTGCCTCCACTGAAGTCAATGAAATTGAAACGAAAAAAGAGGGGGCTTCTCTGGAGATTATTTATGATGAAATGAGCCATAAGATCGATAGCATTGAGGGGAAAAGCGTTTTAGATGCGGCCCTACAAAACAAACTCGATGTTCCTTATTCCTGCCAAGGCGGCGTGTGTTCCAGTTGTATTGCCCGTATCCAATCCGGCACAGCAGAAATGACCAGTAACCAAATCCTAACGGATGCCGAAATCGAGGAAGGCTTGATATTGACCTGCCAAGCCCATGCCACCAGTAGCCATTTGACGGTGGATTATGACGATGTGTAGCCCTATTGATTTAGGATTTTCAAGGCTTTTTCAATGACCGCTTTGGGGTTCATGGTTCTGAATGCGTCCTCATAGCCGGGTGGAATGACATTTCCATAGACCGAGGTGGGAATCAGTGGAAATTGATTTCTATCCAATGTGAGGGCATGATCCAAAGGCTGATCGAATGGCGAAAATCCACAAAAAGGATGGGTCATTCCCCAGAGGGTGAGTACGG
This sequence comes from Flavobacteriaceae bacterium, assembly GCA_965662705.1. Taxonomy (GTDB): domain Bacteria; phylum Bacteroidota; class Bacteroidia; order Flavobacteriales; family Flavobacteriaceae; genus UBA8316. The sequence continues at coordinate 2,440 of CBFIIP010000028.1, forward strand.
AGATTCCAGCATTGGCAGCCAAATGTCCATTGGCAGAGTCCATGGCAATCATGAGGTCTAAATAAGGCATCAGATCGAGTTGTTCCTTTAAGTCGATTTTTCCAACGGTGCTGTAAACATTGGCGTAGGCATTTTCCCACACCTCGAGGCGTTGCTTTTCTTTTTGCCCCGCTCCAAATAAAAAAATCTGATGGTCTTGCTGTAAAAAATGAATGACCTGTTGCATCAAATCTAAAGGGTAGGTCTTCCCCTGGTGGGTCGCAAAAGGTGCAATGCCAATCCATTTTTTTTCAGTCTCTTGATAAATGGGCATGATGGCTTCGGGCAGGGGTTTTTTTTCTGGATACTCGTGCTGATCTAAGGATATGGGGAAGCCCAGTTTTCTAAAAACATCGGCATAGCGATAGGAGGTTGGTGTGAGGGGTTGAAACTTTTTACTTTTCGCTCTGGTTAATGTTCTTTTTTGAGAACGGCCTTTTTCAATGGACTTGATTTTATGACCAAAAACACTAAAGAAAATGAATAGCAAATGGGTGCGCAATACGCTGTGCAAATCTGCAACAGCAGTGAATGGAATTTTTCTAAGCTCTTTAAACAATCTCCACAGGCCTTTGATTCCCAAATGCCTTCCATTGAAATCTGTAGGGAAAAAATTCAGTTGATCAAATTCTTGAAAAAGGGGTGCTAGGTGAGGACGGCTTACAAATGTAATTTTAAGGTCCGGATAGGTTTGAAAGAGGCATCGAATCACCGGTACTGTCATGGCTACATCTCCCATAGCGGAGAACCGAATCAACAGTAGGTGAGGGTTTTTCATCTTACACTACGATTTGTCCTTGTACAATACTGGGTTGGTCTCCTCGTCATTGTACATTTTCATTTGCTTGTATACTTTCATGTATTTTGATCCCTTTTCAATGTCGTCCAAAAGGCGATCAATGGCGACACTGAGGTCTTTTCGTTGCTCCAGTAGGATTTGAAGTTTGGCATTGCATTTTTCGCGATGAGATTCACTCGCCTCCTTGCGGTGGGCTTCTTCCTCCATATGATAGATTTTTAATTCCAAAATGGACAGTCGATCCAACGCCCAAGCGGGACTTTCAGAATTTACGGTGGCCTCTTCTTGAGCCTCTACTTCTTTGTATTTGTTGAGAAAATAACTGTCAATGTATTCTACTGTATCGGTTCGGTCTTGATTGGAAGCGTCAATCAGCCGTTTGAGTGCCATTCCTTCAACCGGATTGATTTGAGGATCCCTGATCAAATCCTCATAGTGCCATTGAACGGTGTCAATCCAATTTTTTCGGTAAAGCAAGTGCTCCAAAGTATCTGATGCATATGGGTTTTCAAATACTTGGTCAACTTTGTCAATCAGGTGGTACTTGTCAATGCTTTCCCTGAAAATTTTAATGGAGGTTTGGCTAATGGTTTTTTGGCTCATGTCATAGGTTTTCGTTGGTACGAAGATACGATTCAATCATTAATTTTCCGGACTAAGTATGGCAATTATATGCTTATGAAAGTGGTTAACAAGTCGATTTAAAAAGTTGCCCCAGAATATCGAGGCCACCAAAAGAGTATTTTCCAATCAATCGCCAAAAATAAGTTTAATATCGTCCTCTATTTTGTTAAGTTTGTACTGTAATATTAAGCGCTGTTATGAAAAATTTTTTTGAAGCCATTGCAAGTTTGTTTGAAGACTTACTGTTTCTTCCTTTTCAACTGCTGACCCAGCTCGAACCCTTTAGCTGGTGGTTGGCCAATGGAATGAGTTTTTTCTTTTTGTCAATTGGATCTGTTGCTGCCGTTTATTGGATCAGACAATTGCGAAAATTCGATAAAAGTGGTGAGGAAAACAAAGATACCTCAGCCCATTCCTTTTTATAGATCGAACCCGATATCTTTTCGGAAATACATCCCCTGAAAGTGAATCTTATCTAAGGTGAGGTAAGACTTTTCTAAAGCTTTTTTATGGTCTTCTCCCATGGAAGTAACGGCCAGTACCCTGCCACCATTTGTTAGGGTATCCCTATCAACACTAATTGTTCCGGCATGGAAGATGGTTTTATCTGAGCGGGGGTCAAGTCCTTCAATTTTTTTCCCTTTTTGATAGGCCTCGGGATAACCCCCCGATACGGCAACTACTGTAGTAGCACTTTGGTCATCCACCATGAGTTCAAAATCCCCAAGCCTCCCTTCTGCGGTAGCAAACAACAACTCCACCCAATCGTTTTTAATTCTGGGCAATACCACTTGTGTTTCGGGATCTCCCATTCTTACATTGTATTCTATTACATAGGGCTTGTCTCCAACACGTATCAATCCGATAAATACAAACCCCACATAGGGAATATTATCTTTTTTAAGCCCCTCAATAGTAGGTTTTACAATGGTTTCTTGGATGGTATTGTTAAATTTATCATCCGCGAAAGGTACAGGAGAGACAGCTCCCATTCCTCCTGTATTGAGTCCGGTATCTCCCTCGCCAATGCGTTTGTAGTCTTTGGCCATCGGGAGGGTGAGGTAATCGTTCCCATCGGTCAAAACAAAGCACGAAAGTTCAATCCCGCTCAAAAATTCCTCAATGACCACCTTGGAAGAGGCTTTGCCGAATTTTTGATCGATCAACATATTGGAGAGTTCTTTTTTTGCAATATCTAAGTTATTAATAATGAGCACGCCTTTGCCTGCGGCTAAACCATCTGCTTTAAGTACGTAGGGAGGTTTCATTCCCTCTAAAAAGGCATAGCCCTCTTGTATGCTTTCGGAAGTAAAACTTCCGTGTTTTGCAGTAGGGATATTATGGCGGTTCATGAAGTCTTTGGCAAACTCCTTACTGCCCTCAAGGGTCGCTCCCAGCTTTTGTGGCCCAATGACCGGTATGTCTTTCAACTTTTCGTCTTGAAGAAAGAAGTCATGAATACCATTGACCAAAGGATCTTCGGGGCCTACCACCACGAGCTGAATGTGGTTTTTGATCACGGCTTTTTTGATGGCTTCAAAGTCATTAACGCCAATATTGAGGTTGGTGGCCACGGCAGCCGTACCAGCATTCCCTGGGGCTGCAAAGAGTTGATCGGTCATTTTACTTTGCGCCATTTTCCAGCAAAAGGTGTGTTCTCTTCCTCCACTGCCCAATACCAAGATGTTCTGTTTTTTCATTTGCCACAAATATAGTTAAGTGCACATTATTTTGGTTGAAACCTTTGCCAAATCCCCTTCCATCTGTTTTTTCTTAAAAATTGACCTTGTTTAGCATCAATGAGAAAATCCAATTTCTCTTTTTTGGCTTTAATGTAGCCTTTGAGATAATGAAAAAAAGTAAGCGGATTCCTCATCTTTAATGCCCTTTTTAAACCCATGATGGCTGTGAGTGTGATGCCCATTCTCATTCGGTAAGTGGCCACTCCTTGCAATATTCCCGCACCGGTACTGTAGTTAAAGCCAGTGGGTTTTAGGTGTTTTACCTTCAGAGAAGGATCGACCAGTATGACCCATTGATGGTATCGAGCCATCCATTCATCCAAGGTATCCCAGCCTATGGATTCGGCAATTTTGCCAATTTCCAGAAAACAGGCTTTACGGTAGGCTTTGAGCGAACCTCTGATGTGATCGTCTTTGCTTAGGTTTTCCAACACCCATTGGTCGTTTTTTTGTATGTAACACTGGCCGGCGACCATTCCTAGTCTTTTGTTTTCTTTAAAATGTTGCGATAGCTTCAACAAGTAATTTGGTTCAAATACCATATCGGCATCAAACTTACAAATGATCTCGTAAGCTTCGTCCAAAACTTTATATCCTTCATAAAATGCAGCCACCACCTTGGCCCCTGGGAGGTGTTCTTCTGTTGATTTTTTGTGAACCAACCGTATCCAAGAATATTGTTCAACAAAGTCATTAACGATATCGATGGTTTGATCGGTAGAATTGTCATTGACCACAACCAGTTGCGTCGGCTTTAATTGTTGATCGACCAAGGACTGGAGGGTTTTTCCGATATTGTCCTCCTCGTTATGAGCCGGTATGACAATGTATATTTTCAAGATTTATGCGTTAATTTTTTCTGCATAAACGATGTAGTGTCTGGGTGTAAAATACCTCAATAGGGATCGAACGCCAAAAGATTGAGGGGGGTTGATCCACTTCTCACTTGCTACAATTTTCCAGCCTGTTTTCTCCAAAAGCCAATCAAACTGCCAGTCTTCAAATTCGTGAAAGTGACGGTCTCTCATGTCTGTTTTGCTTCTATAAGGTCTTGAGAACCATAGGCTTAGCGGTACACTGACCACTAATTTTTTGGCCTTTATGCTTTTTAGAACTTGATAGGGCGAAAGAAGGTGTTCCAAAATTTCAAATGCGGTTACTACCTCTGCTTTCGAGTTGATCAATGCCGTTTGGTCCTCGTCCAAGTCTTCCCCTTGTGTATTCTCCACTTTGTGGCCTTGGGCTTGCATCAATTCAGCCATTGGATTTTGAACCCCTAAATCCAAAATGTGAGAGCCCTGATCAATGTGTTGATTCAGAAATGCCAAGGTCTTTTGAAATCGCTTTTGATGGGCTTGATTGGCGTACATGGGTTACTTTAAGGGAAGTTTGTCGGCAATTTTTCTATCATTGGACAAACGCGGGACTTTGTTTTGCCCTCCGAGTTTTCCAATACTTTTCATGTATTGTTGAAAGCCTCCATGGGCCACAGGGCTGATGACCAGTGTCTTTAATACACTTCCTTTTAAAAGGTCTTCGTAATATACATTTTGTTCCTGCATGCTCTGGTCGAGTTTTTTTGCAAAGTCTTCTAGGTTTTCGGGTGGGTTTTCAAATTCTATAAACCATTCATGGTAGGGAAGTCCCTCTTTTGGATCAATTTGTGGCGCCACTGTAAATTCCTTTACCTGAACCTGACTGTCATTACAAGCCAGTTGCATCGCCGTTTCAACCTCTTTTCCAATCACGTGTTCTCCAAAGGCAGAAATAAAATGTTTGACCCTTCCTGTGACGACCAAGCGGTAGGGGTCCAAGGACACAAAACGAACGGTGTCCCCTATGTTGTAGGCCCATAAGCCCGCTGAAGAGGAAAGGATTAAAACATAGTTAACCCCCATTTCAACCGCTCCCAAGGTATACCTTTTGGGGTTTTCTTCCCCAAACTCATCCGCTTTGATAAATTCGTAGAAAATCTCATTGTTGAGCAAGAGCAACAGCCCTTTGTCTTTTTGTTGGTCTTGATAGGCAAAAAAGCCTTCGGAAGCAGGAAAAAGCTCGACGCTGTCTACCTTCTTGCCAATCAGTTTTTCAAACATCGGCCGGTAAGGTTCATAGTTAACCCCTCCGTAAACAAACAATGAAAAGTTGGGGAAAATCTTACCAATAGGTTGATCGGTATGTTCGATGAGCTTTTCAAAATACATTTGAACCCAAGAGGGAATCCCTGCGATCAGGGTCATGTCCTCGGGTAGGGTTTCTTTTACGATAGCATCCACCTTGGTTTCCCAATCTTCTATGCAATTGGTGTCCCATGAGGGCATTCTGCTTTTCTGCAAATATTTAGGTACATAGTGTGCCACGATTCCCGAAAGTCTGCCGATGACATTTCCCTGTTTTTTGTTGAGCACTGGGCTCCCTTGAAGGAAAATCTGTTTACCACTTACAAAATCGGCATTGCCGGTTTCGTGTATGTAATTCAATAGGGCATCGCGTGCGGCGACAATGTGGGTGGGCATGGATTCTTTGGTCAGCGGGATGAATTTGACGCCGGAGGTTGTGCCACTGGTTTTAGCGTAGTAAAGGGGTTTTCCCGGCCAAAGTACAGAAGGATTCCCCGCCAACATTTTCTCCACATAGGGTCTGAGTCCTTCATAATCTCGAACGGGAACCGAATCCTGAAACTCCTTATAATTACTGATTTTATCAAATCCGTGGTCACGGCCAAACTCGGTTGTTTTGGCTTTTCGGATGAGGTAATCAAAGGTTTTACGTTGCGCAGTATGTGGATCCTTGATCCACTTTTGATTTTTGTTGTGGATATAATTTGCGAAAATTTTTGCTCCTATTTTTTTTATCATAAAGCTTCGGAAAAGTCAATAAAATAGGAGGGATCAACAGAGTATCCGTCCATCCACAATTCGAAGTGCAGGTGCCAACCTGTTGTCAGTTCACCTGTATTCCCTGCCTTTGCGATTACTTCTCCGGCTTTTACCAAGTCACCCTGGGCTTTTTCCAAAGCAGCATTGTGTTTGTAAATAGATAACAAACCGTAGTCGTGTTTGAGAATGATCACATAGCCGGTCTCAACAGTCCACTCAGAAAAAATAACAATACCATGAGCTACGGCCATAACCGGTGCATTTTCTTTAAGGGCAATGTCCACAGCAAAATGTTTTTTTTGGGAGTCGTAGGGTTGAGAAATGGGGCCAATAGCAGGGGGGTACAACAGGTATTTAATATTATCCGTGCCATTGGAAACCACATTGTACTTGTCTTCTTGCCCTACCTCCAATCGCAAAAGAGAGTCGGCTTCAATGGGGGTATTATCATAGGTCAGTCGCTTTGGAGATTGTCCCAGAGGTTCTGCTATGGTTCCACCTTCGGCAATAATTTCTCCAGTAAGGGCACTTTTTATGGACTGAATGAATCGTTCTTTTTTTTCGAATTCTGTACTGAGCGAATCCAACAAAAAACTGTTCCTGATGGCTTCTTTCCTTAGGGCAGAACTGGTGTAGCCCGGGATGAATTCCTTGATTGGGGTATAGGCCACTATAAAGAAAGAGGCAATGACAATAAAGGTTACAAACAAACTGACCAGTAAAATAATATTGAACTGAGAAACCCTGACAAAAAATTGTTCTTCAAAGGTGGTTTCATTGATCACCACCATACGGTATCGGTTCAATAAATTTTGAATCCAAAGTCGCCTCTTTTTTTCTTCTTTTGCCATCAAAAGCAAATATAGTGTTTAACCATAAAAAATAAATTCTACGCTTTAGAAAGAAATTTAGATCGCAAAGAATAATTATTTACATTTGTTTAAATTATCAACAATGTATTCATTAATCTATTCTTTAGGTATGATCGGGGCACCACAAATAATTCTCATCGTTGTAGTCGTTCTTTTGCTTTTTGGAGGAAGAAAAATTCCAGAGCTAATGAGAGGTCTGGGAAGTGGTATTAAGGAGTTCAAAAATGCCACAAAGGAAGACGAGGAAAGTTCTGACAAAAAGCCGTTAGAGAAATAATCTATTCGAAGACAGTTCCGTCTATTATGGTATTGAGTTCAAACATCTGATCTCTTTTACTGGATGCGGGGGCGAATGTAAAACCCTCCAAGACCATCCATCTTTTTTTAAGAGTGTCCTTTATCATGTAATTTACAAAGGGTCCTGCCATAAAATCGTTGGCGACTTCCCATGTTCCCTTAGTAATATAGGTCAATTTCCCCTTTGCCGAGGTTTTGTAGAAGTAAGGTCGGTAGGCCCTTTCGGTAATCATATAAGATCCCTTGAGCCGGCCTGGGATATAGCGCTTTCCTATCGAATCTCGTATTTCAAGGATTCTCTTTTTCACATTCCCCTTTAGGACTTGAAGCGGGAGGCTATAGGCAATCAGGTTCATGTGTCCTTTGGGGACCTCTTTTTGTATCCAAACAAAATTGGTGGTGTCTTTTACCGTTTTGTAGGCCGTAGGGTAAATCATTGATAGCTGAAAGCGGTCTTGCAAGTCTCGGTCTTTGGTGGGTGACTTTTTGATTCTTCTGATCTTTTCTTTTCTCTCTTTTTCGGTCAAGGTCGCCTTGAGAAGTTTGATGTTTTCCTGGAGAAAGTAGGCTTGTACATCATCATCTTCCCCGGAAATACGAGCCAACAATTGGGGTTTAGCCATAAAATCCTCACTCAGCTGGAACCTGCCCATGGAGTCATTTACAAACCAAACGATGTTTCTGCTGTTTTTGGCAAAGCCAGTAAAAACTTCGGGGGGAAGGTATTTTAGGGTAAACTGCGGTTCATCGAAGGGAAGTCCTTCATAGGGGGTCTCCAATAAGTCTCTGGTTATTTTCCCCAAGCGCCCCTCCCAGCTTTTTTTGGGCATGACCACAGTCAAATGATTGATGTTGGCGTTGGAATCGGGAAGGTACCGGACTTGGGTTTTTGGTTGTTTACAAGCGGTAAAACAAAGGACAATAACTAAGATTACTGCTTTTTTCATGATCTGAGGCTTAATCTAAAAGTGCGGCTATGCCCGGTAAGGTTTTTCCTTCCAAGCTTTCCAGCATGGCGCCTCCACCAGTAGAAATATAGCTCATTCTGTCTTCAAATCCAAACTGCTTGACGGCGGCCACTGAGTCCCCTCCTCCAACGAGAGAAAAGGCTCCTGCAGCCGTGCTGTTTGCAATATGCTCGCCCAAAGTTATCGTTCCTTTGGCAAAGTTTTCCATTTCAAAAACACCCAAAGGCCCGTTCCATAAAATGGTTTTGGATGCCTTCACAATTTTTTCAAAGCTTTTGAGCGTTTCAGGGCCTGCATCTAAGCCCTCCCAATCGTGGGGTATTTCGTGTACTTTACAGGATTTTTTGTTCGCCTCATTGGAAAAACCATCGGCAATGATCACATCTGTGGGGAGGTGAACTGCCACCCCTTTTGCTTTTGCTTTTTCCAATAGCTCAAGGGCATAATCGCAATAATCGTCTTCGCAGATGGAGCGCCCCACGCTACCCCCCTGTGCTTTGATAAAAGTATATACCATTCCCCCTCCAATGATCAAATGGTCGATTTTGTCCAACATGTTTTCGATGATGGTGATTTTAGAGGATACCTTGGCACCCCCCAAAATGGCAAGAACGGGTTTTTCTCCGGTTTTCATTACTTTGTCAATGGCATTGACTTCCTTTTCCAATAGTTTGCCAAAGAATTTGTCCTCCTTAAAAAACTGAGCGATGATGGTGGTGGAGGCATGCGCCCTATGGGCCGTGCCAAAGGCCTCGTTTACATAACAGTCTCCCAGTTGGGCGAGTGCTTTTGCAAACTCGATATCACCGCTGGTTTCTTCTTCATAAAAGCGCAGGTTTTCCATCAATAATACCGATCCGGGTGGGAGGTTGGCTGCGGCTTTCTCCGCCTCCGGCCCAATACAATCGGGGCAAAAGGCGACCGGAATACCAAGGACTTCCTCTACATTATTTAATATATTCATTAATGATAGCTCAGGGGTTTTCCCTTTTGGACGCCCTAGGTGTGAAAGCAAAACACAGCTTCCCCCTTTTTGCAGGATGTGGGTTATGGTTTCCTTGGCAGCCATAATTCTAGTGCTGTCTGTTACATTGAGTTGTTCGTCTAATGGGACATTAAAGTCTACTCTGATGACGGCTCTGCGGTTTGAAAAGTCTTGATCGGTTAGGGTTCGCATGCTTTTATTTTTGTTCCAAAAATACTTTTTTTATGGCGTTGGACAAAGGGATTTGGAGGCATTGGGAACATAATTTTTTTTGGACAGACAAATCCAAATGGATTGGTTATTTTTATTGTCTTTAAGGATTCAAAAAAGTATGTATTCCAGTGAAATCATAGGCCAAACGTCGTTAAAACATCAGTTAAAACAGATGATAAGTAGCAATCAAGTTGCTCATTGTCAGATATTTATCGATCAAAAAGGCTTTGGTGGTCTTCCGCTATCCCTCTATGTTGCCTTGGGTTTGCTTCATGGTTTTGATACGATGAAATCAGCGGAGGAACAAGGAACGCCCGCTCTAAAATTAATGGACCATCCCGACCTTCACTTTGTCTATCCAGTGGTTAACACTTCCTCGGGAAGTTCAAAGCCAATTTCGGTTGACTTTAAATCCCAGTGGCGAGAATTCTTGTCGGATCAGGTTTACGGATCTACTCAAGATTGGATTCAGCTTTTGGAAGGAGGAAACAAACAGGGCATGATTGGCGTAGAGGAGGTTGCTGATATGCACCATAAGATATCATTGAAAGCGCATAACGGAGGCAATAAAGTAATGATTGTATTTGGGGCGGAGAAGTTGTCTCCAACGGCTTCCAATAAATTACTCAAACTCTTGGAGGAACCCCCCAAAGACAGTTTTTTTCTGTTGGTGACCGAACAAATAGAAGGGATGCTTCCCACATTGGTATCCCGATGCCAGGAGATTAAATTACGGCCCTTGACGAATGAAGAAATCACCGCCGGGCTCGAGAGCCGGAATTTGAGTTTGGGAAGTTCTTCTCTGCATGCGATGAGGGGGAGCTGGCGAAAAGTTTTATTGGAGCTCAATACACCAGATCAGTCGCTTCGCTTTGAAGAATTGTGGGTTCAATGCTTACGGGCTGCGTTTAGGGCAAGATCAAACAAGGCCATAGTGATTGAACTGATCCAATGGGCAGATCAGCTTGCTGAACTCAATCGGGAGGAACAAAAAGCTTTTTTGGCCTACGCTTTGGAATTCATCCGTCAGGCGATGTTGATCTCTTATCATTCGGAGTCGCTTTACGACATGAAGATCCATTCAACATTTGATATTCGAAAGTTTGCGCCTTATGTCCATAGCGGAAATCTTGCGGTGATGGTGAGGCTTCTTGAGGACACTTTATACCATGTAGAGCGTAATGCAAACCCTAAAATGCTCTTTAGTCATTTTGCATTGTCCATGACCCGAGCCTTGAACATCAAGGAGTCGGTTTCCTAAACAGGTATACGATAGAAGAATGTTTGGCGGTAAACAAGGCTTTAAGGGAAAAAAAGCTTGCTTTAATCAAAGCGCGAACCAAGGGAATCCTCTTGCCTTTGTGTTTCTCGGAGAGATAGGCGATATAAAAAACGTCAAATGGTAAAAAGCTTTTTCGGATCAACTCAAGCTCATTTTCTTTGGACATGGAGATAAGCCCTTTAGGGGTAAAGTGCCACAGGTGTCGCGGGACATCCAAAGCAGCCCAATCTTCTTTATAGTGGACGCGGTCGTGGCTTTCAAAATTGGGTGCTGCAATGACCAAAATTCCTCCAGGCTTAAGGAGGTCTTTATAGTTCGCGACGTGTTTCTCCGGATTTGGCAAGTGTTCCAAAACATGCCAAAGGGTAATCACATCAAAACTTTGTTGGGGAAAGCCTTCTGTCGTGACCTGTACCTGTATGTCGTTTTCATGACAGGTTTTTCTAGCTTTGTCGTTGTTTTCAATACCCTTCACTGCATGGCCTTTTTTCTTCATAAATGACAAAAAGGCGCCGGTACCACAGCCTACATCCAATAAACGTCCTTTGGGTGGAATGTTCTTTTTTAGCAAGCGATACTTGTAATAAAACATCAACGTTCTTACAAGGCCATAAAGTCCTTGTGTGGGTGAACGGGGTTTTAAATGGTGAGAAATATAATCTGAGGAGTCGTAAAACGGATCCAATGTGTCCAAATGTTGAACATCTGTCCAGGCCCTCCTGTGTGTTTCGTCCCAGTAAATATCAAACGTGTCTCCGCTGACCAGATGGTCTTTGGCTTGGAGGATGATATTTTTTTTTGCCTTAGTCATAGGTTCCACGTGGAACACTTACCTTCCCAGTTTGACCAAAAGAACGCTTATATCACTGGGGTTGATTCCACTGATTCTGGACGCTTGGGAAAGGTTGGTGGGTTTGATGTAGTTCAATTTTTCCTTTGCTTCGTGTGATAAAGAAGCAAGGACGTCGTAATCAAAATCATCGGGGATTTTGATATGATCCAAACGATTGAGCTTTTCTGCATTGGCCATTTCTTTTTCAATATATCCGGAGTATTTGATTTGGATCTCTGCTTGTTCATATACCTCCTCGCTGATATTGTTCTCTTCAAGGTAATGCTTTACGGTTGGAAGGGTGTACAAATCTTTTCGACTCATGCGAGGCCGTGACAAAATTTTACTCAACTTGTCGGATTGCTTGACCGGTGCAGATTCTTTTTTTGCCAGAATGGGGTTTATTTCGTCAGGGAGATAACTTTGTGAATTTAAAAAACCAACCAGTTCTTTGGTTTGAGCCGCTTTTTGCTCCACGGCGTCCATGCGTTCTTTTTTGGCCAATCCCAATTGATGGGAAAGGGGAGTTAGCCTCAAATCGGCATTGTCTTGTCGCAATAAGGTTCGGTACTCTGCCCTCGAGGTGAACATTCTATAGGGTTCTTCAGTCCCTTTTGTGATCAAGTCGTCTATGAGAACTCCGACATAAGCTTGGTTTCTTTTAAGAACAAACGGATCTTGCGCATTGATTTTCAAATGCGCATTGATCCCTGCCATAAGCCCTTGTGAGGCCGCTTCTTCGTATCCGGTAGTACCGTTGATTTGACCTGCAAAAAACAAGCCTTCAACCAACTTGGTCTCTAAACTGTTTTTTAATTGTGTCGGTGGAAAGTAGTCATACTCAATGGCATATCCAGGTCTGAAGAATTTTACCTTTTCAAAACCTTTGACAGATCGTAAGGCTTTGTATTGAATGTCCTCTGGAAGAGAGGTTGAAAAACCGTTAACGTAAACTTCTACCGTGTCCCATCCTTCGGGTTCAACAAATATTTGGTGGCGCGACTTATCCGCAAAGCGATTGATTTTATCTTCTATAGAGGGACAGTACCTAGGCCCGGTACTCTGGATGTTACCGTTGAACATGGGAGATCGGTCAAACCCCTCCCGTAAAAGATCGTGGACTTCAACACTGGTATGAGTGATATAACAGCTTCTTTGTTGGCTAAGCGGCGTAGTATGAAGGTAACTGAAAGTTGATGGATGTTCATCTCCGGGTTGTTCTTCCATCAGATTATAATTTAATGACCTGCCATCGACCCTTGGGGGTGTTCCTGTTTTCATCCTACCCGACTCAAATCCGAGATTTTCCAAACTGTGGGTAAGTCCGGTCGAGGCTTTCTCTCCTGCCCTGCCGCCACCATAGTTTTTTTCACCGATATGAATGAGTCCATTGAGAAATGTTCCGTTGGTTAGGACAACACTTTTGGAATATATGGGTATTCCCAAAGAAGTGACCACCCCTTCTATTCTTCCGTTCTTCACGATAATGTCTTTGATCATGTCTTGATAGAAGTCAAGGTTGGCGGTTTGCTCCAAAAGTTCCCTCCATCTTTTGGCAAAGAGCATTCTGTCGGATTGTACCCTTGGACTCCACATGGCGGGTCCCTTGGAACGATTCAACATTTTAAACTGAATGGCCGACTCGTCAGAAACGATTCCACTGTAGCCACCCAAAGCATCAATCTCTCTTACAATTTGACCTTTGGCAATTCCTCCCATAGCTGGGTTACAAGACATTTGGCCAATGGTTTGGAGATTCATGGTAACCAATAAAGTCTTAGAGCCCATATTGGCGGCGGCGGCGGCGGCCTCCGCTCCAGCATGACCCCCTCCTACGACAACTACATCATATCTTTCTTCAAACATAAGATTGTTTCACGTGGAACAAATTAATACATTCATCTTCCTTGGATCGTATGTACTTTTTTTCCTCAGGAGACTTGTCGTTATAACCCAAACAATGAAGAAGGGCATGGCAAATCAGCCTAAGTTGTTCATTTTCAGTTGTTTGGCTGTATTTTTTTGCGTTTTCGGCTACTGCCTCAAGAGAAATAAAGGCCTCAGCACTGACCGTGTTGCCTGTGGTGTAATCAAAAGTAATGATGTCGGTATCCGTATCGTGCTTTAGAAACTCTTGGTTAAGCGATAAAAGTTGTGCTGCATCTACAAAGTTAAAATCCATGGCTGATATGGTATAACCCTCCTCCATCGCAATGTCTGAAAGCCACTGCGTTATTTTGGACTCGTCAAGAATCAGAAAGTTATCGTGTGTGAAACAAATCAAAGCTTTTTTTTGCAAATATAGTACAAAGAAAAAACAAATAATTTCCATCGTGCGGTGCATGGTGTTATCTTTGACGAAAAAAGAATGAATGTTCGTGTCAGGTTTGCACCTAGCCCCACAGGCCCCCTTCACATTGGTGGGCTGAGAACAGCCTTATATAATTATTTGTTTGCCAAAAAAAATGGGGGTTCGTTTGTCTTAAGGATTGAGGATACCGATCAAAACCGG
>CBFIIP010000029.1:0-23313 GCA_965662705.1 Flavobacteriaceae bacterium
CCTTGAAAATCATAGGTGAATTGTTCATGATCAAAGCCCAAGAGATGCAGAATGGTGGCTTGAATGTCGTAGACAGAAACCCTTCCTTCTATACCCGAATATCCAATCTCATCCGTTTTCCCGTGAACGGCCCCTTTTTTAATTCCTCCTCCGGCCATCCAAATGGTGAAGGCATCCCCTTGGTGGTCTCTTCCGGGGGAGTTTTGAATCCCCAAACGGTTTTCCCACATGGGCGTTCTTCCAAACTCGCCTCCCCATACAACTAAGGTTTCGTCTAACAATCCTCTTTGTTTGAGATCCAATATAAGTGCTGCAATGGGTCGGTCCGTTTCCTTACATTTTCTCAAGAAACCAGAATCTAAGGCCTCTCCTGGGCTTGCGCCATGAGAATCCCAACCCCAGTCGTATAATTGTACAAATCTAACGCCTTGTTCTACCATTTTACGGGCCAGCAGGCAATTGTTGGCAAATGCTTCTTTCCCCGGTTTCACTCCATACATCTCTTTGATGGCATCGGGTTCTTTATCTATATCCATCACCTCCGGAACAGAAATCTGCATGCGGTAGGCCATTTCGTATTGATTGATTCGGGTCAAAACCTCCGGATCACCAAATTTTTGGTACTCCTGATAATTGACATCATTGATGGACTCCAAGACTTTCTTTTTAAGGTCCCTCGAAACCCCTTTGGGGTCTTTAAGATAAAGGACAGGGTCTCCTTTGGATCGACAATGTACCCCTTGATATACGGAGGGTAAGAATCCACTGCCCCAAATACTTTTTCCTGCATCGGGGGTTCCCCCGGAAGTGAGCACCACAAAGCCAGGAAGGTTGTTGTTTTCAGATCCCAAACCATAGGTTACCCAGGATCCAATACTGGGGCGACCATTGCGGGGGCTACCTGTCTGCATCAGCATCTGCGCAGGCCCATGATTGAACTGATCCGTATGAACCGCTTTCAAAAAAGCCACCTCATCGATTACTTTTTTAAAATGGGGCAGGTGGTTGGAAACCCAATTCCCTGATTCCCCTTCTTTTTTGAAAGTCGCTTGTGGCCCCAGCATATTAGGAGTCCCTTGAATAAATGCAAATTTTTTGCTGTCCAACAAGGAAGGAGGACAAGGCTGATTGTGCAGTTTGGCCAGCTCGGGTTTGTAATCAAACAATTCAAGCTGAGAAGGGGCTCCCACCATATGAAGGTAGATCACACTTTTTACCTTGGGCAAAAAAGGAGCCGGAAGGGATGCCATGGGGTTGAGTGATCGATCAGCAGTATAGGCTGATACCTTATTTTCTCTCGGAGAACAAGCATTTAAAAAATTCCCCAAAGCCAGTCCACCTAAGCCGAGGGTGCAGTCCTTAATGAAATGCCTTCTGCTATTAAATTGGGCTTCTAAGGATCGTTGCTCTGTTAATAGTTTTTTGATTTTATCCATGGGTTAAAAATTCATCTAAGTTCATGATGGCATTGGCAATGATTGCCAATGATGCGGTGTTGATGTCCGTTTCTTGATCCATTCCAAAGAAATCTTCCAACTGATCTGGATTTTCCTCAAAAGTATTTTTGGCCTCCTCATACAGATCATATAAGGAGGATAGTTTGTCTTTATCCACTGCTCTGTAGGTTGCCTTTTGGTACATTTCACTGATGGCAATTTTGGCCGGTTTATTTTGATGCATTTTGGCAAAGGCTAACGCAGCTTCCAAATAAACAGGATCATTCATTGTTACTAAGGCTTGGAGGGGTGTATTGGTGGGAGACCTTTTGACCAAACATACTTCGCGACTTCCCGCATCGAAAGTGATCATGGAGGGATAAGGACTGGTTCTTTTCAGGTAGGTATATATTCCCCTACGGTATCGGTCCTCCCCTTCACTGGTTTTCCAAAGGTTACCCAAATAGGCGTGTTGCCAGATACCGTCGGGTTGAGGGGGCATGACCCCGGGGCCGTACATTTTTTCACTCAACAAACCTGAAACGTGTAGGGCTTGATCTCTTATCTCTTCTGCACTAAGCCTAAGTTTTGGCCCCACGGAGTAATAATCGTTGTTGCTGTCAATGGCCAACTTTTCTTTGGACAAAGATGAATGCTGTCGATAGGTGGACGACATCAAAAGGGTTTTGATCAATTTTTTGAGGCTCCAATTCATGGAATGCATGAATTCATAAGACAACCAATCCATGAGGGCGGGATGTGATGGGGGATCGGACATGGTTCCCATATCCTCTAAGGTATCAACCAGCCCCTTGCCAAAAACCTGATGCCATACGCGATTGACCAATGTCCGGGCAGTCAGCGGGTTTTCTTTATCTACCAACCACTGAGCAAACCCCATACGGTTATCATCCCACTGCTTTTCCCAAGGGTTGAGAATGTGAGGGACTCCAGGCTGGACTTCTTCCTGCTTGACCATCCAATTACCTCGATCAAAAATGTGGGTTTTTCGTTTCATGTGGTCGGGATTTTCCACCATAATGGGCGTAAGCTCTCTTTTGATGTTTAAAACTTCATCCAGCATTTGATTGATCTTCTCATGCCCGGGTTTTCCCTCTCCGGGCATATCGGGGAGAAAGGCCATCCAATGAACCAATACCTGTTTTCTATCTAACTCTTGGTTGCGCGTTTCAAGTTCTACATACAAATCGAAGGGCTGTGTTTCACGACTGATGTCGATTGAGGCAATAACAGGGGCTTGTCCCTTTTGATTGAAATTCTTTCCTTTTTTGGCAATCTTAAATTTACCGATTATTTTTCCCTTGAGACTGTCTTTCCTGAACACCAAGGTGGAGCGATTGGTATGGCTCACAAACTTCAAATAGAGCTTTTGATGCCCTAAAGTATTTATATTTTTCATCACGGCTGCCCCCTTTTTTCTCAATCCCATGCTCAATCCTGATACAAAACCATTTTGGATGATTTTAAAATTATGAGAGGGGTATTTTGGCTCTTTGAAGTGAAGAAAATTTTGGTATGATCTTTTTGTTTTGGGATCGGAATGGGAGGCTACCCAGTCCAAAACAGCATTGATTTTCTCTTGTTCTTCTGGTTGAAAAGCAATCAGATTGGGAGAATCATCGGGAATGTCCTCATCACGAGTATTGTTGAAAAAGGACATGAGTTGATAATATTCTTTTTGTAAAAAAGGATCGTAAGGATGGCTATGACATTGAACACAGCTCATCGTAGTGCTTTGCCATACGTCGAAGGTAGTATTGACCCTATCTATGACCGCTGCAACGCGAAACTCTTCATCATCTGTTCCTCCTTCGTCATTGTTCATGGTGTTTCGGTGGAAAGCGGTTGCGATGAGTTGGTCATAAGAAGGTTCAGGAAGTAAGTCCCCTGCGAGCTGTTCGATGGTAAATTGGTCATAAGGAAGGTCACGGTTGAGTGCCTTGATGACCCAATCGCGGTATTGCCAAATGGTTCTTCCAGGATCTTTTTCAAATCCCATCGTATCGGCGTATCGTGCCAAATCCAACCACCAACTGGCCCACTTTTCCCCATAGGTAACAGCTGTAAAAAGACTGTCCACATAGTTTTTATAAGTAATTTCTCCTGCTGTAAATTGATTAAAAAGATTGGGATCCGGGGGCAACCCGGTAATGTCAAATGCCAATCTCCTTCCAATGGTGTTTTTATTGGCAGGCGGATTGGGTGAGAGTTGCTTTTCCTCCATTCTTGCTGCGATAAAATGATCAACGGGGTTGGAAAGAAACTCTTTTTCAATCGATTCAGCGCGTGGTTGCGGAACATCAGTTTTCTCGACCGGAAGGTAGGCCCAATGAGTTCCCCAGTTGGCTCCTTGATCGATCCAGTCGGTAAGGGTTTTGATTTCTTCGGGAGACAAGGCCGCTTTTTGGTAGGGCATCCGCATTTCCGGATCGGTATGGTGTAATCTTTTGATAAACTCGCTTTTTCGAGCACTCCCCGGGACAATGGCAGGTTTTCCTGACTCTGTGACTCCCATGGCCTCCGATTCAAACAAAACACTAAAACCTCCGCTTTTCTTTACCCCTCCGTGACAGGAAATGCAGTGTTTATTGAGTATGGGTTTGACATCAGTAGCAAAATCAACCTTAGGATTGGGTTTTAATACAAAAAAAAGAAGAACCACTAAAATAAAAATCACCCCAAGCCCCAGCAATATTCTTATTTCTTTCTGCATTTTAAGATTGTATAAGTTTAAACAAAATTATAGATTATAAATGCCATTGGTATAGGAGTAATTATCCAAATATGCATTATAAATTGACTTTTCCATGTGCAAAAGACAGGTTGACCATCCCCAACAACAAAACAAATGCCACGGCAATTTTTAAATAAAGTTGTGGTTTTTCTTTCTGCATTTTAAGTTTATTGAACACGTTTAAAATTACAAAAAACTTAGGTATAAGTTAAACTAAAATTTATTCTTCCTCACAACTTCCCTCTGTCCATGATTTTACACCAGAGGCTTCTGCCATACAATCATTCCCATAGGTGATGCCGTCACAACCGCAAACGGGCATATATACCTTAGTGCAAGCAATCTCCTTGGCGAGCCCTTTGCACTGATCCGTTGAATCCTTCTTTTCACAGCTCGAAACAAAAGATCCGAGCATTAGACCAGAACTGATAAACAACAGGCTCCTTAAAATCACTAAAGGGATTTTAGATTGAAGTTTTTCCAACGTATTTTTTTGTTGACTTTGTTCTTATTTTTTCCAATACCGTGAAGTTGCAGGGCAATATATCCGTCAGCAGTAAGGTCATCATAAATATCTCCGATCATGACGCCATTGACCCAGGATTGAATGTGATTGTCTTTGACCTTTACCTTATAATGATTCCATTCGAGAGGTTTAAAAGCAGACTTGACCGTTTCGTCGATTCCAGGTGTGTGGAGAAACCCCCTCCCCGCTTCTTCATATACAGCACCACTCCAGCCTCTGGAAGTAGGATCGATTTCGATCTGATAGCCCCAAAATGTCCCGGCAAGTCTTTTTTTACGAATGATCATCTTGTCCCCATTTTCATCAAAGCGTCCTCCCCAACGAATGGTTTCGGTATCTTCTTGGTAAATATTACTTCGAATCTGTACCCCCGAATTCAAAACCGTATCCAATTTGACATCAAACTCCAATTCAAAATTTTGGTATTTTTTTTCGGTATGTAAAAAAGTATTGGGTAGGCCCATAATGGACTCCGCTACAATGCATTGATCTTCAACGTAAAATCTTCCTCCACCGTAATTGACCCACCCATCAAGGTTGGAACCATTAAAAATTCCAGAATCTTGATTTTGACAGGCTATAAATGTTGTTAAAACAAAAATTAGATAAGTTAATTTTTTCATTATTTAATTGAATTCTATGGTTATTGTTGGACTTGTTCAATGTATTCATCACGAATCATTTTGGCCGTCCTATGTTTCCCAGTATGATCCCAACCGGGTGGGAGAAAAATGTACGCCAACTTATTGATAAGACCGGGTGCTTTGACCACATCCTTAAAGAGGGCGATAAACTCTCCAAAATAGACGTCGATAAAGTTACCCGAATTGATTTTTCGGGTGATGCCGTATTCAATGTCTATTTCTTTTTGCTCCTCCTGATAGGTTTTAAAGACTCTGTCCCAAATGTTGAGGAGATTGCAATAATTGGTATCGATATACAATGGATTGCGGGCGTGGTGTACCCTATGGTGAGAGGGCGTCAGGATCAGTTTGTGGAGAAAGCCCATCTTCCCGTTTTTCATTAAGTTTTCTCCGGCATGTATAAATGTTCCGTAGGTGCCATCCGCGAACATGATAACAAACAAAAGCGCAGGGTGGACACCCAAAAGAACACAAACAGTAGTTCGGATGACATCAGCATAGGGAGCCTCCAAAAAGAAATGGGCATGGGCAACACTTAAGTTCATTTCCTCCGGGGTGTGGTGGGTGGCATGGATGCACCAAAATAATCGCACCTTGTGCCCTAAATAGTGATAAATAAAATGGGCAAATTCCCATACGATATAACCATAAATGATCCAATACCAAGTCATGGTGGTTTGAAAGGGGGCATACTTCTGAAAAAGCCCAATGCAAATGGTGGTCATGGCGATGGCGATGAAACGACCAATGAATCGGTTGAAGACATAGATCAAAAATATGGTTTGATAGACTTTGGTTTGGGACTTTTTATGAACCATTCCCATAATGAATTCAAATACCAAAAGCAAGGGCAGAATGGGCTGTATGATCGCCACAATACCATCATAGGTATAAAAGGAGGCATAATCTCCACTATTGAGGATTTGAAAAAAGTTTCTGATGCCAAAAAAATTGACAATTTCATTCCAAAAAGGCTCAAATAATTCCATAAGATTTGTAATATCCTTACAATATAAAACTTTTTCAAAAAAAGAAGATTGACAAAAATCAAGGGGCTTTTGGCAGTGTTAAAATTTTGATTAAGGCATATTTTCATATATTACCTATACAAAAAACCAAATCATGAAAATCAAATTTCTATTTTTCGCATTACTATTTACAACCACCCTTCAGGCTCAAAGCTGGAAGCCTGTAGGAGAAAAGATCATGAGTTCTTGGGCTGAGAAAGTGAATCCTGACAATGTTTGGCAAGAATATCCTCGTCCCCAATTTGAAAGATCCCAATGGAAAAACCTTAACGGACTTTGGGATTACGCCATTTTAAAAGTCAATCAAATCCAACCCAAACGTTATCAGGGAAAGATTTTAGTTCCCTTTAGTTTTGAATCTCCCCTATCGGGTGTAGGAAAAGAAATCACTCCCGAGGATAAGATGTGGTATAAAAAAAGTTTTACGCTTCCCGAAAACTGGAGTGGAAAAGATGCGATCCTCCATTTCGAAGCGGTGGATTACCACTGTGCGGTCTGGGTAAACGATATTTTGGTAGGCACCCACAAGGGAGGTTTTGATCGTTTTTCGTTTAACATTACTCCCTATTTAAAACCCAATGGGCAGCAAAAAATCGTCTTGGCTGTTGAGGACGCTACCAATTTCAGCTCCCAAGCCCGTGGCAAACAACAAATCAATGCCAGTGGTATCTATTATACCCCGGTTAGCGGAATATGGCAAACGGTATGGTTAGAGGCCGTCTCCTCCGAAGCTTACTTGAAACAAGTCAAGACCACCACCGATATCGATAACAATACAGTGCGACTTATCCCAATGAGTAATGTCAATTTGATCAAGGGCTATGAAGTCGCTATGGAAATATTTTTTGATGGAAAGAAAATCGCTTCTGGAAGTACCCAACCGAATACCCCCTTAAATCTAAAAATTGAAAATCCCCAATTGTGGTCTCCAGACCACCCCCATCTGTACGATGTCAAAATGAATTTGATCAATCCCTCTGGAGTGGTAATCGACCAGGTAGATAGTTTTTTCGGTATGCGAAAAATCAGTTTGGGGAATCACAAGGGCGTCAAATACCTCTTTTTGAACAATCAACCGCTCTTTCATTACGGTACTTTGGATCAAGGTTGGTGGTCCGATGGACTGCTAACCCCTCCCTCGGATGAAGCCATGCGCTACGACATTGAAATGACCAAAGCCATGGGCTTTAATATGATCCGAAAACATGTAAAAATCGAACCCGATCGCTGGTACTATCATTGCGACCAATTGGGAATTATGGTTTGGCAAGACATGCCTTCCTATAACAGGTTGGCATTGAAAACGCCGGAAGAGATGGAAAAAACCAAACGAAAAGATCACATCTATAATGCCTTGGAAAGAATTCACGGCCAAGATGCGGATCTAAACAGACGTTCTGAGGACGCCACCCAATTTGAACTTGAATTGCGGAGGATGGTGGATATTCATTACAACGCCCCTAGTATCGTGATGTGGGTACCTTTTAATGAGGGATGGGGACAATACGACACTTGCAGGATTTCGGATTTTGTAAAAGGTTTGGACCCCCATAGATTGGTGAACCCTACCAGCGGCTGGACCCTTCGGGCTTGTGGAGATATTTATGACATTCATACCTACCATGTTGATTTGACGGTCCCCCCCACCGCCTTGGATCGTGCAACAGTGATCGGGGAATTTGGCGGTATCGGCTATCCCATCAAGGAAAATCTTTGGAATCCCGAGATGCGGAACTGGGGCTACCAAACTTATTACTCCTCAGAGGATTTGTTGAAAAATTACATTTACAAATTCGATCAGATCGTTAAGATGAAAGAACAAAACGGCCTTTCGGCAGCCGTTTATACCCAAACCACCGATGTAGAGGGAGAGATCAATGGCTTGATGACATATGACCGTAAATTGATTAAAATGCCTGTAGAAACTTTAAAAGAATTACACACTAAGTTATACCAAGATTAAATCCTAAACCATGTTCCAAAACAAAACTATTTTCTCGTTTGTATTGTTAATGTTTGTATTTTGCGAGGAACCCAAAAAAGAGAAATTTGTGCTAAAAGCAAGTGATTTCCAAACCCAAATCAACGGAAAAGCAACGAACCTTTATCTTTTAAAAAACAGCGAGATAGAAGTTTACATCACCAATTATGGTGGAAGGGTTGTCAGCTTGTTGACCCCAGATCAATCGGGAAATATGGGCGATGTGGTATTGGGATTTAAAAGCATTGCGGATTATCAAAAAGCCAAAACCCCCTTTCACGGCTGTTTGATCGGAAGGTATGGCAATCGCATTGCCAAAGGAAGGTTTGAATTGGACGGTATCCCCTACCAACTCCCTATCAACAACAATGAAAATCACCTCCACGGTGGACCGGATGGATTTCACAACCAGGTATGGGAGGTGGTTTCTGCCGATGAAAATGCCATTGTGATGACCTATTTGTCCAAAGACGGAGAAATGGGGTATCCCGGTAATTTGAGTGTTGAGGTGACCTATGCCATCAATGACAAAAACGAATTGCGGATTGCCTATAAAGCCACTACCGACCAGGCCACCCCCATCAACCTGACCAACCACGCTTTTTTTAATTTGGCCGGAGCAGCCCAAGGCAGTATCAACGATCATTTGTTGATGCTCAACGCCGATCACTTTATCCCCGTAGATGAAGAACTAATTCCCCTTGGAGAAATCCAATCGGTAGAGGGTAGTCCTTTTGATTTTAGAATTGCCAAGACCATTGGCCAGGATTTAAATCAACAAGCCTCAGATACCCAACTCAGTCGCGGGGGAGGCTATGACCATAATTTTGTCCTGAACAAAGACATCCAAGGAGACTTAAGTTTGGCAGCAAAAGTGATTGATCCAAAAAGCAAGCGACAAATGGAAGTCTATACGGAAGAGCCAGGAATTCAATTTTATGGCGGCAACTTTATGGATGGTAGTGATGTCGGAAAATATGGAAATCCCTTTGATTACAGAGGCTCTTTTGCTTTGGAAACCCAGCATTATCCGGATTCGCCCAATCAGCCAGCTTTTCCCAATACGATTTTACAGCCTGGAGAAACCTATCAGACCCAAACGATCTATAAGTTTTCTATTGCTGAATAAAACTTATTGGCTAACGGAAAAGCGATATAGTATTGTTTGAAGTATCCTCTTATATCACTTATTACCTTTTGTCATTGATTACTTTTGCACATTAAAATTCACTTTTCCCTTCTTTGCCACTTTATCGGTTGTTTTTGATAAAAAATCTTATAAAATATTTTTTACACACCCACCATCAACCGCCAGTGAGGTGCCTGTGATATAGCTTGCGCGTTCACTTGCCAAAAAGGCAACAGCAGCTGAGAATTCTTCCGGTTGTCCAAACCGACCCAAAGGAATCGTATCCATTGCCTCGGATAAGGCGGGATTGGCCTCTATTAATTTGGTCAATCTTTCTGTTTTGGTAAAGCCCGGCATTACATTGTTAACCGTAATGTTAAATGGGCCCAGTTCATTAGCCAATGTTTTTATTAAGCCCACTACAGCTGCTCTAACAGAATTGGACAAGATCAGGTTATCAACAGGTTGTTTTACTGCCTGAGAAGTAATGGAAATGATTCTTCCCCAGGCTTGCTTTTTCATTGCAGGTAAAAATCCACTGATTAGTTGCACCGCACTGGCCAACAGTTGTTCGTAGGCAGCATCCCAATCTTCTTTTTGGAAATCCTCAAATTTACCGGCAGGTGGGCCCCCGCTGTTCGTGACCAAAATATCAATGGCTGCATGCTTTTTTAGTATTTCTGATATCATGCGATCTCGATCTTTAGATTGGGACAGATCTCCAACCACCACATCAATACTAACATCGCTTGCTTTTTGAATTTCTTTTTTGGTAAGTTCTAAGGTGTTAAGGTTTCTTCCACAAATAATAATGTTAGCCCCTTCTTGAGCCAATTCCATGGCTACACTTTTTCCCAAACCTTGGCTGGAAGCGGCAACAAAAGCTGTTTTATCTTTTAATCCTAAATTCATTAATTTTTATGTTTTAGTATTTTTTCAATGGGCTTGACAGTCTCAGTTGTAAATCGGTGGGTGCATTTGTACTTATCCACTTTAAAGAAATTTTTAACGATTACTAAAATAAACAAGAGCAAACAATAACCCATAGTCATTGTTGCCAAATCGCTTATTATTATAATCTTGAACCAAAACTTCAGTCGGAATATGAAGTGTTGAGTTGAGTTTTCGAATCATTCCTAAAGTCAGTTCGTGTTTTTTGCTGAGAATCTCACTCACTCTAGTTTTATATCCTACCACTTCTGCTAAATCTTTTTGTTTCATCCCCATTTGCTCCATACGAAACTTTTTTACCTCAATGGGGTCTGGCATTCCAATAGGAAAATTCTCGTTTTATTATCCATAACTCATGAATTTACATAAGCATTTAGTGGTAGTAGTCCGATTGGAGTTGCCAAAAGTATTGATTTCAATTGAATCATCAAAAGGGGGTGTTTCTCCTTAGATCAATGTTCACAGGGGTTAAGACACCTACTGACTACACCTATGGATGTTTGTTATCGCTTTTGGAATGGTTTTTTACTGATAAGAAAGACGTTAGTGGTGGAAGATAAATACGTGTCATTGATACGCGCCGGGGAAAGGCAAAAGAATATATGTTGTTTTCTGATTCATGATTCTAAAATTTAAATGTTAGGTATAAAATATAAAATATGTGCTTGGTTTAAAGCCATTCACATAGTATTGGAATACATACTTTAATTTAAAGTGGTTTCAAGGGTTAAGTCAAAATCACTAGATTTACCAGAAATATTTTCAGATTTTGACACATTGTAATTATTTCCATTTCCGGTCGCTGTAACTTTAATAGAGACAGTTCCATCCGTAATTTTCCCACTTGCGTTTAATAAAAGTTTAAATCCGGAATTAACGGTCAAGCTTTTACTCCAAGTTCCGATAGATAAAACTTCGGTTTGGCTAGTACCAGTTGCGTCTTTATACTTAATGGTCGGGGAATCACTTAAAGTACCTGTTGCGATAACTGTTAGATTTACAGATATTGTTGGTGTCTCACTTTGATTATCATCTTTTTTGCAAGAAATAAAAACAAGCAAAACTATAGTTACAATTGAGATACTAAAAAATACTTTTTTCATAATTTTTAAGTTTAATTTATTACGCCTACCTCAGATTTAGAGCCCCTGTTTCGGCATATCGGGCTTATTGAAATTTAATTTTCTTCAGTTTCTTCTTTAAACTGTTTCTAATGTTTTGTTTAAATAGCTTTTATTTTTTGTTTTAACCATTATACCAATTTTCAGGAAGCATGATGTGATCTTTTTCTCGGGTATTATCACTATCCAAAGGATGTGGAAATGATTTCTGCGGAGACTTTTCAAGAATCCTATCATTTCGAATAAATGTAAACTCAGCTACCATTGGGATTTCGATTCCGTCATTTACATTTAGCCGGCTGAAATTATTCGGATGAATATGAACACATGTGTGGTTTTGTAAAATTTTTTCAAAGGCAACTAAAGCAATATTGTAAAACTCTTGATTCCGAATCTTATGAAGGTCATGAAATTCTACTACAATAATTCTAAAGAGTTTCATTAAAGAATCTTGCATGTTTATTAAAGTAATGTATTCGGCTCCTTCAATATCCATCTGTAACATTAAATCATTTTGGCTTCCTACTTTGCTAGATTCTATCCATCTTTCCATAGTAATAAAATCGAGACTATTAAAACATCCAATATGCTTTTTTAAAAAATGATAATCATTCTCATCTAATTTTATCCTTGGTTTATCTACCGATTTATCCGCAAGAAATATTTGCATCCCGTATTTGTGACAATCCAACTCAAAATCACTATTGGTAGAAACTTTAGGAGAAAAACATGCCTTAATTCCTTCCAAATCATCGGGAACTAAATACCCACCATCTCTTTTCGATCCTAATCGGATCAATCTTTTTCCAATATCATAAGGATGTAATTTTTTGATTAGCAATCTTACATTTTCTTCAGTTGTTTTATTCTCAAGCACATATTCTTTTGATAAAATTGAGGCATGTTGTTCTATTTCAAGCGTTGAAATAGTTTTTCTTAAAATTCTTCTTATCATATAAAATGGTTGTAAATGGAATGTATCCGAACTAATGCTTCGATAAATTCCTTTTGTCTTTTGTTTCTTATTCTTAACTTCTTCATTATCAAACTCCTTAGAGTTTTCAGTATTTTGCAATATCCTCCGAATCAGATGCTCAGATCACTCGATTGTCTTTAAAAGCATTTGTCCGAGTAATATGTGTATAAGTCAAAATCGACACCACGATCCCTTAAGGGTAGATCACAACTGATGTTTATGATTTCTTTTTGGCAATACGTTTTTGGAAGAAGCCGAAAGATTTTCATGGCAGTAGTCTGATTTGGGTTGCTTAAAAGTATTGATTTTTTTAAAAAAAACAAAAGCAGGTGTTTGTCCATAGGTCACATGGTAACAGAGGTGACAACACCTATTAACTATACTTATAGATGTTTGTGATTGTAGGTTTTAGGAGGTGTCGGAAAAGGACTACGATTAAGGCAGACAGGCCTCTAGAACCCAAGCTATTGGGAATAAAAATCAATCAAGTCAAGACGATGATTACTCGTTGGCGGGTTTACCAATGGTGGCCAATATCCCTCCATCTACATAGAGTACTTGTCCGTTGACAAAGTTACTTGCTTCGGAGCTAAGGAAGACCGCTGAGCCTTGCAATTGGTCAGGCTCGCCCCAAACACCAGCAGGGGTTCTGTTAATGATAAATTCGTTAAAGGGATGACCTTCCACCCGGATGGGTTTCGTCTGTTCGGTAGCGAAATAACCAGGGCCGATGCCATTGACTTGGATGTTATGTGGCGCCCACTCCACACACATGTTTTGGGTCAGCATCTTTAAACCTCCTTTGGCCGCGGCATAAGCCCCTACGGTGTTTCTTCCCAATTCGCTCATCATGGAGCAAATGTTGATGATTTTCCCTGCTTTACGTTGGATCATCCCTTTGACCACCGCTTTGGAAACGATAAATGGACTTACCAAATCCACCTTGACAACCTGTTCAAAGTCAGCGACCTCCATTTCGGCCAGTGGGATGCGTTTGATGATACCTGCATTATTGACCAAAATATCGATGGAACCCACTTCTTTTTCAATCTGCTCCACCGCCTGTATTACAGCCTTTTCATCGGTAACATCAAAGCGATAACCAAAAGCATTGATTCCCTCTGATTTAAAAACAGCTACAGCATTATCTATTTTTTCCTGAGAACTGTTTCCATTGATAACAAGAGTAGCTCCTGCTTTTCCTATTCCTTTGGCCATGGCCATACCCAGTCCGTGCGTGGCTCCCGTGACCAAGGCTGTTTTTCCCGTTAAATCGAAAAGATTTGATCCCATAGCTTTATCTTAAATCAGGTATAGCACACCCATCCATATCACCGTAATCTAAATTTTCTCCTGCCATACCCCATATAAAGGTATAGTTGGAAGTACCTGAGCCTGCATGTATGGACCAAGGGGGAGAAATAACAGCTTGTTCATTGGCCATCCAAAGGTGACGCGTTTCATCGGTAGCTCCCATAAAATGGCATACCGCCTGATCCTCTGGTACTTCGAAGTAGAAATAGACTTCCATCCGACGATCGTGAACATGGGCAGGCATGGTATTCCAAACCGAGCCTGAGGCCAACTCTGTCATACCCATTTGCAACTGACAGCTTTTGACAATACTGTTGACAATCAGTTTTCTGATGGTTCTGGCATTGGCGGTTTCCGCTGATCCCAACTCTACTATTTCAGCTTGATCTATACCTACCTTTTGACTCGGATAGGCATGATGTGCCGGAGCAGAATTGAGGTAAAACTTTGATGGTGATTTTGGATCATCACTGGAGAAATTAACCTCCTTGATCCCTCTTCCTAGATAAAGGGCTTCCTTGTAATCTAAATCATAAACAGTCCCATCGGCAGTAACGGTTCCCTTTCCCCCTACATTGATGATTCCCATTTCTCTCCGTTCAAGAAAGAAATCGGCCTTTAGCGGGTCGATTATGTCCAGAAAAACTTTTCTGGTTAAAGGGATAACTCCACCCGCCATATAACGGTCGTAGTGGGTATAGACCCACTTGACGGAGTCGGTTCCAAAAACTTGTTCAATTAAAAATTCATCTCGTAAGGCTTGGGTGCCCATTTGGTTGGTTTCTCTTTGACCAACCGCATAGCGTACTTGGTAGTTATTATTCATATATCATTGTCTTATTTTATTTATTAATGACAGGGTGTCTGCTACCTTGTTTTTCAGTCCTGCATAGTCACCTCTTGCCAAAACTTCTTTGGAAATCAACTTTGATCCCATCCCCACACAGGTAACCCCTGCATCAAACCAACCCCTAAGATTATTTTCTTCAGTGCTGACTCCACCTGTAGGCATTATACTTGTCCAAGGCTGTGGGCCTTTGATGGCTTTTACAAAACCCGGGCCATAGGTACTACCAGGAAAGAGTTTAACAATTTCTCCCCCCAATTCTTCTGCTTTGGCAATTTCTGTGAGTGAACCACAACCTGCCGACCACAATACTTTTCTGCGGTTACAGACCACAGCGATGTCTTCTCTTAAAACTGGAGTAACGATGAAATTGGCTCCCAATTGCATATATAGTGAAGCAGCTGAAGCGTCGGTAATAGAACCCACGCCCATGATCATTTCAGGTAGTTCAGCGAGTGCATATTGATTGAGTTGCTCAAAAATCTGATGAGCAAAATCCCCTCTACTGGTGAATTCCAATAACCTTGCACCTCCATCATAACAGGCTTTAAGTACTTTTTTAGCAATTTCGATATCACTGTGATAAAAAAGGGGAACCATTCCTGTCTCTGCCATTTTTGCAGCGACTTCTAAACGGGTAAATTTTGCCATAATTATCTTGCTACGCGGCCACTGGCGTCACCGCTCATTAATTTTTCTACTTCAGTGACTGTAACCAAATTGGCGTCACCCTTAATCGTATGCTTTAGACAAGAGGCCGCCACTGCAAAGTTCAATGCATTTTGATCGTCATTGGGATATTGTAACAATCCATAGATCAATCCCCCCATGAAGGAGTCGCCCCCTCCCACTCTATCTACGATATGGGTGATCTGATATTCGGGGCTGGTGTATATATTTTTTCCGTCATAGAGTATTCCTGCCCAAGTATTGTGGGAAGCTGAAATGGAACCTCTGAGGGTGGTGATCACTTTTTTGGCTTTTGGAAATTTTTTCATCATCTGTTCACAAACGGATTGAAAGGCTTCTGCTTTGACTTGATCACCTTGGGTGGTGATGTCTAATCCTTCGGGCTTGATACCAAAGTGTTTTTCGGCATCCTCCTCATTACCAAGGATGATATCACAATAGGACGTCAACTCAGTCATGATGGGTTCGGAAGGTTGTCCGTACTTCCAAAGTTTGGCACGATAATTCAAATCTGTAGAAACCGTAATTCCCTTTTCGCTGGCAATTTTTACGGCTTCCAAACAAGCATCGGCAGCGCCCTGAGAAATAGCAGGAGTAATTCCCGTCCAATGAAACCAGCTAACGCCATTGAATACAGCTTCCCAATCGATCATCCCTGCAGTGATCTCTGCCATGGCAGAATGGGCTCGGTCATAGACCACCTTACTGCCTCGGCTTACCGCTCCCGTTTCCAAAAAGTATATTCCAAGACGGTCGCCTCCATAGGCAATGTGTTGTGTGCCTACGCCTCTTTTACGCATTTCCATCATGGCACAAGCTCCCAAATCATTCTGAGGTAATCGGGAAACAAACTCTACAGGAACACCATAGTTGGCCAAGGATACAGCGACATTAGACTCTCCTCCTCCATAAACCACATCAAAACTGTTGGCCTGAGAGAATCTTAAATTGCCGGGAGGTGAGAGCCTTAACATGATCTCACCAAAGGTGACTACTTTTTTCATTAAAAATTAATTGATATTCATTAAAATTGGATTTTCGATTTTGATGGCCAGATCATCCAAATGGACTTCCCAAGCTTCATGATCTGCAAATTGATTGCTTTCAGACCAGTAGAAACCAACATAGTAAACCAATGACTGGTCTAAAACTTTTAAATCTAAAAATACATGATTTTGATCTTTTATTCGGGGGTAGTGGATGTGTTGACTTTTAAAATATTTTAAAGGAGTCAAAATCACATTACTCAGTGTGGTATCAAAATGATCTTGTTTAAAGATAAGGAGATTGTTCTTGTCGATGATGCCTCCATTATTTTCCTGAAGTGATATTCCAGCAGCAATATGATCCGTTCCCTGAAGAGAAACCTCAATTTTCATTAGGTTGTTGCCGTAGTCTAAACTGATGGTCTTTTGTTCTTTGATCATGCCCTTTGGGCCTTCCCAATCGGCATAATCCAATTGAAAAAGGGTTCTTAGAGGGCCAGTTGCAAGGGTGCTGTGCCCAGTAAAATTTTTAGAGACAAAATACTGATCGTCCTCTCCTTTGATCGCCAATCCGCCAGCTCCCCTACTAATGCCTACATGGTAGTTGTCCAAGCCTTCTCCGTGGTCTTCGTGATAGCTGATGCCTTCTTCTTCACTGGCTTTGTACCATTTGTTGATGACGGGATAATTGACCTTTTTCAACCAACAGTCGATACCACTGGAGATGATTCCTCCTTCTTTTCCTTCCTCTACCAAGGCTTGAGCAGCAGGGCCATAGGTTCTGAAGGCCACCCTGTCATTCTCCCAAGTGTAATCGTCAACACGGGTAGGTACGATTCTGGAATAGCAATATTCG
The DNA here is from genome assembly GCA_965662705.1 of Flavobacteriaceae bacterium. GTDB lineage: Bacteria > Bacteroidota > Bacteroidia > Flavobacteriales > Flavobacteriaceae > UBA8316. The sequence goes on from CBFIIP010000029.1 coordinate 17,241, forward strand.
ACAACATCTGGTTTATAGGGTTGTTCTTTGAGATGAAACGTTTTTTCAGCCATAGGATCCAATTGGGGTTGGAAAATAAGTTGATCCATCTGACCGTCTTGATCGGTATCGATCAGCTGGCTGATCAGAAAATTCTCAGTTGATGGATCATATACACCAAACTTTTCAATTTTAGCAGTGACCTCCATAGGTAATTCACTTAAATCGATTTCAACTGTTTCATTGACCCTTTCCATTTGCAATGGGTTATTCAATTGAATTGCGATTGGTTTTTGACTGCAGGCTGACAAAAGACCGATGAGTAAGCTTAGAAAAATAATTTTTTTGAACATTTGATTAAGTTTTTATTTAATGATTTATAACCCAAAAAATTTGGGTAACCAGAGACTTAGCTGTGGAATATAGGTAACCAAAAATAGCGATAAAATCATCACTAGAAACAAAGGAATTAGCGGTTTAATTACCTTGGAAATGGTCGTTTTGGCAATGCCAACCCCAACAAACAAAACAGAACCTACAGGCGGGGTACACAGCCCGATACAAAGATTGAGCATGAGAACAATCCCAAAGTGGGTAGGATCCATACCCAAGGCAGTTACGATAGGAAGAAAAATAGGCGTAAAAATCAATACTGCTGGAGTGGCGTCCATAAAAACACCAACGGCCAAAAGTATGACATTGATCATCAAAAGGATGATGATTTTATTGTCACTGATGGACAACAAAGCATTGCTGATGTCTTGAGGGATATTCTCATAAGACAACACCCACGACATGCCCATTGAAGCACCGATCAAGAGCATCACAATGGCAGTGGTCTCCGTAGATTCCAAAATGACCTTGGGGATGTCTTTCATTGACAATTCCTTATAGTAAAACGATAGCAAAATGGTGTAAAGTACAGCTACAGCAGAAGCCTCTGTTGCGGTAAAAATACCTGCGATAATACCACCAATAACGATGACCAAAAGCAACAAGCTGGGCAAGGCATCGATAAACTTTACAAAGACTTCTTTAAGCGAAGAACGCTTGCCTACTGGATATTTGTGTTTTTTGGCCCAAACCATGGCCACAATCATCATGAGCAATCCGGTGAGGATACCGGGGATGTACCCCGCCAAAAACAGAGCCGCGATAGAAACCCCCCCACTAGCGAGGGAATAAACAATCAAGGTATTACTGGGTGGAATTACCAGTCCTGTGGTCGAAGAAGTGATGTTTACAGCAGCACCAAACTCCTTTGAATAGCCCTCTTTTTCCATCTCGGGGCCCAAAATAGTCCCCATGGCCGAGGCAGAGGCCATGGCCGAACCAGCGATGGCGCCCATTAACATGGCAGATACGATATTGATCAATGCCAATCCGCCAGGTAAAAAACCAACCAAAGTTTTGGCAAATGAAATCAGTCGGTCGGCAATGCCCCCTTTACTCATGATTTGACCCGAGAGTATGAAAAAAGGGATGGCCAATAGTGCGAAACTATCCAATCCTGTTGCAATGCGTTGGGAAACCGTAGTCGTGGCTGCGGAAAAGGGCATGGCAACCATCAAAGTAAACAAGGAAGACATGGCAATACACCAGGCTACAGGAACCCCCAAGGTAAGGAGGACTACAAAACTTAAAATCAATATGATTACAGGTAAAAATTCTATCATTGCCACTATTTTTTTAAGTCTAAAATTTTATAAAAAATAATCAGTACTCCACTGATGGGAATTACTGAATACACAACGCCTAATGGAATCTTTAGCGCTGGAGAAAGCTGTCCCAAAACCAACGTAATGTATACCAAGCGCGATCCTCCAATTAACATCCCCAAAATGGCAAAAGCAAGAATGGTAAGATGGATAAAGATTTTAACTTTTTTGTAATTTTCCGGAGTGAACTTTTCAGAAAAATAGGTGATCGCCACATGATTTCCTTTCCCTGCAACATAAGCGGCACCCAAAACTCCAACCCATATCATGAGATAGCGGGCCAATTCATCAGTGAAAGAACTTGGATTGGACAAAATGTAACGAGAAAATACTTGCCATAGTACATTGACGACCATCAAAGACATGATCACCACTAGAGTTTTTTCTAAAACAACATCTACTTTTGTCCTTAATTTCATCTTACTGCGTATTTTTTATTTTATCAATGAATGATTTGATCAATGGATCTTGTCCGTATTTATCTGCAACGGACTTTGATTTAGTAACAAACAATGATTTGTCGGGGTAACTCACTTGAACACCAGCTGCTTTTACTGCCTCAAGGGATTGTTGCTCTGAGGCATTCCACAGCTTTCTTTGCTCTACAATTGAAAGATCCATGGCTTCTTGTATCCAGTTTTGTTCTTGTTCGCTTAGGGTGTTCCAAATGTGTGTGCTCATCAGCACCACATCCGGAATAACGGTGTGTTCATCAATGGTGTAAAATTTACACACTTCATAATGTCTCGAAAGAAAAAAACTCGGGGGGTTGTTTTCTGCGCCATCCACCACGCCTTGCTGAAGAGCAGTGTATAATTCTCCCCATGAAATTGGGGTGGGTGACCCACCGAGGGATTTCACCATATCAATGGCCGTTTGGCTTTCCTGAACCCTAATTTTAAGCCCGTTGAGATCCTCTGGCTTTTCCAATGGCTGATCGATGGTGTAAAAACTTCTACTTCCTGAGTCGTAATATCCCAAACCTTTTAACCAGTATTTCTCAGTCCCGTTTAGTAGTTCTTTACCAACAGGGCCGTCAAGAACTCGGAAAACATGTTCTCTATCTCTGAACAGGTAGGGAATACCAAAAACTTTGATGCTGGGAGAAAAGTTCTCCAAAACGGCTGCTGAGGTCTTGGTCATGTCTAAACTTCCGATTTGAAGCAATTCAATCAATTGTCGTTCAGAACCCAGTTGTTGGCTGGGATAAATCTGTACTTTAAACCTCCCTCCTGATATCTCCTCTAATTTCTCCCCAAAGAAAACCATGCCTTGGTGAACAGAATGGCCAGTGCTCAACCCATGTCCCAAACGTAAAATTTTAGTGAACTGGATCTGGTTGCAGGAAACAGTCAAAAGCAATGATAAAAGCAGTAGTGCAAAAGGTTGGAGCTTAGCCATTATATTTTATATTTTATAAATTGTTTCAAGTTATGATAACAAATATTTTCAACCATTTTCCCAAAAAAGGGAATGTCATTGGGTAATTGTCCGTTTTCAATATCGTTTCCAATCATATTGCAAAGCAAACGACGAAAATATTCGTGTCTTGGGAACGAAAGAAAACTCCTACTATCGGTCAACATTCCGATGAATTTGGACAGCAACCCCATATTGGAAAGTGTTCTCATCTGTAATTCCATGCCCTCCTTTTGATCGAGAAACCACCAAGCCGTACCCCATTGAATTTCTACTTTATCACTATTAAAATTGCCGGGCATGGTGGCAAAAACCTCATTCATGGCCGGATTCAAATTGTACAGTATGGTATGGGTCAGTTTGTCGTTGTCATTCAATTTTCCAAGAAGTTTGGAGAGATTTTTGGCCTGTGCAAAATCTCCAATGGAATCACAGCCAACATCGGCTCCCAATTCTCTCTTTAGCTTTTGGTTGTTTCCTCTCAAAGCCCCGAGATGCAATTGTTGTGTCCAACCGTAATCGGAATACATCACAAACAATTCGTACAATATACAAGAATTAAAAAGCCTTGCTTCGTCTGCATTAGGTAGGTCTCCTGACATGCGTTTTTTGAAAATGGCATCGGCCTCGACATGGCTAAAGTCACTAGCATGGGTGAACTCCAGTCCGTGATCGGAGATCCTGCAACCGTTTTGGTGGAAATATTCAACCCTCAATTTTAGAGCAGTCAAAAGGGTATCTAAATCTGATATTTCAATTTTTGATGCCTTCATCAGGGCATCGATATAGTCTAAATATTGACTCCCTTCAATCCCGAAGATATTATCGGGTCTGAATCCTGGTAAAACTTCTGGCCCTTCTTCCTTGCTGGAGGCAATTTTTTGGTGATGAGAAAGGTCGTCTATAGGATCATCGGTAGTACACAACATTTCAACTTTCATGTCATTGAGCAATCCTTTGGGTGTAATGTGTTCCAACTGGCGGTTGGTTTCTTCATAGATCGCAGTTGATGTGTTGGGTTGCAATAGCGTATTGACTCCGAAATAACGCTCCAATTCTAAATGGGTCCAATGAAAAAGTGGGTTCCCCACAGTAAGGGGAACAGTATAGGCCCATTGGTCAAATTTCTCTTTGTTACTGACTTTTTTACCCGTAATGAATTTTTCGGGGATCCCAAGGGTTCTCATCGCCCGCCACTTGTAGTGGTCCCCATCCAACCAAATTTGGTTGATCCCTTCAAATGGTTTATTGGCTGCAATTACATCGGGAGGCAAATGGTTATGGTAATCAATAATGGGCATGTCCTTAGCGTGGTCAAAGTACAACCGCTGAGCAGTTTTATTCTGTAACAAAAAATCTTCTTTGATAAAAGATGCTGTATTGTTAAATTCCATTGTTTAAATCAGTTTATTGATGCCCCATTCCAACCCCCTAAGCTCGGCCAAACCTCTGAGTCTTCCTATGGCGGAATATCCTGGATTGATTTTAGGTTTTTCAAGATCATCCAACATTTGGTGCCCGTGATCTGGTCGCATGGGAATGGAAGCATCTTCTCGGTTTTCAGCTACTCTTCTTCTTTGCTCTCGGATCACTCTGGTGATGATTTCGAACATATCAACATCTCCTGTCAAATGGTCTGCCTCATAAAAATTACCTGCTGCATCACGCTTGGTGCTTCTGAGATGCAGAAAATGAACCCGATCGGCAAAAGCTTCGAAGATTGCTGGCAGATCATTGTCTGCTCTCACCCCCAAGGAGCCAGTACAGAAAGTTATTCCATTAGACAGTGGTGGTACTTGATCGAAAATAAACTGATAATCCGATTGGGTACTCATAATCCTCGGTAAACCCAAAAGGGTAAAAGGCGGATCATCTGGATGGATGCACATTCTGATCCCCAATTTTTCAGCCAATGGAATGATCTCCTCTAAAAATTGAACCAAATGCGAGCGCAATTGATCCGCATCAATTCCCTTGTAGGTATTGAGCATGGCTTTAAACTCATCCATGGAGTAACCCTCCTCCGACCCAGGCAAGCCCTTGAGCATGTTGTCGGAAATACGCTGAATATCCGAGACTGAAAGGTTTTCAAATAGATGTTTCGCCTGCTCGATTTCCTCTTGGGTATAGTCTTGTTCGGCCCCTTCTCTTTTTAAAAAATGTAAATCAAAAACCCTTAACTCTAAAGCATTAAACTCCAAAGCGAGTGAACCATCATCCAAGGGCATGTCCAATCGGGTCCGGGTCCAATCGAGTATGGGCATAAAGTTGTAACAGATCACATAAACCCCACAAGCAGCCAAATTTTGCATACTGACTTTGTAGTTTTCAATGATCTGCTTGTAGTTGTCGGTTCTGGTTTTTATTTTTTCATGCACTGGCAAAGATTCCACCACGTCCCATGTAAGTCCAGCTGCTTCAATTTCTGCTTTTCTTTTTTGTATTTCCTGAACCGGCCATATCTCACCATTGGGGATGTGATGGAGGGCGTTCACTATACCAGTAGCCCCAGCCTGTCTCACGTCCAATAGGCTAACTGGATCATTCGGTCCATACCAGCGCCATGTTTGTGTCATTTTCATGTGTATATTATTTAAACCCCACTGAAAGCACTGAAACCGCCATCAATCGGAAGGACAACTCCTGTTATAAATTGAGCGGCATCACTGCACAAAAAGTGGATCGCACCATTGAGCTCCTCCGCTTCACCAAATCTTTTCATTGGGGTATTTCTGATGATGGTATCTCCTCTTTCGGTGTAGGTACAGTCCTCATTCAACAGCAGTCTCCTGTTTTGATTGCCTACAAAAAACCCGGGAGCAATGGCGTTCACCCTGACGCCGGAACCAAATTTGAGTGCCATCTCAACCGCCATCCAGCGCGTAAAATTTTCAATACCAGCCTTAGAAGCAGAGTATCCCACCACTCGAGTGATTACCCGATCCACACTCATTGAG
>CBFIIP010000030.1:0-11146 GCA_965662705.1 Flavobacteriaceae bacterium
TTTGTATTTGGATCTTTGGGTTCAGCACCTTTCATGTTCAGTGCATCTGTTACTGCCAAACCATTAAACCCTATCTGTTCCTTTAAAAGTTGGGTAACCACTTTATGGGACAAAGAGGTGGGGCCATCGCTTTCGGTCAAAATTGGAACATTCAGATGAGCCGTCATAACAGAACTCAGTCCCTGCTCAATGACTTTTTTAAAGGGGTACAATTCCTTGTTTTCCAATCTTTTTCGACCAAAAGCTACAGTTGGAAGGGTTTTATGGGAATCGTTGGCAGTATCACCATGACCGGGAAAATGCTTCCCCGAGGTGAGTATTCCCGCTTGATGGTGACCTTGCATCAAGGCAATTCCTTTTTCAGCCACACGATTTGGGTCTTCACCAAAAGATCGGTTGCCTATGATAGGATTTTCCGAATTGGTATTGATGTCCAGCACTGGGGCATAACTCATTTGAACGCCAAGTATTTTTTCTTGCTCTCCCATTCGCTGTCCAATCCTACGAACTATATTGTTGTCTTTTATGGCACCTAAGGTCATGTTCCAGGGAAAAGCCACTACAGAGTCCAAACGCATGGCAACCCCCCACTCTGCATCCATACTGATCAATAAAGGTGTTTGGGAAAGGGATTGAAATTCATTCAACCATTGGGATTGTTTGACCGGCCCTCCCAATGAAAAAATGATTCCTCCGATATGATATTTTTCGATCAAAGTTTTTATTTCATCGAAATGCTTTTGGTCTTTTTTGGAAAAAACCATGGGGGTGAAAAGCTGCCCGATTTTTCGATCCAAACTCATGGATTGGTGTATGCTATCTACCCATTTTTTTTGAGATATGGGGTCGGAGGAAAGCAATGGATCGGGTTGCTGTGCTAAGGACAGTTTCCATAGAAAAAGAAATAAGACAAAAAAATTACGCATATCTGTCAAAAATATCGAGCGTGCCAACTCGAAGAAGCAGGAACCTCCCAAAGGGTGTCATACTCCATCTTATTCAATACCAGATTATTAAATACAGTTACATCCGGAGTCAATTGTTTTTTCTTAGCCAAAGTCTTAAATTCCTTTAGAGGGGTATGAACGATGGAATGCTTATCCCTGTAGGTAACATTCATTCTGTCCATCAAGCTGAGAGCAAACTCTTTCTCCAAAGATTGGATGAAGTGAACGGAGGCGTCTATGGAGCAACCACTGGCAGACTGGACAGATTCATTGAGTCCCAAGACAATAAATCTGCTGTAGGGCAAATCAACACCCGCTTGTAGGTCGGTGCCATGAGCCGTCCATTGAGTAATAAAATCCTCAGTTTTTTTTTGAATGGATTTTGCTTCTACCTCGTCAAAAGGTCGGTCGGATGGGTATATCCATACCCTTGCGTTTTCTGGAAGTTGGTCAAAAGAAATCAACATAAGTTATAGGTCTTCCGCCTTTGAAATCATTTCGGCAATGTCTTGCACTTGAACTTGCCCTTCCTTTTCTTTGTTTTTTACTCCATCGGTCATCATGGTATTACAAAATGGGCATGCAGCAGCGACAATCTCGGGTTGGGTTTCCATCGCCTGCTCTGTTCTTTCAATATTGATGTCTTTGTTTCCCTTTTCCGGCTCTTTAAACATCTGGGCCCCTCCCGCTCCACAGCACAAACCTTTGGATTTACAATTTCTCATTTCAACAAGCTCAGCATCCAATTTCTGAATCAGGTCTCTGGGAGCTTGGTAAACTTGATTGGCTCGACCCAAATAGCAGGGATCGTGATAGGTAATACGCTTTCCCTTATAGGTGGTTCCGGAAATGGTAAACCGATTTTCTTTTAATAAAGTATTGATGAAAGTGGTATGATGCATCACTTCATATTTTCCGCCCAAAGAGGGGTACTCGTTCTTGAGGGTATTGAAACAATGCGGACAAGTGGTTACAATTCGAGTCACCTCATAGGCATTCATTACTTCAATATTGCTCATGGCCTGCATCTGAAAAAGAAATTCGTTCCCCGAACGCTTTGCGGGATCTCCTGTACAGCTTTCCTCTGTTCCCAAAACAGCAAAGGAGACTTCTGCTTTTTGAAGTATCTTAATGAAAGACTTTGTTATTTTTTTTGCGCGTTCATCAAAGCTACCGGCACACCCCACCCAAAATAAAACCTCGGGTTTTTTATCTTTTGACGTAAATTCCGCAAGTGTAGGGACGTGCATAATAGATTATTTATTGATCGACACCATCGTCAAAAACCTCGATAGTCACCTCTTTTTCAATAAGATCGGTGAATTTTCCATTGTAACGCGTAGCCTTAACCAAATGATTGTCGATCCAGTGATAGTTACCACCTCTCGGTTTTCCCATCAAAAGACTGTGATACTTGAATCCATTGGTTCTCAGCCACTGTTGTGTTACCTCCCGGTGCGCCTCCACTCTGGAGGTAAAAAAGCAGATCAGGTGCCCCTCTTCATACCATTTGTTGAGTGTTTTAAGAGCATCGGGATAGAGCTTGGCCGTTGCCATTCGATCGGGTTCTTCGTTGGGAATGTCATCGCAGATGGTCCCGTCAATGTCAATCAAATAATTTTTGATACCATCGGGGAGAACGGGACTGACTATTTCACCATTTTCAACTTTTTTGTGTAAGTAGCTTTCTGCTTCCTCTTTTTCCATTGTTTGAATTTAATTAATTTTCATTGGCCCAAAGCATTCGGTCTTGATTACTGAAAGGCCATGGTGCGCCATTATTTTCTATGTTGGTCATCATTTTATTGAGATCACTTGGGGCGGCCGATTGTTCCATCACCAAATACTGTCTCATGTCCATGATGATCGAAAGGGGATCAATTCCTATAGGACAAGCTTCAACACAAGCATTACATGAGGTACAGGCCCAGAGTTCTTCTCTTGAAATATAATCGTCCAGTAATTGTTTGCCATCGTCATTAAAACTACCATTTTTGGTGATATTTCCGCCAACCTCCTCCAATCTGTCTCGTGTATCCATCATTATTTTCCGCGGTGACAACAATTTACCGGTTTGATTGGCCGGGCATTGATCAGTGCATCGACCACATTCTGTACAGGTGAAGGCATTCATCAATTGTACCCAATTCAAGTCGGTCACATCGGAAGCACCAAACTTTTCAGGTACGTCCTCTGAGGTTGACGCTGCATAGGGGTCTGCATTGGGGTCCATCATCACCTTGACTTCTTTGGTTACCGCTTCGTTGTTTTTAAAACCCCCTTTTGGATTAAGGTTTTGAAAATAAGTATTGGGAAAAGCTAAAAGAATATGAAGGTGTTTGGAATAATATAGGTAATTGAGAAAAATGAATATGCCAAGAATATGAAGCCACCAAAAAGAACGTTCCAACAAAAAGAGTGAAGCATTGGAGAATGAGGAAAAAACAGGGGTCATCCATTGAGAAACAGGAAACAGCCCTGCTTCGGTATAATTTAGGGTGCCAGCTTGTTGTCAAAGTTGATCCACGGCATTCATGGAAAGAAAAAGCGTCATCAACACCAGCTCAAAATAAAGGATGTAATCGGCATCCATTTTGGGCCAACCCTTCATTTCATCTTTCCAAAAACGATTGATTCTAATTACATTACGACGAAGCCAAAAAATAATCACACTCACCAATACCAAAGCTGCTAAAATTTCAAAAGAAGCAATCAATAGGTCGTAAAAGCTCCCCATATAAGGAGCAAACAAGCGATGGGTACCCAATAGTCCATCCAAAACAATTTCTATCAATTCAATATTAATCAAGACAAAGCCTACATAAACAATGATATGAAGTATTCCGGCAATGGGACGGTTGACCATTTTGGACTGGCCCAAGGCAATTCTAAACATATTAGACCATCGTGCTTTTGACTGATCAGAACGATCAACTGCTTTACCCATTTGAATGTTTCTTTTGACAAAAAGAATATTCCGTCTAAAAATAAAAACAGCCGAAAAAAGAAGAATTGCAAAAATGATATTTGACAAGTAAGGCATCTTTGGTATTTATTTTTCTTCTTGGATGTAAGGTTTTTCTTTTTTTCCGAATAAGGAGAAGTGCACGTATCTTTTGGGGTGATTCTTGAGATCGCTCAGAAGTTGCTCCAACTCCTCCGAGGCATCGGATAGATTTTGATAAAGAACATCATCATTGATCAACATACCAGCGGTTCCTTGCCCTGATTCAATGGAAGCGACAATTTTATTAAGCCCCTCTACAGTTTTCGTAAATGAACGGATGGTATAGCCGATTTGGGTGTTCTCTATAGAATCGGTGATCGTCTTTAGATTATCCGAGGTCATTTTGATATTGCTGAAAGTAGCATTGAGTTGCTCCTGATTCTGATCCAATATATTGACCGCGGCCAATGAGGCTTTGTTTAGATTGTTGGTGGTAATTGAAAGGTTTTCAAGGGTTTTTTTTAAATTGGTTTGGGTATTGTTATCCAAAACATTACTGACGCCGGCAAACAAAGAATCTGCGCTACTCAGCATACTTTCAATTTTAATTTGAAGGGGTTCAATCTGACGGTTGATGAGTTCTGTCAAGCCCGGTTTGATTTCCGCTTTCAGGGTATCACCACTTTCTATCACATCCGCGGAGTCAAAAACAGGCCGAATGGCGATGGCTTTTCCACCAATGAGACCGGTCTCATAAAGCAAGGCTTCGCTTTGTTTGGAAAAATCCAAATCTTTCCTTACCTCCATGCTTACCAAAATTTTTGTGGTATTGGGAAGGAAATCGATTTGAGTGATTTTTCCGACACTCAGGCCATTAACATTTACTTTTGCCCCTGGAACTAATCCCTCCACATCTTCATAAACTGCAAATAAAGTTTTAGTGCTTTGGAAGATGGAGTTTCCTTTCAGAAAGCTAAATCCGTAGATGAATAAAGCAACGCCTCCTAGGACCACAATCGCTGTTTTGATTTCTTTGCTAATATTCAAAATGGTGTTGCTTTTCTTGTCTTAACAAATTTAGGTTTTTTTTACTGATTGGGGTTATTTTAGCATATCTAATGCTTCAGACAACTTTATTTTCTGCTCCCCTTTGAACGCCACAACAAATGCCGATTTGAATCCGGCTCTCTTCGCTCTTTTTTGTTCCCTTTGGATCAGCTTATAGCTGTTTGTATTCCCAAAGTAGTACTTATGATATACCCCCTCTTTTTGTCGGCTTACATTTTTTAAACCCTTGAAATTGTATGGCTGGAGTTCAATGATCTTTTTGCTGGCCGCCAATTGAACCTTAAATCGGATTTCTTGCTTGCCAATATTTTCGTTTGGTACGGCAGTAGCTTCTGGCTCAAAAACCTCTTGGGCGACCACACTATTTTTCATTTCGTCCTTGTAATTCACAATGGCTTGAGCAATGGCATTGGCCATCTCTTTTTGGCCATTTTTGGAACTTAAATAGGAGCCTTCCCTTTTGTTGGTCAAAAAACCGGTTTCAACCAAAACACTCGGCATGTAAGTGTATTTGAGAACAACAAACCCCGCTTGTTTTACTGTTCTGTCTTTTCTGCCCAAATTGGTGACAAAACTTTTCTGAATACTGGCGGCTGCCTCAATGCTTTGGTTTGAATAGGTTTCTTGCATCAAGGTGAGACTGATCACAGATTCCGGGTTGGTCGGGTCAAATCCATCGTAGTTTTTTTCGTAATCTTCCTCATAAAAGATCACAGAATTTTCTCTTTTGGCGATTTCAAAATTCCGCTGATTGGCATGAAGTCCGAGGACAAAAGTACCTGCACCAAAAGCTTTGGGAGAAGTGAAAGCATCGCAATGAATGGAAATAAACAAATCAGCGTCGGCTTTATTTGCTATGTTTGCTCGCTCTACTAGTTTGACAAATTTATCTGACTTACGGGTATAAATGATCTTGATGTCCTTATGTCTTTCAAGTATTTTTCCAGTACTTAACGCTATGTTTAAAGCAATATATTTTTCATAATATCCATTGCCACGATTACCACTATCATGGCCTCCATGTCCGGCATCCAATACCACCACGAAAGGCTTACTTGTAGAGGATTGGCTTAATAGTGGTTGAACTAGCAATCCAAAGCAAAAAAAACCAAACAAATGGAGGGTTTGAAATCGCTTGTACATTGATTTGTGGATCATTGAATAAACCATTAATTCTGCAATCAACAATAAAAATATGCTTAATTTTGATCACTAAATATTCGAACCAATCACAAATTTAGGACTATTCGCTTTGCAAACAAAGTCAATTTATACAGTAGGTTTGTTAATATTTTTTTGGCTCAATCCTTTGCATTCCCAAATTCCTCAGGACAGTCTTTCGATGGCCTCAAAGTTGGTGGTGGCAGACAGCACCTCCCTCGATTCGATTCCGCAAAAGGAACCGACATTGCTTGACAAAGTCAAATACAATGCAAAAGAGTATGTCAGAATTAACCGTAAAGAAAGTAAACTTTATCTTTACGACGAAGCCGAATTGTACTATCAGGACATGGAACTCAAGGCGGGCATCATCATTCTCGATTATTCTGTCAATGAGGTAACTGCGGGACGAATTCCGGATTCCTCAGGTGTGTTGATTCAAAATCCATATTTCAAGCAAATCAACAATGAAATCTATCCGGATTCCATACGGTTTAATTTTGATACCCAAAAAGCCCTGATCTGGAATTCAAAATCCGCGCAAAATGGAATGAATGTTTATGCTGCTTTTACCAAAAAAGAAAACGATTCCGTTTATTATATAAAAGACGCCAAAGTAACAACCGGTGGAGAATTGGACAGTGCCGATTATTACTTTAGGATTAGAAAAGGGAAAATGGTGCCTCAGGGAAAAATCGTAACCGGCTTCACAAACATGTACATTGCTGACGTACCCACCCCTTTGGCCTTGCCTTTCGCTTACTTTCCGTCATCACAAAAGCAACAATCGGGTTTTTTGTTCCCTACTATTGGAGAAAGTAACAACAGAGGCTATTACCTGCAAAATGGAGGGTACTACCTTGCCATGTCTCAGTATTATGATTTGGCTCTCACCGGAGATTATTACAGCAATGGGAGTTATGGATTTAGAATGGATTCCAAATACCGCTTGATGTATAACTTTAGTGGTAGTCTCAGTATGCGATTCGAGAATTTAATCAGCGGTGAAAAAGGAATTCCCGGTTATTCAAAATCTACCGTTTTCAATGTTCGATGGAATCACTCCAAAGATCCCAAATCCAGTCCTAACTCCAATTTCTCTGCCTCCGTTAACTTTGGAAGTAGCGACTATTTTAGAGAATCTGTAAATCAATTGAACAGTCCCAATTTTTTGAATAATACCCTAAGTTCTTCTGTGGCATATTCCAAAAGAATTCCCGGTACGCCCAGCATTAATATGTCAATTAATGCCAATATGTCCCAAAACTCGAATACCAAAAGTGTCAATCTAACGCTTCCAACTTTTCAGGGAAGTATCGATCGGATTTTTCCATTTGAACCTAAAGACAGACCGAAAAAAGGTTTACTGCACAACATCAATTTACAATACAGTACAAGGATACAAAACCAGATTGTTACCACTGAGGATAATCTCTTTACCAGCGAAATGTTTAAAAATGCGAAATCGGGAGCGCAACACAGTATTCCTTTAAGCACAAATTTCAAAATCTTAAAACACTTCAATATGGCGGCGAGCCTCAATTACAATGAGGTTTGGCAACCCAAGACTGTAAGATACAACGACTATGACCCACTAATCGATGGAGTAAAAAAAGACACCATAAGTGGGTTCAGTGCTTTCAGAACTTACAGCTATGGTATAAATATGGGTACCACCATCTATGGAACTGTCAATTTTAAAGAAGATAAAAAAATCAGATCCATTCGACATACCATCAGGCCAAATATATCCTACAGCTCTGCACCCAGCTTTGATCATTATTACGACGAATATATAGTAGACGCCGACGGAAACACAAGAGAATACACCCCTTTTGAAGGAGGCCTTTTTGGCGCTCCCGGTAGAGGAATATCTCAAAGTATGGGAATTTCCGTTAACAATAATTTTGAAGCAAAAATTGTTGATCCGGACTCAACCAAAACAGAGCTAAAAAAAATACAACTGATTAAAAATTTAAACTTGAGTACCAGCTATAATTTTATCGCTGAGCAATTCAAATGGAGCCCCGTTCGTGTATCCACCGGAATTGATTTATTCAAGAAAAAAATGGCTGTCAACATTGGGGCCACTATGGACATGTATGCCTTGGATGAAAACAATACCAGAATAAATGAATTCAACATCAGCAAAGGGGGTGGACTTTTCAGGATCACCAGTGCTAACCTGAATACCGGTTATAAAATTTCTAATGAAACTTTCAGTAAAGACAAAGATAAAAAGGAGGAGGAAGAGGAGGAAGAAGAAGAAAATCCTTTTGATTTTTTTGAAAATGCATCAGGAGGAGGGCGACCAGATGATTTATTTGGAGACACCATTGGGATGGGAAATGAAACCAACAGAGGAGAAGAAGATGGGGAAAAACCGAAATATCCCTCCTACAGAGCCAAGATTCCGTGGAGCCTCAGGTTTACTTACTCCTTAACCTATAGTAATAGTCGAAACCAAAATGATTTCACCAATAATTCCCTGATGTTTTCCGGTGATGTGGAATTAACACCGAAGTGGAAAGTCGGAGGTTCCTCCGGTTTTGATTTTAAAAATCACGGATTTACCTATACCCAATTGCGATTCAACCGTGACCTTGACAGTTGGAGATTAGATTTTAGTTGGGTTCCATTCAGTAATCGTGCATCTTGGAATTTCTTTATTGGCATTAGCTCCGGATTATTAAGTGACATCAAATACGAAAAGAACAGAGAACCCGATAGACGTTTAAGATAGAATTATCAATTCACATGAAAAAAATAATCACAACGCTCAACGCACCTGCCCCAATAGGTCCCTACAATCAAGCGATACTCACTAAAGACAACCTTTATGTTTCAGGCCAAATTGGGCTGAACCCCCAAACAATGGAATTGGTTGGAGATAATATTCAAGACGAGACACGACAGGTTATGGAAAACCTCAAATCAGTATTGCTTGCTGCAGAAATGAACTTTGAAAATGTCGTCAAAAGCACTATTTATTTATCTGATATGAATGATTTTGGACAGGTCAACGAAATTTATGGAACCTATTTCGACGCTGAAACCGCTCCCGCAAGAGAAACCGTTGCCGTAAAAACCTTACCCAAAAATGTAAGGGTTGAGATTTCAATGATCGCACAACTGGAATGAAGAATGTTAATTGTTTAGCAATTTTTGATGATGGGAAACTAAGCCATCAATGGGTCTTTTGACAACATTCCCCATGGTCAATCCGTTTTTATTTAGGGCTTCATTAATTTCACTTTTCAGATAAAAAGCGATAGAACCAACCAGATGAATGGGTATTGCTTTAGCATCTTTAAACTGTAAAATCTGATGAGAAATAAATCGTTGTAAACCGTCATCGATAAGGGTTCTCATCTGTGGAACCTCCTTATTCTCAATGATAAATTGGGCAAAATTTGCTAAATAGGTATTGGGGTTTTCTTTCCTGTAAACATTTTCCTTGATGACATCGGCAGAAAGATCGTATTGATTCTCAAACTTCTCGGCAAGTTCCTTGGGCATGGTTTTGAAATAATATGACCGAATGAGTTGTTTACCATAAAAATTTCCACTGGCTTCATCCATAAGAACATATCCCAAAGAAGTAATTCTCTGTTCGATCTCCTCTCCGTCAAAATAGGTACAGTTAGAACCTGTTCCCATGATACAAACTATGGCGGGCTCATTGGGCTGGGTGGTGGCATAAACAGCTGCATAGGTATCTTCCTTTATGGAAAATTTACTTTGGGTGAAAATTTCCGAAAAAACCTTTTCAATTCGTTTTGCAGGTGAATCTACACCACAGCCTGCACCATAGAAGTATATTTGAGAAACCTTCTCCCGATTTTGATAGAGGTCATAATTGTTGATAATTCTCTCATTCAGTATTGCACTTGACAATACTTGAGGGTTCAATCCCAGCGTTTGCGTTGAGAAAAGAACCTCCCCGGAATCATCAAGCGCAATCCAATCCGTTTTGGTGGAGCCACTGTCAACAACAAATATCATGACAGCCTATATTAAAGTTGATGAATGTGTTTTGCCAAGTCGATTAACTTGTTGGAGTATCCACATTCATTATCATACCAAGAAATAATTTTATAAAAGGATGGATTGAGTTCCATTCCAGCATTTACATCAAAAATGGAAGTTCTAATATCACCAACGAAATCCTGGGAAACCAATGGCTCATCACAATAACCTAAAATTCCTTTCATTTCGTTTTCGGAGGCTGCTTTCATCGCTGCCTTAATTTCATCGTAAGAAGTTTCTTTTTCCAGTTTTACTGTCAAATCCACAACAGAGACATTTGCAGTGGGGACTCTGAAAGCCATGCCTGTTAACTTACCAACAAGGGAAGGGATGACTTTGGTCACTGCTTTTGCAGCTCCTGTTGATGCAGGCATGATGTTAAGCAATGCACTCCTTCCTCCTCTAAAATCTTTTTTGGAGGGACCGTCAACAGTAAACTGGGTTGCTGTTGTGGCATGAACTGTGGTCATCAATCCTTCGGCGATTCCAAAATTATCGTCCAATACTTTGGAAATCGGTGCCAAGCAGTTGGTGGTACATGAAGCATTGGAAACGATACGTTGATCGGCTGTTGCTTGGGTGTGATTTACTCCCATCACAAACATGGGTGCATCTGCAGAGGGAGCTGAAATAACCACCTTCCTAGCACCTCCATCAATATGCGCTTGCGCTTTATCCAAAGTGGTGAATATTCCTGTACACTCTGCCACGATATCAACACCCATAACACCCCATCCTATATCAGCAGGATTTCGCTCTGCTGTAATTTTTATTTCTTGACCATCAACAATTAGGTTATTATCTTTTACTACTACTTCTCCCTGGTATGGGCCATGAACAGAGTCATATTTGAGTAGGTATGCGAGATGATTAACATCCAATAAATCATTGACTGAGACTATGGATATATCTGACTGTTTCATTGCAGAACGAAAAACAAGCCTTCCTATTCTTCCAAATCCATTAATTCCAATTTTTAAAGCCATTCTATTAG
>CBFIIP010000031.1:0-7474 GCA_965662705.1 Flavobacteriaceae bacterium
TTCACCCCTTTTTTAAGACCATCCAATGGATCAATCACATTCACATTTTGAATGCAGTAGGCATCCTCAAAATAAATTTCACTTTGACAAGACAACAACAGTCCTATCAACAACAATCCACAAAATTTAAGCTTGGCTGAAATAATTCCTGAAATATCATGCAACATCTTAATCATTACTTCTATTTAATGATAATTCACTCAAATATAAAAATATCTTCTTTATTATTTTTAAACGCCGACTGAGCGTAGTTAGTGCAAACCAGATGCTCTAATCAGAGGCGCAACTATTCTTATGGTATTTGCTAGGTGCAATGAAATCTACGACAGAATTAGTCAATTACCAATTGGAGATAAATCCATTGTAGCAGATATTGATCGTTTTTTAAAGTCTAATTAGCTTCACTATAGATCATTAAATCCAGGTATTTGAAAAGAAAAAAGCAATAAAAACCGCATACTACCCTTCAATGCTCGTCTATACAACCTATGTGCATGTTCCTGGCCACCTTGAAGCTGAAAACGCACCTGACAAGCAACAGCTCATTGGGCCAGAGTGTTTTCCTGAAATGCTGAACTATCTTGATAAAAACTTAGGTCGTTTGATGAAAACGGTGCAGGATTTAGGTATTAGCTACAATACCATATTCATTTTTTGTGCAGATAATGGTGCTCACAAGCCTGTAACATATATCTTCGGTGAAGATAAAATTGAAATTTCAGGTGGAAAAATGACCATAACTGATCGTGATTCCAGAGCACCACTGATAGTAAGATGGCCAAATAAAGTTAAGCCTAGTTCAAGGAACAATAATTTAATTAAATCTTCGGATATTATTAAATTTGAATAATTGAGAACATGGACTGGTAATGAAAGTATTTTTTTGAAGTTTCGGGATAAAATATTGATTGATATCAAGTTAAAACATTAACAAATTCATAAGAAATGAGAAAAACACTACTTATTCTGTTAAGCACTTTGTTATTAATATCGTGCCAAAAAAGTGCCAAAACAACATTTAGTCCAATGGACTTAAAGTGTGAATACGCTTTTAATCCTTTAGGAGTTGACACGGATACGCCCCGTTTGGGATGGTTGCTGTCTGCAAATTCCGGTGTAAAAAAGCAAGGGTTCTACCAGGTTCTTGTGGGTACAAATTCTTCTGAAATAGCGGAAGGAAAATCACTGGTTTGGAATAGCGGGAAAACAGCATCGGATGCCAATTTGGTAAAGTATCAAGGCGAGAAGCTCCAGCCAAATACCAACTATTTTTGGGCCGTAAAGGTTTGGGATGAGGAAGGAAATGAAAGTGATTTTTCGGAGGTAGCTACTTTTCAAACCGGATTAAAAGGTAACTGGAGTGCAAAGTGGATTACCGATTCGGAAGATGTGGATGAAAAGAAAGCGCCCTATTTCAGAAAAGAAATCAAAATAAAATCAGAAGTTGCCAAGGCCATAGTCTATCTTGCTTCTGCGGGATTACATGAATTAAGCCTTAATGGAGAAATGGCAGGTGATGCCTTTATGAATCCTATCTATACCCGTTTTGACAAAAGGGTTTTGTACAATACTTATGATGTAACCAAATTGCTTAAATCTGACAATGTGATTGATGTGGTGCTGGGTAATGGATGGTACAATCATCAATCTACGGCAGTATGGTATTTCGACAAAGCTCCCTGGCGTGCCCGTCCGCGATTTTTGTTTCAAATGCTAATCGAATACAAAGATGGAAGCAAAGAAACCATTGCTTCCGATAAGTCATGGTTGACCTCTTTTGGGAAAATTAAGTTAAACAGTATTTACACTGCCGAACATGTCGATAATAACCAGCCAGTTGGTGATTGGAAAAATGCCATTGAGGTTGAATCGCCAACAGAACGGCTTAGTTCCCAACAACTACCTCCTGTTCGAAAAGTAAGGGAGTACGCAGCCGCTTCTTTCAAAAAAATAGATTCAAAAACCTATCTGTTTGATTTTGGACAGAATATGTCGGGGATTACTGAGTTAAAGATAACCGGAGATAAAGGTACGGTTGTTAGGGTTCAACACGGTGAACACTTGAAAAAAGGCCGATTGTATAACAAAGGATTGGAAGTTCATTATCGTCCAACTGATGATAAGGATCCTTTTCAAACCGATATTTATACTTTGAATGGTATTGGAGAAGAGGTTTTTTCGCCAAAATTCAATTACAAAGGATTCCAATACGCAGAGGTTACCGCAAACATGGATATTGAATTGAATGAAAACAGTCTGAAAGCCTACTTTACGCATAGCGATGTGAAGCCAGTGGGAACAATTGAGTCCTCAAATGAATTGCTGACCAAAATATGGAAGGCTACCAATATGTCCTATTTGTCAAACCTCTATGGTTACCCCACCGATTGTCCACAACGCGAGAAAAATGGCTGGACAGGCGACGGGCACATCGCAGTTGAAACCGGATTGTTTAATTACGATGGCATTATGGTTTATGAGAAATGGATGGACGACCATCGTGATGAACAAAAAGAAGACGGAACGCTCCCTGCAATCATTCCAACATCGGGCTGGGGCTACACTTGGGGAAACGGCCCCGACTGGACCAGTTCAATGATACTTGTTCCCTGGAATGTTTATAAATTTTACGGCGACAAACACATACTGGAAGAGAACTACGAAAGCATGAAAGCTTATGTGAACAAAATCAGTAGTGTGGCCAAGGATAACCTAACTGACTGGGGCTTGGGTGACTGGATTCCAATTAAATCAAAATCGACGCTGGAATTTACTTCTTCCATTTTTTACTATACCGATGCATTGATTGTGTCGAAGTCATCACAACTGCTGGGTAAGGATAATGAAGCAGCAGAATTTGAGGCATTAGCAGAAGATATAAAAACCGCTATCAACAAAAAGTATTTTAATGCAGAAAGGAATATTTATGCCACAGGTACGCAAACAGAAATGAGCATGGCTCTTTTCAGAGGTATCGTTCCTAAAGAAAAAATTCAGTCGGTGGCCGATAATCTGGCTAAGTCTGTTATCGAAAACAACTCAACACTGGATGTGGGCTTACTTGGATCCAAAACCATATTAAATGCATTGAGCCAAAATGGATATGCTGATCTGGCATATAAACTGGCTTCATCCGATGAATTTCCATCGTGGGGATACTGGATTGTCAATGGTGCAACAACGCTTTGTGAGAACTGGGAAATGTCTGCCGACCATAATGCATCGTTTAATCACATCATGTTTGGGGAAATAGGAGCATGGTATTTTAAGACTTTGGGAGGAATTAATATCGATGAAAACAAACCAGGCTTTAAAAACATCATCTTTCAACCTCACTTTGTTAAAGAATTAGATGATATAAAAGTTAGCCATAAAGGTCCAAACGGAAATATCGTTTCAGCATGGGAAAGAGAAGGTGGAGTAGTGAACTATACTGTTGTTATCCCTCCTAACAGTTCTGCCGAATTGCTCTTTGATGCCTCAGTAAAACAAGTCAACAGAAAAGGAGAAAATATTGTATTGGACCTAAGTTCGCGACTAAAGTTAAAAGCCGGAAAACATGAATTTATTGTAAAATAAATATCGGATTTTTAACATCAATCTTTTCTTTGCCGTATTTTCAATTGTGTTTTCAAGATGCGAAAATTATAGTACTGAAACGGAAGCGGAAAAGAGATTGCCACCAATTTCAGTCAAGTCAATGAAATGAGGCTCTGAAAATACCGGATATATTGGTCTTAAAGGGAAGCAACCATTGATTGTAAATTTATACTTGAACCTGTTACAGATGCAATAGTGGTAATTTTATAAGAAAGACTACAAGCCAATCATAAATTGTAAAACCCTCTATTTGACATTCCAGTACTGTATATTCGGCTAAATTCATTTTATAATCGTTTTCCAATTGGTTTAACAGTGTTTAGATAAAATCAATGTCAGGGTTATTACTTATGGTTACTGTCCATTTGTTATCAATACCATTTGTATAATTAAATTACACATACTAGTTAATCCATGGAATGACCATAAAACAGGGAGCGCAGTATTTGCAGAATAACTTTTGAGAGTATTCAGTAATCTTACTCTCAGTTCTCTAAGATTTGGATCAATGGAAAAGTTTCAGTCTTAAGCTTTGGTAAATTAGTTGCATTTTAAAATTCAGTCAG
This sequence comes from Flavobacteriaceae bacterium, assembly GCA_965662705.1. Taxonomy (GTDB): domain Bacteria; phylum Bacteroidota; class Bacteroidia; order Flavobacteriales; family Flavobacteriaceae; genus UBA8316. The sequence continues at coordinate 4,167 of CBFIIP010000031.1, forward strand.
GTATATTTAACAATAACTTAAATTTTATAAATGAAAAGAAAAGTAAATGCAATTTGGAATGGTGACGGTGCTAATGGCAATGGATTTTTAACTGCTCAAAGTGGGGCATTTGATAAAATGCCTTACAGTTTTAAAACCCGATTTGAAAATGACAACGGCAAACTTGGAACCAATCCTGAGGAATTAATTGCTTCAGCACTTGCAGGTTGTTTCAATATGAAATTGGCTTTTTTACTCAATGAAGCCGATTTTAATCCAATTGAATTAAACACCAATGCCTTACTAACATTTGAAGAGGGTTCCGTAAAATCTATAGCATTACAATTAACAGGAAAAGTGCCGAATGTAGACGAGAAAAAATTTAAAAAACTTGCAGAAAATGCAAAAAATAATTGCCCTATTTCTGGTGTTTTAAATTGTGAAATTACATTAGATGCATCATTGGTTTAGAATTTTTTGAACACTTCTTTATTTTTGGAATATCCCCCAAGAAAGCTCAGGCATATCCTCCTTAATTAGCTCCCGTAATTGTAAGCCTTTTAAATGGTTAAAACCATTATCATATTAAGAGCTAAAGAAGATGAGAATTGAAAACAATAAAAATCCATAAACTAAAATCAAGTTTTATTTTGACGCTATCAATATGGATTACACCTATTTCATTAATATCAGATTTTATTACTCAAAAAACTGTCATATGGTATTTAAAAGGTCTTATTTGTTGAACAATAACAATACATCAAAAATTGGTAATTGAAATTATTGAGAACATTGAATTACCAAATGCAAATAGGTGAGGGATCGAAATAAAAAACCCAACTGAATGATCTACAGTTGGGTTTCCCAAGTTGATTTGGTTGGACTATGAACTCGAAGGTCAATTACTTTTATCCGGTGTTTTTTTGAGGAAATATTGTTCCATGTAAATCTTTAGGGTTTTCAAAGACCCCTCTTTCTGTAATGACTCTAACATGAATTTTTTTGTGCGAATGAGATTGTAAATAATCATCAATTACCTCCAAAATATCAAGGTCCAAAAATTTGGTTTTTATTACATCTAACTCAAGCTGAGCTTGCTCCGGTAAACGTTCCAATTCTCTATAAACAGGCTCTTTGTTGATAAAAGTCACTTCCTCTGCAAAACTGATACGATATTTATTTTCACCCTCAATGCTTTGATCTACAATCAGTGCATGGGAATTTTTATAGCTGTCGATCAAAATAAAAGCGATACCCACTGCCAAACCGACAAAAATACCTATTAACAAATCTGTAGTAACAATTCCAATAACAGTAACAACAAAAGGCAAAAACTGTTTCCAACCAGACCGATACATCGATATAAACAGTTGTGGTTTAGCCAGTTTGTAGCCAACCACCAAAAGGATTGCGGCCAATACCGATAGAGGGATTTTATTGAGTAGCGCCGGAATGGTCATCACGGAGACCAGCAAAAAAATTCCGTGGAGAATGGCCGATACTTTCGTTTTTCCACCAGATTGAATATTAGCAGAGCTTCTAACGATGACTTGTGTTACGGGCAAACCGCCGATCAAACCGGAGAATATGTTTCCCAAGCCTTGAGCGACAAGCTCACGATTTTTTGGTGTAACTGTTTTTTGAGGATCCAATTTATCGGTAGCTTCAACACACAAAAGGGTTTCAAGACTGGCCACTAATGCTATGGTAAAACCAACGATCCAAACCTCTTGAAGGGCAATCGCTGAAAAATTCGGAAAGGTAAAATTAGACAACAAACTGGAAAGGTCTGCACTTTGTGGAACGCTCACCAGATTATTTTCGGTTATGCCCAATGTTTTTCCGGCATTCAAATAGGTGTAAACGATCCCAAAAACAACCGCGACCAATGGACCTTGAATGAGTGTAAAAATTTTAGCTTTTTTTGACAGTATATTTTCCCAAACCAACAATATGGTCAAACTAATAACCGCTACAATAGTTGACCCCATACTGATCTGACTCAAAAATGATGATTCCAATTCGTTTGAAGAGGCAATACTGTTATAAGTGAATCCAAAAAAATAGGGGAGTTGTTTGATGATAATGATCAAACCAATTCCTGTTAACATTCCTCGAATGACAGAACTCGGGAAATAATATCCAATGACTCCTGCCTTAAAAATTCCAAATAGCAGTTGGATAACGCCACCCAAAACTACTGCTAAAAGAAATGTCTCAAAACTTCCTAAAGAAGTAATGGCTGCCAAAACGATGGCTGCCAATCCAGCTGCAGGACCACTGACTCCCACTTGGGATCCACTGATTAGTCCAACAAAAAAACCACCAATAATCCCCGAAATTAGACCCGAAAAAAGTGGAGCACCACTGGCCAATGCAATTCCCAAACAAAGAGGAATCGCAACAAAAAACACAACAACACTCGCAGGGAGGTCGTTCTTAATATTTTTAATATAGTCAATATTTTTCATAACAAAAATGATCAGCCGAATGAATGACTGGTATAAAAATTAGATTTTCTTTAATAATTAACGTAGGACGCGGGGGCAGCTATTAAGCGCAGTCTGGAGGCGGAGAGGGAATCTCCAAAAAATAAATGTAAGAAAATAAGGTTTGATGCTCTGTGCATTCTGCAACTAAACCAAATAGTCTTGGGGAAGAACCACCGTTGGAGGAGATCTTATCTTTTTGTATTTCAACATCTTCGAGTTCAAAGTCACCTTCAAAATCAACACCAATGCTTTGCAGGGATTTGATGTTGAAGGTTCCCAGAACAGGTCCCGTTGAATGAAGTAGCATTGCAAAGGTCAAAAACAAGGCTACAATTGTATTTACTCTTTTTGAATGCATGAATTCAAAATTAGTCAATTTCAAAAAAAATCCAAAAAAAGAATTGCAATAAAAACGGAGCTTCAAAAGCTAAAATTAGGAAATTCCTCTAAGAGAAAATATTTCACCCGTTGGCAGGTGTTTTTTGTAAAAAAGCACAGACAAAAAAATATTACGGTATTTACTTGTAATTACGAAAAAAATAACAATTTAGTTACACCCATTGGGCAAAGTTTTCGTTTATATTTGAAAAAAACATTTCATTGGAAAAGAACAAAAATTCTTTCGCTCAGAATTGGGGCGAAATTGTAGTTAAAAGGAAGTGGGTCGTATTGCTACTCACTGCAATTCTAGCCATAGGCCTTGGCTCACAAGGGAAAATGGAATTTGACGGCGATTATCACGTTTTCTTTAGTAAATCCAACCCAGAATTAGAGGCTTTTGACGGTTTACAAGAAAAGTACTCAAAGGTCGATAACATCATTATGGTATTGGCCCCT
>CBFIIP010000032.1:0-4451 GCA_965662705.1 Flavobacteriaceae bacterium
CAGGGCCAAGGCGTTATAGGGCGTATCAAAAATATGAACCCCCATATCACCTAGAGTACCACACCCAAAATCGACCAACTTTCTCCAGTTTCCCGGATGATAAACTTTTTCTTTAAAGGGGCGTTCTTCGGCGGTTCCCAACCAGAGATTCCAGTCCAAATTAGAGGGTACTGAATCACTTCCTGAGGGTTTTGACCCATCATACCCCCAATTTTTGGGAGACCATGCCCTCACCCTACTTACCTTTCCAATGATACCCGATTGAATGAGTAAGGTGGCCAGTTTATAATCATAAAAAGAATGTACCTGAATTCCCATTTGGGTAACCAAGTTTTTTTCCTCTGCAATTTTGCGCATGGCACGAACCTCAGACACATGGTGAGCCAGCGGTTTCTGACAATAGACGGGTTTATTCATTTCCATGGCCATGATGGAAGCAGGCGCATGGGTATGGTCTGGAGTTGACACCACTACAGCGTCGATTTCATTAACCATTTCCTTGAGCATCACTCTGTAATCTTTATAAGTTTTAGCATTGGGATGGCTTGCACTTGCTTTGGCAATGGCATTGGAATCTACATCACAAAGTCCCACCACAATAACATCTGGATGTGAAGCAATCGACTTTAGATCAGCACCTCCCATACCACCTACACCGATGTGAGCCGTTCTCAGTTTTGTTGCTGTATTACCCATCGCAAATACAGATTTTGGTATAAAAGCAGTAGAGGCAGCTGCCAATGAAGTTTTTAAAAAATCTCTTTTTTTCATTAATGAAGTTTTTATAGTTTTTTGATTTTGACGTTTCTAAAGGATAAATAACTGCCATGGTCTTGAAAACCAATATAGCCCTTTTTGTATTTACCATAATCAGGGGCATTGTTCCACTTACCAGAATTTCTTCTTTTGTACCAATCCTCAGACCACGGGACGAATGATAACACTTTCTTACCGTTTAGCCAATGCTCAACATTTTCGGGAGTAAAAACAATCCTGCTGCTGTTCCATTGTCCCGGTGGGTATAGAACCTTCTGGCTAGTATCGGGAACGTGCATGGCATAGTCAGCTGCTGTAAGTTGCCAGTCCTTTAGTTCGTAGTTGTGAATTTCGGCATAATTCTCATCGTCTAACAATTGGTATTCGGGGGACACAACTGGAGGGCCATCATAACCTTCTTTGAGGTGATAAAAAATACCGCTGTTCCCTCCTTTGGGGATGTTCCACTCTACATACAATTCAAAATTATCAAACTCTTCGGCACCATAGATGATGTCTCTACTGCCGGTATAGTCGTAATCTTCCTCCAAGATTTGGGCGGTGGTAAAGGTCAAAATACTGTCCACGATTTTCCAACCAGGAGGCATTTGATCACCATTATATGCCCTCCATCCCTCTAGTGAGGTACCGTCAAAGAGGGTGATCCATTCATTAGATGCTTTTTTGGGGGGTTCTGTACAAGACCAAATACTGAGCAGAGCAATGGATAAAATGATTTGTTTCATGATAAAAATTGTTTAAGATACTATTTCAAGGGGCTTGGTGTTTTTCCAATTCCCCCGCGTAAAGTCAAGGAATTGCTGAGGTGCTCCACCCTGTTCTATGGATTTTCCACTGAGTTCGGTGACAGCACTCCAAAAAGCACCCTCATATACATTTTGGTCTAGTGGTTTTCCTTTTTGCAAACATTCTACGATGCGATACATCATGATGCCATCCATTCCACCGTGACCACTGGATTTGGATCGTTCATTTAATCTCTTATAAAGAGGGTGATCGTATTTTTCATAGACTTTTTCCAATTGCTCTCCTTCAACCCAATCGTGGTGGTCTTTGGTAATACCCAGCACTCCTCCTTCTAAAGCGACACGGGTGGGATATCCCGCCAAGATTCCCTTGGTTCCCTGAATAAGATTCAGACGAGTATAAGGCCTGGGGCTGGTTTCGTCCCATTGCACCATGACGGTTCTGCCCATTTCGGTCTTGATTATTGATGTGTTGAGGTCACCATTAAGGTAGTCCAACTGATTCCATTTGTGATCGGCAGGATAATTTTTTTCGGCATATGCTTTTCTTCCCAAAGCAGGGGTAGAAAAAGTAACCAGACTTTTAAAATTATCGTCTTGTCGAGCCAAGCTCATGTATTGAGCGACAGGCCCCAATCCGTGTGTGGGATAAAGGTTCCCTTTTCCGGTAGCATAATGATGGGTGCGCCAAGAACCTGTTCCACGCCTCACCTGATTCATTTGACCTCTCAGCTCGTGAATATAGGCTGCTTCGGCATGGAGTAACTCTCCGATCACCCCTTTTCGGCACATATTGAGATACATCAATTCAGCTCGGCCATAATTGACATTTTCCATCATCATACAGTGCTTTTGAGTTCGCTCCGAAGTGTCCACAATCTCCCATAGGTCTTTGAGGGTCACGGCCAAGGGAACCTCAACAAAAGCGTGGGCACCTTGCTTCATGCATTCTATAGCCATGGGGGCGTGGTTGTTCCAATTGGTCGCAATAAAAACCACATCGGGCTTGACCTCTTGGAGCATGGTTTTCCAACGGTTTTCACCTCCCCAATAGGTGGCAATATTTGAATGTTGGGGAGCTTCGGCCAGTTGGTTTACCATTCCCAACTTTTCTTTGACCTTATCTTCGTATAAATCGCTGATGGCCACTACCTCTGTTCCGGGCAGTTCCGCAAAAAACTTGAGATGTCCTCCACCTCGAGCTCCTACACCTATAAATGCAGCGCGGACTTTACTGAGTTTTGGTGCAGCGAAGCCTCCCATATAGCGCCCTCCAGAGGGGGCTTGTGAATTTACCTCCAACTCACAGTTGGTGAGTAAAGAAGTAGCAGCAATAGCAGCTGTGGATAGGGAAGTTTTTTTTAAAAAATTTCTTCGGTTGATTGACATTTGAGGTCTTTTTTTGAAAACAAATTACAAAACTCAAAGGTTTTCTTCAACTTCTTCTTCCAATTTGTAATTTCCTTTATCAAATATGGATTGATATTGGTCAGGAATTTCCACGGAGGTGAGCTGGGTGGGGGTACCAAAAAGATAAACCTTTTCCAAGGCAGGGAAAGCATACATTTCTTCTAAATTGGCGCCTTCAAATTTCGAATTGACCAAGTTGATTTGCTTTAAATATTGAAGTGGTATTAGTTTTTTGACTCCATTTCCCAAAATGGCGGTGCGATTTAATTTGAGAACCGTCAAATGTTTTAATTGCTCTAGTGTTTCAAAAACATTATCAGTAACTTGGGTTTGTCCCAAATCTAAATCTACAATATGATCCAATGCCATTAAAAGCGCTAAAGCTTTTTGATCGTCAAAATCAGGGGTATTGATCGCAGAAATTTTGAGCAGCGAAGAAGTCTTGAAAATTGGAGCCACTTGCAAACCCATTCCTACGAGCGAATCAATAATACCCTTGTCCAAAGGTCTCAAAATTGTGTCGGGATAAATCCCTGTTTCATCTTTAGGAAAAAAGGAAGTAAAAAGAGCAGTGGAAAATCCCAAATCTGCAATGGTTTTATTTTCAGGTGCACCTGCGCTGATCCACTTTTCAATCAGTTTAATTTCGGCTTTGGACAATTGTATTTTCGCTTTAGGGGGCATATGTTTTTTTTCATCTTTGGGCAGGTGAATTCGTCTTAGCATCTCGCTTTCCTCAGGCTTGTTCAGGGAAATGATAGGCCCCTCCTCTCCTCCACTCATAATGCCTTTGTAGTTGTGCATCAAAAGCTCTCCTTTGGTTTTTTGGGGATTGTGACAACTTACGCATTTTTGATCCAATATGGGCTGTATAACACCGGTATAAAGGGCTTTTTCTTGATAGCTCTCAGGAAAGAGAACCAGTTTGTTATCGGGGACTTCTATGCCTAAGGCGGTTTTTAACACAGGAGGCAGGGGTTCAGTGAGGTGGTCTTTGCCATGAGTGAGGTTGCCCCCCAAATGTCCAGTGATAAACAAAACAATGAGCAAAGCATATCCCAAAAAGCTTTGAGAAAACCGATCGACGATTGCAAATCCTTTCAGCTTGAGGTACATCAAAAAAGAAAACAGAAAAGTGGCTACCCCCAGAATCAAATGTCCCTGCACATCTTCCCAAGGATATCCCTCACGGGTGTATAGAACGGTTCCCGTCACCACTGCGACAAGGGTTGAAATCGTCCCCCAAAAAAATGCAAAACGAATTATTCTTTGATGTTTTTGCGCTTTGCGATCAAAAACCCACATCATCCAACCGAGGATTAAAAACCCAATGGGTAGATGAACAATTAGGGGATGAAAACGCCCTGTTAGGTCAAAGATAAAATCCATTTCGGTTGTTGATCAATTGGTATTGGAAGTCATTTAAGCTAAAATTTCGTTGATGACGTGGCCTTCTACATCGGTCAATCGGAACGGACGTCCTTGAAAATCATAGGTGAATTGTTCATGATCAAAGCC
>CBFIIP010000033.1:0-6261 GCA_965662705.1 Flavobacteriaceae bacterium
CAAATTCCTCTTGATCGTCTTCTTTGAGTATTTGCCAATCGTCTGTGGCAGAAACCGCCGCAGCCCTAGAGCGTTCTTTTTGTTTTGCCATTTGTGTATTGAAGCCTATTTCATCCACTTCATATCCACGCTCTCTGGCGATAAGTGCCGTAAGGTCTAACGGAAAACCAAAAGTATCATAAAGTTCAAAGGCCTTGGCACCGCTTATGGTTTTTTCTTTGGTTGATGCCAAAACGGTGTCCAATAGTGTAAGTCCCTGGTCGAGTGTTTTGAGGAAAGAAGTTTCTTCCTCTCTGATCACATTGGCAGCAATGCTTTTTTGTTTGTCCAGTTCGGGAAATACAGACTGTAGTTGGTGGTTGAGGGTTTCCACCAAATGATAAATAAAGGGTTCTTTCTGATTGAGAAAGGTAAAACCGTATCGAATGGCCCTTCTGAGGATTCTTCGGATGACATATCCCGCCCCAGTATTGGATGGTAACTGACCATCGGCGATGGCAAAATAAACGGTCCTCAGGTGATCGGCAATTACCCTGATGGCCCGATCTGTATTTTCATCAGCATGGTATGTAGTTCCGGTTAGGGTTTCAATTTCTTGAATCAAAGGACTGAAAACATCGGTGTCATAATTAGAGGTTTTGCCCTGTAATACCATACACAAGCGTTCAAATCCCATACCGGTATCGATGTGTTTTTGTGGAAGTGACTCTAGGCTACCATCTGCTTTACGGTTGAATTCTATAAATACCAAATTCCAAACTTCGATCACTTGGGGGTGGTCTTGGTTGACCAAATCGGCACCAGGGATTTTGGCTTTTTCCTCCTCACTTCTGAGGTCGATGTGGATCTCTGAACAGGGACCGCAAGGCCCTTGATCGCCCATTTCCCAGAAGTTGTCTTTTTTGTTGCCCAACAAGACCCTTTCCTCAGGAACTATGGCCTTCCAATAGTCAAAAGCCTCTGAGTCTTTAGAGAGCTTTTCGGAGGGATCCCCTTCAAAAATGGTGACGTAGATTTTTTGGGGGTCGATTTTGTAAACCTCTGTCAAAAGCTCCCAAGCCCATGCTATGGCTTCTTTTTTAAAGTAATCGCCAAAACTCCAATTGCCCAACATCTCAAAAAAAGTGTGGTGGTAGGTGTCGATCCCCACTTCCTCCAAATCATTGTGTTTACCCGAAACCCTGAGGCATTTTTGGGTATCGGCAACCCTTTGACTTTTGGGTTTTTGATGCCCCAAAAAATAGGGCTTAAAGGGGTTCATTCCTGCATTGGTAAACATCAAAGTGGGGTCGTCCTTGATGACCATCGGTGCAGAGGGTACAATGGTATGGGCTTTGGACTTAAAAAATTGAAGAAATTGGTTCCTTATTTCAGCAGATTTCATAGTTGGCTTTGACATTAAAAGCGTTACAAATATAACTTTTTTATGTCGAGAACCTTGCTCATCATTGGGAAGTAAGGATCATTTAGATTATTTGTATCTTTGCTTAAGATTAGTGTCAAAACGCTACATTTACCCTTTATATGGCGAAGGTAAAATATTATTACGATAAGGAAACGCTTTCCTACAGGCCTATTAATAAAGGGCTGTTTTCTGCCCTTTCTGGGGTGGTTTTGTTTGTTTTGTGCTCTTTTATTTTTGGAGCGATCGGATTATTTTTTCTTTTGAATACCGATGCGCTCAACACCCCCAAGGAGCTGCTTCAAGCTCGGGAAATCGAAAATTATAAGCTTCAATATGAATTATTGAACAAAAAGTTGGAGCAAATTGAGGAGGTCATGGTCAATGTAGCCGACCGCGACAACAATCTTTATCGGGTTTATTTTGAAGCCAGCCCCATTCCGGAGGAGCAGAGAAAAATGGGATTTGGCGGGGTGAATCGTTATAGGGAATTGGAAGGATACGACAATTCTGAATTGATCATCAACACGACCAAACGCATTGAAGTACTCACCAAACAGGTAGTGATTCAATCTCGTTCTTTGGAGGAGTTGGAGAGTTTGGCTAAAAGTAAGGAAGACCTGCTAGGTGCCATGCCCTCCATACAGCCCATTCACAAAAATGATCTTAAAAGGATGGCTTCTGGTTTTGGCTACCGAACTGATCCTTTTACCAAAAAAAGAAGGTTTCATCAGGGGATGGATTTCACCGCACCCACCGGTACTCCGGTTTATGCCTCTGGAGATGGTGTTGTGGGTAGAGCAGATAACCGGTCTGCGGGATACGGAAAACACGTGAGGATTGATCATGGATTTGGATATGTGAGTTTGTATGCCCATTTGAGTCGCTACAATGTAAAAAGAAGGCAAAAAGTCAAGCGAGGGGATATTATCGGTTATGTGGGAAGTACGGGTCGCTCGGTAGGGCCCCACTTACATTACGAGATTTTTAAAGACGGCAGAAGGGTCAACCCATTGAATTACTACTCCGGAAACCTAACAGCAGAGGAGTTTGACATTATGTTGAATTTGGCCAACCAGGAAAACCAATCCATGGACTAATGCATGTTAATCTACCAGAAAAAAGATATTACAGCATAGGAGAAGTCGCAAAAGCATTCGATGTCAACCCCTCATTATTGCGTTTTTGGGAAAAAGAATTTAAAGAAATCCAACCCAAAAAAAAAGACAGCGGTGCCCGTAAATATACCACCGATGATGTTTCTAATATTCAAAAAATTTACTACCTCCTCAAAGAAAAAGGGCTTACCATTGAGGGGGCAAAAAAACAGTTGAAACTCAAAAATCTTTCTGAGGACAACAATTTGGTGGTGATTCAAAAGTTGGAAGCACTCAAGTCCAAGTTGGAACAACTGAGGGAAAATCTCTGATTATTTTTTTCTGAAAAACAGCTGAATGGGCACTCCTGTGTAGTCGAATTGCTCCCTGAGTTTGTTTTCCAAAAACCGCTTGTAGGGGTCTTTTACGTATTGTGGGAGGTTGCAAAAAAAAGCAAACTGAGGGTGAGGTGTAGGCAGTTGGGTGCAAAATTTGATTTTTACGAACTTTCCTTTGTGTGAAGGTGGGGGTTGATTTTGTATTATAGGCAGGAGGGTGTCGTTCAATTTTCGGGTAGGGATACGATTGGAACGACATTCATATACTGTAACAGCCGTTTCGATGGCTTTAAAAATCCGTTGTTTGTTCAAAGCGGAGATGAATACGATTGGAACATCGATAAAAGGAGCGATTTTGTCCTGAATTTCTGATTCAAAAAGTTTAGAGGATTGGGTTTCTTTTTCCACCATATCCCATTTATTGACTAATATGACAACACCTTTGTTGTTTCTGTGGGCGAGCCAAAATATGTTTTGGACTTGACCATCGAAGCCTCGAGTAGCATCCACGATCAGCAAACAAACATCGCAATGCTCTATCGCTCTTACGGACCGCATGACGGAATAAAATTCAATGTCTTCTTTGACTTTGCTTTTTTTTCTAATTCCAGCAGTATCCACCAAGTTGAATTCAAATCCAAAGCGATTGTATTTGGTGTCTATACTGTCTCTAGTAGTTCCAGCAATGTCTGTTACGATATATCTTTCCTCACCAATAAGTGCATTGATAAAAGAGGATTTCCCTGCATTGGGACGACCCACTACTGCAAATCTCGGCAAGGCCTCTTCAGGCTCGCTTTGTTCCGGTAAAACCTTGACCAATGCATCCAAAAGCTCTCCCGTTCCACTGCCGTTGATGGCGGAAACGGTATAGATGTGTTCATGTCCTAATGCATAAAACTCGGCTCTATTTTCAGTCATTTTGGCATTGTCCCCCTTATTGGCGGTAAGGAATACCGGTTTTTGAGATTTCCTGAGTAATTGCGCTATGGTTTCGTCCATGCCCGTTAGCCCTTGTGCAACATCGACCATAAACAGAATGACATCGGCTTCTTCAATAGCTAGGTTGACTTGCTTGTCGATTTCTTTTTGAAAAACATCATCGCTGCCTTCAACATAGCCTCCGGTATCGATGAGACTGAACGCTACGCCGTTCCAGTCGGACTGACCATAGTGACGGTCACGGGTTACCCCACTGATCGCATCAACGATGGCTTCCCTTTTTTTTATCAAACGATTAAAAAAAGTGGATTTGCCCACATTGGGTCTTCCAACAATGGCAACGATACCTCCCATTTCGGTTTATTTGAGTGCAAAAGTAAGTGAATTTGTGAGATAAGGCAGTGACATTACTGCTGATAGCCGAAGCGTTTGAGTTGTTGGGGGTTGGAACGCCAATTTTTTTGGACTTTTACAAACAGTTCTATGTGAATTTTCTTACCAAAAAATACAGCTAAATCTTTTCTGGCGCCAATGCCTACTTTTTTTAGTTGCTCCCCCTTGTGGCCGATGATAATGCCTTTTTGGGTCTCTCGTTCTACCAAGATCACCGCTCGAATTCTAATGATTTTTTCTTCTTCTTTGAAATACTCTGTAACTACCTCCACTGCATAGGGAATCTCTTTGTTGTAATTTTCTAAAATACTTTTGCGGATGGATTCATTGACAAAAAATCTTTCGGGCTTATCACTGAGCTGGTCTTTAGGGAAATAAGGGGGTGATTCGGGCAGGAGTTCAATCAACATCTGTAATAGTTCCGGAATAAAAAACCCGGTTAGGGCGGAAATAGGGATGACCTTGGCATTGGGAAAAACAGTAGACCATTCTTGAACCGCAGCCTCTAATTCAGCCTGAGAAGAGGTGTCAATTTTATTGATCAGAACGAACAATGGTATTTTAGACTTTTTGATGCGTGCTACCAAAGCTTCGTCTTTGATCTGTTTTTCTTCTATGGAAATCATGTAGAGCAATACATCCGCATCAACCAAAGATTCTTTGACAAAATCCATCATGGAATTTTGCATCTCATAGGCGGGCTGAATGATCCCTGGGGTGTCTGATAAAACCAGTTGGTGGTTTTCACCATTAATGAGTCCCAGTATGCGGTGGCGAGTGGTTTGTGCCTTGGGGGTAGTGATGGACAAATCTTTACCCATCAAAGCATTGACTAAGGTAGATTTCCCCACATTGGGGTTGCCAACAATGGATACATAACCTGATTTATGTGGGGTTTTTGACATGGAGTAAAGATACAATCTTTGAATTAGCCTTTGTGGTGGTCTATAAATTTTGTAAATTTGCACCCGCATCGCGAGGTAGAGCAGTAGGTAGCTCGTCGGGCTCATAACCCGAAGGTCGCTGGTTCGAGTCCAGCCCTCGCTACTATAAGGTCTTCATCTGAAGACCTTTTTTTATTGGGCTTAGCCAATCATACAGGGGAAATTATACTAACCCTACTGACTATTAATAATCATTAAATATATAGAAACTGACACTAAATTGACAGTAAAATGACCAAAATCTGTCAGTAATCACTGTCAGTTTTCCCCAAAAAATCCAGAGTAAAAATTCTAAAATCATACCCCGCTCCTGTAAAAAAAAATTGATTTTCTATATAGGGAAGTTGGTGTGATATGATAGTATAATCTGAAGATTTTTTATATTAGAACATTATTAACCATAAATTAATTTGAATGAAAAAAATAGTATTATCAATTTTAGGCTTATTTATTTTCAATATTTCTTTTCAATCCATTTGAAAGTTGATTGCTTCTGGCTCAAAGTCTTGGTATTTGAAGACTAATCAATTAATTTGTCAAAAATTAACAGACAAAATAATCCATGAAAAAATCAATAATTAGTCTTTGCCTTTTCTTTTCCTTGGTTAGCTACTGGGGATGTAAGCATAATACAAATCCCACAGACCCTAGCATGGATTTGACCACTTTCGTTGATCCCATGATCGGAACGGGTTTTCACGGACATACTTTTCCAGGGCCTGCCCTACCTCACGGACAAATTCAATTGAGTCCAGATACGCATATCATGGGATGGGATGCCAGTAGTGGCTATCACCATGACGACAAAACACTTTATGGATTCAGTCATAACCACCTCAGCGGAACAGGAATTGGAGATTTGGGGGATTTTCTTTTTTTACCTTTTACTGGCCCAGAGGAGAACAAGCCAGTTGGGGTATTAAATCACGAAAATGAAACGGCTGAAGTGGGCTATTACTCCATATTATTAGAACCTTGGAATATCCTTTGCGAATTGACGACCACTGAGCGGGTGGGTTGGCATAGGTATTCTTATCCCCCTTCTCAAAATGCAAAGCTAATGATCGACCTTTCTCATGTACTTCAACCAAATTGGGGGCACCACCTTTTGGAAAGTGAATTCATATTTTTAGATGAGTATTCGG
>CBFIIP010000034.1:0-11680 GCA_965662705.1 Flavobacteriaceae bacterium
AAAAGGGGGAGCAATACGTCGGACGACCCAACGCATGAATCCCAGACACATTAAAATCGTCGCGTTGAACGTTCCCACTTATGACGAAAAAAAACAATGGTTTTTTCAGCGTTACATCAACCAATTGCCCAAGCCCGGGGAGATGGTCTTTTTTGATCGAAGTTGGTACAACCGTGCTGTAGTAGAGCCCGTAAATGGATTTTGTACTCCAATAAAATACGACCGTTTTATGGGACAGGTTAACGCCTTTGAAAAAATGCTTTTGGAATCGGAAGCCTATTTGATCAAAATCTATTTTTCGATTAGCAAAGAGCAGCAGCAGCATCGCTTTGAAGATATCAAAAAAAATCCGCTAAAAAAATGGAAAATCACCCCGGTTGACCTAAACGCGCAAGCCCTTTGGGACGAATATACTCGCTATAAAGAACTGATGTTTGATAAAACCAACACTTCCAAAGCTCCTTGGCAAATCATCGATGCCAATCGTAAGACTGATGCACGCTTAGAAGCCATTGAATACATCCTGGAACAAATTCCCTATTTAAAAGATTAATTTGATGCATTTAGTTTTTCTCGATTACGTAAGTAGGTCGATTTCATTTGTTATCAAATAATAATAGCGTAAATTAGTGAACAATGAGACCCTATTTACTGTCCGAATGTCATTGGAAAGATTTAAAAACCCAACGCTTTGAATTGGCGGTGTTGCCATGGGGAGCAACCGAGGCGCACAATTATCATTTGCCCTACGGAACGGACGTCTATGAAGCCGATGCCATCGCTACCGAATCGGGAAAAAAAGCATGGGAAAAAGGAGCCAAAGTGGTGATTTTACCCACCATTCCCTTTGGGGTCAATACCGGCCAAACAGACATTTATTTGGACATGAACATGAGTCCGAGTACCCAAATGGCAGTACTTAAAGATGTTTTGACTGTGCTTAACCGCCAAGGCGTAAAAAAGTTTTTGATTCTTAACAGTCATGGCGGTAATGATTTTAAAACCATTTTGAGAGAATTGGGGCTTGAGTTTCCCAAAATGTTACTGAGTACTTGCAATTGGTTTCAAGCCTTGGACAAGTCGCAATATTTTGAGGAGGAAGGAGACCATGCCGACGAAATGGAAACCAGCATCATGATGCATATTAACCCAGAATTTGTATTGCCCCTTTCTATGGCAGGTTTGGGAGAAGAGAAGAAAAGTGTGATCAAAGGTTTCAGAGAAAAGTGGGCTTGGAAAGAAAGGAAATGGTCCGAAATAACCGAAGATACCGGAACAGGAAACCCCAAAAAATCAACTGCTGAAAAGGGAAAAAAGTTTTTTGACGATGTAACAGATAAAATAAGTGAATTGATGCAGGACATTTGTATAACACCTACAGATCAATTGTATCAATAAGTCCCAGCTTATGTCTTTTTCTTACAAAGAAATTTTAATCCCTTTACTCTTACTGTTTATTTTCCAAGTTGCTTGGGGGCAAAAATTCAACAAAGATTATGTCCTTAAAATTGGAAAAACCACCGAGGAAATTAACATAGACGGTCAATTGAATGAAAGGGTTTGGGAAACAGCTCATGTGGCGGATAATTTTTCCATGATTCTCCCACAAGATGACCGTAAAGCCACCCAGTTTTCTGAAGTGAAAATGGCCTATGACCATAAAAATATATACCTCGCAGTGGTTTTCTATAACAACACCATTAAAGGGGATTATGTGGTAGAATCCTATAAAAGAGATTTCAGCTTTGGCAAGAATGACAATTTTTTGGTGGCCATTGATCCTTTTAATAATATGACTACGGGCTTTGCCTTTGGACTGAATGCCTATGGAGCACAGTGGGATGGCACCATGTATGACGGCCGTCGAGTGGACTTGAATTGGGACACCAAATGGTATTCGGAAGTGGCTTTCGATGAAGAAAAATGGACGGCTGAAATTGCCATTCCACTCAAATCCATACGCTATAATGAAAAGCTTACCCAATGGGGCATCAGTTTTAGTCGTTTGGATCTTAAAGCCAGTGAAAAATCGGGATGGACACCAGTTCCCCGTCAATTTCCATCCATTACCATGGCCTATTCCGGGGTATTGGACTGGGATGCACCCCCCCCTTCTCAGGGATCGAATGTTTCCTTTATCCCTTATCTTTCTGGCGAAATTGACAGCCCTCAAAAAAACATCACCGATCACCGACTCAATGCCGGTGCTGATGTAAAACTCAACCTGACCTCCTCACTCAATTTGGATGTAACCCTCAACCCTGATTTTTCCCAGGCGGAGGTGGACCAACAGGTAACCAATCTGGATCGTTTTGAACTCTTCTTTCCGGAAAGAAGGCAGTTTTTTCTGGAAAATGCCGACCTCTTTGCCAATTTTGGCTATGACAAAATTCGACCCTTTTTTTCAAGACGAGTTGGACTTCAAAACCCGATTATTGGTGGAATACGGCTGAGTGGAAATATAGACGAAAAGTGGAGGATTGGACTATTGGATATTCAAACCCAACAGGACAAAGAAAAAGGAATTCCAAGTGAAAATTTCGGTGTTTTCAGTTTACAACGCAAGGTCTTGGATCGCTCTTCTATCGGGATGATTTTTGTTAACAAGCAAAGCGTGGGTGAGCTTGAAAACTTCAAAAACACAAGCGGAGAATACAACCGTAATTTAGGCTTGGAATACAACTATTTTTCGGCGGATAATCTGTGGAATGGCAAATTGATGTACCTCAAATCCTTTAGTCCAAAGGTGAGCGATGACGATGCTATTTTTGCAGGTAACCTCACCTATAACGACAATAACTTCTTAGGGAGTTTCCAATTAGAATATGTGGGGGGAAATTACAATGCCGAAGTGGGCTATGTTCCTCGAACCCACTATTATAAATTTGATACCACATTCAAATATTTGTTTTTTCCCAGAGATGAATCAAAGGTTTTGTCCCACGGCCCAATGGTCGGGAGCATTCAATATTTCAATGTTGACGGGTTGGGTATCGACCGAAAAACGAAGTTGGGCTATGAGGTGAATTTTAAAAATAGGAGCGAAATGGCCCTTACTTTTGAAAATCAATTCATCATCCTACAAAATCCATTTGATCCCATAAGAACAGGTATTCTTAGTCTTAACGCACTGACCGAACATCGGTGGAACAGCATCAATCTAGAATACGACTCCAAGCCCCAAAGTCTATTTACCTATGCGGTTAAATCCTCCTATGGGGGCTACTTTCAAGATGGGAAAAGGTGGCTTTTCTTTAGCGAAATGGGATACCGTTTTCAACCTTATGTGGAGTTAAATTCTTTAATCAGTTACAATCACATAACGCTTGAGGAACCTTGGGGAACCAATGGATTTTGGCTGTTAGGGGTTAAATCGAATTTTACTTTTACCAAAAATATTTTCTTTTCCAATCTCTATCAATACAACGAACAACAAAAGCTTTGGAATTTCAACTCCCGATTTCAATGGCGGTACAAACCCGCTTCGGATATTTTTCTGGTATTCAACAGCAGTGATACCCGTATGATGGAACCCAATCGAAATTGGAGTCTGACCCTAAAAATCAATTATTGGATCAACCTTTAGATTAATTCTAAAAGGCATAGCCTTTGGAGGGCTGTTTATTTTCTTTGAATTGTTTTAATCCCGATTGCAACCATAATTTATAGGTATCTGTATCGGTGTATTGAACAGGACTGTTGAGCAATGTTCCATCGGCTGACATCAAGACATAATAAGGTTGCGAAGCAGAGGCAAAATTTATGCTTTGAAAGGTGGCCCATTTTTCTCCTATGGTTTTGATCGTCTTGATTCTTCCATTGGAATATTGAAAGTTAAATTGCGCGTCTGAGGGTAACTCTTTACGATCATCGATATAGAGAGAAATAATGACAAACTCCTCATTCAACAAACGAAAAACATCGGGTTGGGACCAAACATTTTCCTCCATTTTTCGACAATTCACACACGCCCAACCCGTAAAATCTAATAGAATGGGTTTGTCATTTGCTTGAGCAAAGGCTTTACCTGTTTCATAATCTTTAAAACAGTTTAGACCCAATGGACATGCTGAATCAGAGGGATAAACACTGTAAAAAACGGGTGGAGGAAATCCACTCAGTAAGGTAAGTTGTCCTTCTTGATTTTTTCCCAACCCTGGGATTAAATAAAATATAAACAAGAGCACCAAAAAGGTAAAAAACCGTTGTAGCTTAGAAATCTTAGCCCCTTTTACATCGTGGGGAAAGCGTAACCATCCCATTAGGTAAACAAATAATAGAATGGAAATAACCAGCCATATTCCAACAAAAATCTCACGTTTGAGTAGGCCCCAATGCGCCACCAGATCTGCGTTAGATAAAAACTTTAGTGCCAGTGCGAGTTCCAAAAAACCCAATGTCACCTTTACTTTGGTCATCCAGCCTCCTGATTTGGGAATGGATTTGAGTGCGTTGGGAAACAAGGCCAATAAGCCAAAAGGTAAAGCCAAGGCAAAACCAAAACCTGCCATTCCAACGGTCAATTGAGTAGCTCCCCCTTCAGAAGATAGTGATCCTGCGAGTAGCGAACCCAATATAGGTCCTGTACAGGAAAAAGAAACAATGGCCAAGGTCAGTGCCATAAAAAAGACACCCAATATACCACTACTTGCCGCAGCATTGTCAGATCGATTGCTCCAGCTACTGGGAAGTGTTAATTCATAATAGCCAAAAAATGAAAAGGCAAAAAAGACAAATACCGCAAAAAAGACCAGGTTCATGACGATATTAGTGGATAGGGTATTGAGTATTTGAGGGTCTAAAGCATCTAAAAAGTGAAAAGGCAAACTCAGCAGCACATAAATCAAGAGTATAAAAAAGCCATAGAGTAAAGCCCGACCTACTCCTTTGCGCTGGTTACCGCTTTGTTTTAGGAAAAAGGAAACAGTAAGGGGGATCATTGGAAAAACGCAGGGTGTCAGTAAGGCGATCAAACCACCAATAAAGCCCAATAGAAAAAGATTAAATAATGGATTCTCACTCTTTTGGTCTTGATTTTGATCCAATAGTTCTTTATTTTTTAATGGTAATTTTAGAGCCGCTGTTTGCTTTAAGCTTTTGGAATCAATGGTTTTTTGTTCTTCGTCAACTACTTTGGATGCATCCAAAACAAAACGAAAAGGCTCGTTTCTGAAAATACAGAGTTTATCATCACAAGCTTGATATTGTATCTGCCCAAAAATCGTGGCAAGTTCGGGGTTTAGCAATCGTATTTTTTGTTGAAAAGTCGCTTCGCCATCAAACCAAGACAAATCCATTTCAAAAATAGGGTCAAAAGCGGTAATGGACTCACTCTCCACTGTTTTTCCCACCAATTCGAAATCAATCCCTGCGCCTTCAAACTCAAATTCTGTTGGCAAGGGCCCTTCCTTTGGAAGGTTTTGAGAATACAAATGCCATTTGGGTTGTATGCTGGCCGTAAACTCTAAAATAAACTCAACGTCCGTTATTTTTTTTAGGTCGGTTTTCCATACCACAGAATCTTGTGCCTGGAGACCCAACACCCATAAAAACAAGAGTAAAAAACTTTTTTTAATCATCGAATCGAATTAACCATTTGTCTTGTGTGTCCTGATCGGCCAAAAAACGTTGATCTGCCCTTTTGCCAATTACCCATACAATGTCCTCGTCTGAACACAGTAACCACTGGGACTCTTTATCCAAAAGAGAAAACTTTTCATCCTTGTAATACTTGCTTAGCTTCTTCTTTCCTTTCATCCCATCGGGATAAAAATAATCACTTTGCTTCCATTTTCTAAGGGTCAATGGAAACTTTAACTTGTCTTTATCCACCAACAGGCTCTTAGAATCTCCTTTTTCAAAAGTTTTTTTGGAAAAAAAATTAAGCTTTATGGGTGTGTGAATGGACGAAGTTTTTGAGTCAATAGAAAAGGGTTTGTCATCAGATTCCACAACAGGGGTTAACAAGAAATCCTCTCTGTCTTTGACCAATCGGTGGGTAGCAGAAAAAAGCTGTTTACCGCTTTGTGACTGCATCATTTGTTTAAGATCGTTTATATTTCTAAAACCATAGGATGCAAACAAGACATACAAGTAATAGTCTAATGATGATAGGCCTTTCAATGCTTTTACTGGAATTTTAAACCCTGAATTTTGAGGGACAAAATTTTTGTTTTTGAAATCCTCAACAATATCATCCAATACAGCTTGTGCTTGCCCCAAATACGACAATGTTTCCTGAAATTGTGCATCGAAATTAGGTTCTCTTTTTTTCCATAGTGGGATGACTTCATGCCTAAGGGCGTTGCGCAGATAATCGGTTTTGGCATTGGAAGCATCTTCTCTCCATTCGATTTTATTTTCCCTTGCATAATTTTTGATTTCTTCACGAGAAAAAGGCAACAAAGGACGTAGGATTTTTCCTCTACGCCCAGGAATACCCAACAATCCTTTTAGGCCTGAGCCCCGCATGGTATTTATCATAAAAGTTTCTATAGCATCATCGGCATGATGGGCCACCAAAATCAAATCATAGTCATTTTCGGAGCACAACTTTTCAAACCATTGGTATCGCAATTCTCGTGCCGCCATTTGAATAGACACTTTTGTTTCTAAAGCATGAGTTTGGGTATCAAAGTTTTGAATGTGACATTTTAAGTTATTTTCTTGGGCTAAATTTTGGATCCAAATAGCATCGTCCTCACTGGCCGTTCCTCTTAATTGAAAATTGCAATGGGCCACCGCAGGGGAAAGTCCCGATTTCAAACACAGATCCAATAATACACAACTGTCTACCCCACCGCTCAATGCCAATAGGAGTTTTTGATCCTCGAGTCGAGGAAAATATTTTGACAAATGATTTTGGAACTTCTGAAACATGAGCAAAATTAAGTATTTTGGAACAGCCGAGATATAATTTTGACTACACTTATTTTCTTTTTAAAACCTTAGTTAGGTGGGGATTTCTGAATAATAATTAATGATTTTGCCAAAAAAAATAAAATTCGGATATTTGCATTTCAAATGAAAGATGCAACGACATACAACTTGGGAACCGCTTTTACTTTCAGCTCTGTTCCAACACGTCCACGCCGCCCCTAGCGGGTACTTCTCTCTACACGAGACTCAGGTGCGTCCAGTCTCTTTTTGCATCAATCTCAAGCTGTTTTTTAAACCTAATCAACTTTGTCAATAATGGAACTAGTTATTGCCAACGCAAAACATATCATTCACGCCCAAACTATTAGTACCTGTATAGGGGAGTCGGCCAAAATACGGGGGACTGGCATCGCACGAAGAAGTCCTGAATACATCAGTAAAAAGATGGAAACGGGCAATGCAGTCATTGCTTTAGAAGGCAATGAATTTGCAGGGTTTTGCTACATTGAAATTTGGGGACATGGCAAATATGTCGCCCATTCCGGCCTGATTGTCTCTCCAAAACATCGTGGAAAAGGACTTGCCATGCAAATCAAACATAAGGTATTTGATTTGTCCAAGGAAAAATTTCCAGATGCCAAAATTTTTGGAATCACCACCGGTAAGGCGGTGATGCGAATCAATTTCGAGTTGGGGTATCGACCGGTATCTTTTTCAGAGCTAACGGACGATCCTGAATTTTGGAAAGGCTGTCAAACCTGTAAAAATTATGACGTTCTCACCCGTACAGAAAGAAGTATGTGCTTGTGTACAGGCATGTTGCACGATTCCAAACATTAATGTATATAGTTAATAATATCATGGAAAATAAAAAAATAGTATTGGCATACAGCGGAGGTTTGGATACTTCTTACTGCTTGATGAAACTATCCAAGCAAGGTTATGAAGTCCACGCCATCAGTGTCAATACCGGAGGTTTTGATGCCCATGAGGTAGCGGAAATGAAAACCAAAGCCTTGCAGATGGGGGCACATACCTACCAATCCATCAATGCTTTGTCCTCCTTTTACGAAAAGGTGGTCAAATATTTGATTTTTGGAAACGTTCTCAAAAACAATACCTATCCCCTATCGGTAAGTGCCGAAAGAATTGTCCAGGCCATGGAAATCGTTACCTATGCTAAAAAAATTGGAGCAGAGGCCATCGCCCATGGGAGCACCGGGGCAGGCAACGACCAAGTAAGATTTGATTTAATTTTTCAAGTCATGGCACCCAATATTGAGATCATTACCCCCATCAGAGATGAACAGCTTTCGAGGGAGGCTGAAATCGAATACCTCAAAGAAAATGGAGTTTCTCTCTCTTGGGAAAAAGCACAGTACTCTATCAACAAAGGCCTGTGGGGAACGAGTGTGGGCGGTAAGGAAACTTTGACTTCCCAAGACAGCCTACCCGAATCCGCCTATCCTTCTCAACTTGAAAAAAGAGAATCTAAAAAAGTAAGCCTTCATTTTGAAAAAGGGGAACTAATAGGAATTGATGACCAGATGGACAATCCGGTCAACAATATCATTAAATTACAAGAACAAGCCCAAAAATTTGCTATTGGGAGAGACATCCATGTCGGGGATACCATCATCGGTATCAAAGGGAGGGTTGGTTTTGAAGCCGCTGCTCCTCTTTTGATCATCAAGGCCCATCACCTTCTCGAAAAACACACTTTGAGCAAATGGCAACAGTTCCAAAAGGAACAATTGGGTAATTTCTATGGAATGTTACTCCACGAAGGTCAATATTTAGATCCCGTAATGCGAGACTTGGAGGCTTTTTTGAGCAACAGTCAATCAAAGGTTAGTGGAAAGGTGTTCCTTACCCTTCACCCCTATCGATTTGAACTCAACGGAATTGAATCAGATCACGACTTGATGAATGCTGCATTTGGCAGTTATGGAGAAGTAAACAAAGGATGGTCTGCCGATGACGCCAAAGGCTTTATTAAACTGCTCTCCAATCAAAATAAAATATACCAATTTGTAAATAAAGAAAAATGAAGAAAGTAGGTATCATAGGGGGATCGGGTTATACTGGAGGAGAATTAATTCGACTGGTAATGCATCACCCAGCACTGGAATTGGATTTTGTATACAGTACCACCCAACCCGGAACACCACTTCACGATACCCATTTGGATTTACTCGGTAGCGGAGCACCCAATTTTACTGCTTCTATCAATCCAGATGTAGATGCGGTATTCCTATGTGTAGGGCATGGTAAATCGGCTGGGTTTTTGGAAAAAAATCACTTTTCTAAAAAGACAATTATTATTGATTTGAGCAACGATTTTAGATTGAAAAAAGACGCTCAATTTCAGGATTATGATTTTGTATATGGGTTACCAGAAAACCAGCGGGAAAAAATAGAAAAAGCCAATGCCATTGCCAATCCTGGTTGTTTTGCCACCGCTATACAATTGGCCCTATTGCCTTTGGCAAAAGAAGGTATGATCAATACGGCTGTCCATGTGAACGCCACCACAGGAAGTACAGGAGCAGGCGTAGGATTAAGTCCCACAGGACATTTTAGCTGGAGAAACAACAATGTCTCTTGGTACAAACCTTTTACCCATCAACATTTGGGAGAAATCGGAGAAACCTTGGAGCATCCCAAAATCTATTTCCTTCCCCAAAGAGGAAATTTTACAAGAGGGATTTTTGCCAGTTGCTACACCGCATATGAAGGAGATGTAAAAAACGCTATTGAGATGTACAAAGCCTATTATAAAAGTCATCCCTTTACTCATGTCTCAGACAATGAGCTTACTTTAAAACAAGTGGTCAATACGAATCATTGTGTGATACACCTACACCAATTCGAGGATCAACTGCTCATCACATCAGTCATTGACAATTTGGTAAAAGGCGCCTCAGGTCAAGCCCTACAGAACTTAAACCTCATCATGGGATGGGAAGAAGATTTAGGGCTTCAGCTTAAAGCCAGTGTATTTTAAAATTTAAAAGAATCAAAATGAAAATAGCCATCATCGGATCAGGAAATTTGGGGTTGAGTATTGCCAAAGGTTTGGTATATAATAATACCTATACTTCTCTATACTTGACCAAAAGAGATCTTAGTGCCATTGAAAAATGGGAGGAGTACACCAATGTCAAAGTGACATCGGACAATCAAGAGGCCGTAAAAAATGCCGACATCATCATATTTACGGTTCAGCCCAAACAGTTTGACGGGATCCTAGAGGATATCAAAGATATTTTGACCGACAAACACGTATTAATTTCTGCCATTACCGGTTATAGTATCCAGCGGATGGAAGAAAAAGTGGGAGCGAACTATCCCATCATCAGAAGCATGCCCAATACCGCTATTTCAGTTGGAAAATCCATGACCTGTTTGTGTTCCAATGCAGTGGGAGAAAAAAGGATTGCCATCGCTGAAGCCATATTTAATGGTTTGGGAACCACCATCAATATTGATGAAAAACAAATGCAAGCCGCTACTGTGGTTTGTGCCAGTGGTATTGCTTTTTGGATGCGACTGATCCGAGCCACAACACAAGGAGGGGTACAGATGGGTTTTGATGCGGATGAATCCATGCGGATGTCGATGTTTACCGCCTTAGGGGCGGCCAGTCTATTGATTGAAACCAACTCCCATCCCGAAACAGAGATCGATAAGGTCACAACCCCACAAGGCTGTACCATTGCGGGATTGAATGAAATGGAACACCAAGGGCTGAGTTCATCACTCATAAAAGGTTTGATGGCCTCTTTTGATAAAATCAATGAAATTAAAATGCAATGAAACTATTTGACGTTTACCCACTCTATGACGTTTGCCCTGTAAAGGCAAAAGATGTCCATGTATACGATGAGGCGGGAACGGAATATTTGGATCTGTACGGGGGGCATGCGGTGATCTCCGTTGGACACAGCCATCCCCATTATGTCAATAGATTGCAAGAGCAATTGCAAAAAATTGCTTTTTATTCCAATGCGGTAGAAAACCCACTACAGCAACAATTAGCAGACGAAATCGGGGAGCAATCCTGCTTACACGAATATCAACTTTTCTTGTGCAACTCGGGTGCAGAAGCCAATGAAAATGCGCTAAAACTGGCCTCTTTTCATACTGGTAAGAAGAGAGTAATCGCCTTTAAGAATGCTTTTCACGGCAGAACGTCGGCAGCGGTTGCAGCTACCGACAATCAGAATATCAATGCACCATTGAACCAACAACAAGAGGTGACTTTTATTCCTTTTAACGATGCAGAGGCATTGGAAAAGGAATTGCAAAAAGGCGATGTATGTGCCGTTATTTTTGAACCCATACAAGGGGTTGGAGGACTCGATATGCCAGAGGATAATTTTGTATTGGCAATGGAAAAACTTTGCAACCAATATGATACTGCTCTGATCGCTGATGAGGTGCAATCTGGTTTTTCCAGATCGGGTACCTTTTTCGCTTTTCAAAACAACCACATCAAACCGCATGTTATTACCATGGCCAAAGGAATGGGCAATGGTTTTCCGATAGGTGGGATACTGATTCACCCCGACGTTCAACCCAAATACGGAATGTTAGGGACTACTTTTGGAGGAAATCATTTGGCTTGTACCGCCTCCCTCGCCGTATTGGAAATCCTTAAAAAAGAGGAACTCCAAAAGCATGCCAAAAAGATGGAAGCCTATTTTAGGAGTAAAGCCAAAAAAATCAAAGGGGCAACAATCAAAGGACGAGGATTGATGCTGGGATTGGAATTTGACTTTGAAGTAGGGCCTTTGAG
>CBFIIP010000035.1:0-7624 GCA_965662705.1 Flavobacteriaceae bacterium
TTCTTAGCTAATAGTTCAGCTTGCCTCCTGCGTTGTTTTACAGGGAATGAATTAGGGTTGAGTTTAAGCTTGATTTTGTTACCGTTCTTGAGGCGGTATCTTTTGTTATTTAAAACAAAGTCGATGTAGTATTTGCCATGAATCGATTGGCAAACTTTAGGATAAGTGATACTCATGTTGGCACGTTTTTGGCATTTTCAAATTCAGTTAAATCTGAATTACCTCTAAGTGCATAATTTTCAACTAATTACAACACGTCTGTTAATGTAGAGCGCTTGACTGGCAGTCAAGAGGTCGAAGGTTCGAGTACGATCTTCTACACTAGTGTCACCGCTACACTAGACAATACTTAACAACCAATCAAAGCCCTTCTCTTCAGTGAGGGTTTTTTTCTTCTTGCTCAATATTTGCAAATACAAAAAGGACGAATATTTTTTTAACTTTATATATTGTATTATGTGCAAAGTATGACCAAGCGACACCTGAGATCCATCATTGTCTTCAGTTTAATCGGCTTTTTATTTTCTTGTAAAGACCTAGAGCTACCCAAGCCCATTCAAGAAGCTTATGAGGATTTACCTGAAGAGATTGATTACAATCACGACATCAAGCCCATCCTTTCTGATAAGTGTTTTATCTGTCATGGGCCAGACAAAGCAAAGGTCAAAGCTGGATTACAATTACATCTTCCTGAATTTGCTTTTGCCGAATTGGAGGGATCTCGGGGAAAGTTTGCCATAACACCTGGCAACATAAAACAAAGCCAGCTTGTTCATCGAATCATCTCTGATGATCATGAAGTGGTAATGCCTGAGCCGGAATCCCATTTAAAACTTACGGATCACGAAAAGGCGTTGCTCATCAAATGGATCGATCAAGGGGCAACATACAAAGCGCATTGGGCATTTCTTCCACCCAAAGATCCTAAAATACCCTCCGTTAAATTAAAGGAAAAAGCAGCCAATCCTATCGATAATTTTATTTTGGCCAAATTAGAGGAAGAAGCCCTGCAACCCAGCAAAAAAGCAGATAAAGAAATTTTACTGAGAAGATTGAGTTTTGATTTGACCGGTTTGCCACCAAGCCCTTTCGAAATAGCATCTTTTGTTAATGACAGTTCGCCTCGTGCTTTTGAAAAACAAGTGGATCGATTGCTGGACTCTCCTCATTATGCGGAGCAAATGACTTTAGATTGGATGGATCTTTCGCGTTATGCAGATACCCATGGCTATACCGTAGATCGATATCGAGATGTTTCGCCCTATCGGGATTGGGTCATCAAAGCATTTGATAAAAACATCCCTTATGACGAATTCATTCGCTTGCAATTGGCCGGCGATATGATGGAAAACCCCAGTAAAGAAGATATTTTAGCAACGACCTTCAATCGATTGCACCCTCAAAACCAAGAAGGAGGAATTATAGATGAAGAATTTCGCTCAGAGTATGTTGCAGACCGTACCAATATTGTGGGGGAGGCCTTTCTGGGATTGACCATGGCTTGTGCCAAATGCCACGACCATAAGTATGACCCTATTTCACAGAAGAATTATTATGAAATGTACAGTTTCTTTAATAATGTGAATGAATCAGGCCAAATTTCGTTTGATTCCTCCATGCCGGTCCCAAATATGCTACTCCCTACCCCTGAGCAGGAGGAATTCATTGCCTACGCCAATACTCTTGTTGAAAACAAGCAAAAAGAAATGGATAATGTAGTCCGCACCGAATCTAAGTTTGCAAACCAATGGGTAGAAAAAGAAAGCTATCGAAAACTTAAATCCAATGGCTTCCCCAATAAGCTCATTGCCAAAGTGGATTTTTTAAATGGCAGTTTGAACAACGCACTCAATCCCGCTGAAAAAGGAAAAATGAAAAGGCAGCATTCGCCAAAACAGTTCCCTAAAATAGTCGATGGGTATTCTGCGAAAGGACTCGAACTCGACGGTGATGCTTGGTTAGATTTTGATCGTATAGGGGTTTTTAAAAGAAACCAAACCTTTAGCATTGGTCTCCGAATCAATATTCCGGAGGAATTGGAGAGCGGGGTTATTTTCCATAAAAATATTGGCACCAGGTTATACAATTATAGAGGCTTCCATTTGGCACTGAAGGACAATCGGTTGGAAGTGATGTTAGCCCATTTTTGGCCAGACAATGCCATTGTAGAATTGAGTAATAATGAAGTTCCTAAGAATAAGTGGTTACAACTTACAATGACCTATGATGGTTCAAGCAAAGCAAAAGGTCTAAAAATCTATTTGGATGGAGAAGAACTTAAAACCGATGTGTCGGTAGATAATTTGTATAAGGACATCATTTACAACCACAAAACTGAACCAGGATTACAAATTGGAGCACGATGGCGTGGTAAGGGAATCGGCGGTGCTGTAGTGGATGACATTTTGGTATTCACCAAAGCCCTAAATCCGCTGGAAGTCATTCAAATTTCCGACCCAAAAAAATTTCAAGAGATTGTCAATAAATCGCTAGGAGAGTTGACTCCCCCTGAGAAGGAAATGCTAAAAGGATACTACCTCAATAATTTTTCAAAAAAATTTCAATCTTCATTAGCTGAACTGTCCGATACAAGAAAAATTCAAGTAGATAGCTTGCAGCAGGTACAGGAAATTATGGTCATGAAAGAGATGGAAAAACCCCGTAAAACATTCTTGTTAAAACGGGGACAATATGATCAATATGGAGAAAGGGTATACCCAAATGTGTTAGAAAACATTCTCAGCTTTCCGGACAGTCTTCAAAAAAACAGACTTGGATTGGCAGCGTGGCTCACTAACAAAAACAATCCCTTAACAGCTCGTGTTGCGGTCAATCGTTATTGGAAAAACATTTTTGGAACAGGCATAGTAAAAACGGTTGAGGATTTTGGGAACCAGGGAGAGATGCCAAGCCATCCCGAGCTTTTGGACTGGTTGGCTATTCAATTCATAGCATCTGGTTGGAACGTAAAAAATCTAATCAAATTAATGGTGATGTCCAATACCTATCAGCAATCCTCCATAGCCAGTGAGGCCCTTTTAAAAAGAGACAAGACGAACCGACTATTGGCGCGCGGCCCATCAAAAAGATTATCGGGCGAAATGTTGAGGAACAATGCTCTGGCGGCTTCGGGACTCTTGAACCGAACCATTGGGGGAAAGAGTGTTAGGCCCTACCAACCAGAGGGTTTGTGGAAAATTAATAGAGGATCCTACGAAACGGACACAGGGGACAAGCTGTACCGCAAGAGCATGTATACCATTTGGAAACGTTCGGTACCCCACCCCACAATAGCCACCTTTGATGCACCCGGTCGTTCTTTTTGTTCGGTTCGTAGACAAGAGACGAATACTCCTCTTCAAGCCCTGGTGATGATGAATGATCCTATTTACGTGGAAGCTTCCCGTGTTCTGGGGTATAATATGTTGTCATTTGAAGATCCAAAAGCGGGGATTTCAGATGCGTTTAAACGGTTGACTGGCAGAAGCATCGGACCAGAAGAATTAAATCTTTTATTGGACCTTCAGTCCTCTGAATATAAAAAGTTTAAGTCAAAAAAACACAAAGCGGAAGGTTGGTTGAACACCGGCGAGTTCAGGACATCTAATTATAAGAATAAAGCTTTGGTGGCGGCAAATGCAATTGTAGCCAGCACGATCATCAATTCTGACGCAGCCATAATTAAAAGATAAAGCGAACAATAATGTATCTTTATGAAGAGGGATTGATGAGAATTTAAAATTGAGAAACGAGAAACTATGTGTCACAATCACGATAAGCTAAGATCGAACAATAAAGACCTACAAGCGGTTGAAAAACAGCTGGATCGAAGAAATTTCTTGACCAAGACCTCCATGGGCTTGGGGGCTCTGGCATTGGGGTCTTTGTTGAATGCAGAAAAGGCTTTTGCATCCACAAAAGGGGAGCATAATTTGGTCTCTTCAGCCCCTTTAAATAGGAACCGATTAGGATTGCCTCACCATTTGCCTAAGGCAAAACGGATTGTATATCTCTTTCAAAGTGGGGGCCCTTCACAACTGGACATGTGGGATTACAAGCCAAAATTAAAAAAGATGTTCGGAGACCATTTGCCTGATTCTGTTCGCCAAGGACAACGACTGACTGCGATGAGTGCTGAGCAATCCGTCTATCCTATAGCCCCTTCTATTTTTAATTTCAAGCAGCACGGTCAATCCGGCAGATGGGCAAGTGAGTTGCTTCCCCACACCTCAGAGGTGGTCGATGATTTGTGTTTTATCCAATCGATGCAGACCGATCAAATCAATCACGATCCTGCCATAACTTTTATGCAAACTGGAAATCAACTTCCAGGAAGACCTTCAATAGGCTCCTGGTTGAGTTATGGATTTGGTTCTGACAATGAAAACTTACCGACTTTCATCACCCTAATTACAAAAAATATGGGGGGACAACCGCTTTATTCTCGTCTTTGGGGGAATGGTTTTTTACCCACCGAACACCAAGGGGTTCAATTCCGCTCGGGCAAGGATCCCGTACTCTATTTAAGTAATCCAGAGAACTACGATGGTCAGGACAGGAGAAAAATGCTGAATTATTTGGGCCAATTGAATGCCTTACAATACGATGCTTATGGGGATCCGGAGATAAACGCACGCATGGCCCAGTATGAGATGGCGTTTAGAATGCAAACATCAGTTCCCGAGGTTACCGATGTATCCGACGAACCTGATTACATCTTTGATATGTATGGTGAAGACAGTCGTGATCCAGGTACTTATGCTGCGAATTGCTTGATGGCGAGAAAATTATTGGAAAAAGGGGTCAGGTTTGTCCAGCTTTATCATCAAGGGTGGGACCAGCACGTGGGATGCCCCGATGGGGTAAAAAATCAAAATAAACGGACCGATCAAGCCAATGCAGCCTTAGTCAAAGACTTAAAACAACGGGGTTTGCTTGAAGACACTTTGGTGATCTGGGGCGGTGAATTTGGACGTACGGTCTACTCACAAGGGGAATTGACCGAAACCAACTATGGCCGGGACCATCACCCCAAAGCTTTTACCATGTGGATGGCTGGAGCAGGAGTTAAACCGGGTCATTTGCATGGCCAAACCGATGATTTTGGCTATAATGTGGTAAAAGACCCTGTTCATGTTCATGATTTTCACGCCACCTTGATGCATTTATGTGGAGTAGACCATGAACGCCTAATTTTTAAACATCAAGGAAGGCGGTATAGGCTTACCGATGTTCATGGGAATGTGGTAAAAGGGATACTTTCCTGATTTTCTGTATAAACCCTCCTAAATTTTTCAAATAAAAATTGATTGAATCCATAAAAAGTGATCAATTAAAAAAACTTATCATTCCCTACCACTCCATCTGTTTTTTATTTTGATTTTAAGCGTTTGCGGTGCTCAAAATGAAAATATTCTTGGAATTGAAAACCGCAAATGTGAATACCTGATCAACCCAAAAGGCATTGAAAAAGCACAAGCCTATTTGAGTTGGGAAATCAAGGTCAGAGGAGAAAGTAATATCACCGAAAGTTCATACAGAGTTAAGCGTCTATTTTTGCTTGGGAACTTCTATCGAAATTAAAACCTCTAACGCCAACTTCACGTTTTGTATAGTAGTTGTAATTTGAATGAAATCAATTATATTTATTTTATTAACCATAAGAACAGCATCATGAAAAATTTATTATTACACATTTTTACAATCACAATTTTAAGCCATTTAAATGTTTTCTCACAAAATGAAACTGAGGAGCAGATCAACTGGCCAGAGGAACCTTTGCCGATGTATCAAGTCATTGAAATCTTCCCAAAAGCTGAGTTTATATCGGAGTTTGTGAACGAGGTAAACAACCACCGTAGTCAGTTCTATAAGGGGGAAGACAGCAACAAAGCCTATTTGAGAAAAGTAATTGCTGGAGGAAAAATACACAAATTCTATTGGATCAAAGGCCCATTTTCATCCAAAGAATTCGATGAAAAGGAATTTGAATATGTCAAAACCAATAATTGGAACAAGAATGTGATAAAATACATTAAAGATTATGGCGACTCGAATTTTTACAGGTATGCCACTCCGATCTCTTCCCAATCCAATAAGGGTAAAATTCCGAAATATGCAAAAATATGGAGGATGTCTTTCAAGGAGGGAGAAAATGTTATAGCAAAGACCTTTCAACTTGCCAATAGAATTAAGAAAGCCAGAGAATCAGCGGGTCTTAGCTATCATATTTTTTGGCCAACTGAATTGAAGACCAAAGGATGGAAAATGGATATTGTGGAGACTGCGGAGCGTTTGGAAGACTTATATGACTCCAAGGTCGATTTAAAAGCAGCCTTTGAAAAAATTTACGGTGAAGATTCTTTTTCCAAACATTGGGAAGAATGGGATCAATTGGTAGTGCTTGAAAGTACAGAGCTTAGAGTTCTGATTGAATAAATAAAAAACATTTCAGTCTGGGGGATCATATTGTTTTTACATTTGGGCCTATGGAAATTGTATCATAACAAAATATGGATTACTTATTAGGCCATTCAAAGGGTAAGGTTTTTGTCCAAAAAAGGATAAAACGGTTGATATTGGTGGGCTTTTTATCAATGATATCATTTGGGTTTTCCCAGCAAATTAAGGGGGATCAGAAAGTGTTTTTGATTACACTGGATGGCTTGAGATGGCAAGAGCTTTTTTCGGGTGCAGATCCCCAGTTGGTGAGAAATGAAAAGTATGTCAAGCATCCAGAGAAACTTTATGGGTGGACTTGGGGGGCAACCCCCCAAGAGCGAAGGTTGGCATTGATGCCTTTTGTTTGGCAAAAAGTGGTAAAAATGGGGCAGATCTATGGCAATAGAAACTTGGGAAACCAGGTCAACCTCACCAATGGAATGTGGTTTTCCTACCCTGGTTACAATGAGATATTAACGGGCAGGGCCGATGATAAAAATATTGATAGCAATGCCAAAACGCCCAACCCTAATGAAACCGTTTTAGAACAATTTGCAAAAGTCCATAGCGCCTCTAAGGTAGCAGCCTTTGGCAGTTGGGATGTTTTTGATGCCATTGTCAACGAAGATCGTTCCAGGGTCTACACCAACTCCGGTTTTGAGCCCTCTACCGATTTTCCACTTAGCCATAAAGAAAAGTTACTCAACGAATTGCAACAACAAATACCAAGCCCATGGGCTACGGTGAGGCTAGACGGGTTCACCCATCAGTATGCCAAAGTGTACCTTGAAAAACACCAACCGGATTTAATTTATATTGCCTATGGAGAGACCGATGATTTTGCTCACGACGGCGATTATGAGTCTTACCTAAAATCCACTAAAAATACCGATGCACTCCTTGAGGATTTATGGAACTTCACCCAACAAAGTGATCATTATCGTGGAAAAACCACTTTTATCATCACAACAGATCATGGAAGAGGAACCGATCCTATTGACAGCTGGAGAAGTCACGGGGTCAAAATAAAAGGATCAGATCAAACTTGGATCATTATTTTTGGGAAGGGAGTAGTCCCCTTGGGAGAGGTCGCTCGGAAAAATCAGCTTTATAACCATCAAATTGCCCCAACGGTAAGGAACCTACTGGAATTGCCCCAAAAAGAGGGAGAAGGATATGGCCA
>CBFIIP010000036.1:0-53144 GCA_965662705.1 Flavobacteriaceae bacterium
AAACATGGGCATAATATTGTGCAAGGGCGAGATATACTTTAATTTCGCAAAATGCAGTTCAAACTAGAGTCTAGCTTTTCTCCTACTGGAGACCAACCTGAGGCGATACGTCAGATATCCTCTGGTTTTTTTGAGGGAGACAAATACATCACCTTACAGGGAGTAACTGGTTCAGGAAAGACATTTACTGTAGCCAATGCTATTCAGGAATTGCAACGCCCCACTTTGGTTTTGGCACATAACAAAACATTAGCAGCGCAATTGTACTCGGAATTCAAGCAATTTTTTCCCGAAAATGCCGTAGAATATTTTGTTTCTTATTATGATTATTACCAACCCGAGGCCTATATCCCCACCAGCGGTTTGTATATCGAAAAGGATTTGTCTATCAATGAAGAAATTGAAAAATTACGATTGAGCACCACCTCCTCTCTGCTCTCTGGCAGAAGAGATGTATTGGTTGTGGCCTCGGTCTCCTGTCTCTACGGGATCGGAAATCCTTTGGAGTTTCAAAAAAATGTCATCGCTGTAGAAAAAGGAGAAATAATTTCTAGAACTCAACTCCTACACAAATTGGTGCAGAGCCTTTACTCCAGAACCACAGGAGCTTTTGAACGGGGAAACTTTAGGGTCAATGGAGATATTTTAGACATCTTTCCGGGCTATGCTGACATCGCCTTTAAAATCCATTTTTTTGGGGATGAAATTGAAGAGATTGAGTCTTTTGATCCCATCGAAAACCGAATCTTGGAAAAATTCGAACGCTTGACCCTCTACCCTGCCAATATGTTTGTCACCTCCCCAGATATTCTCCAAAACGCCATTACTCAAATCCAAGATGATCTGGTAAAACAGGTTGATTATTTCAATGCCAACGGCAGTTTTTTAGAAGCAAAAAGGCTAAACGAACGCACCGAGTTTGACTTAGAGATGATTCGTGAACTGGGCTACTGTTCGGGGATTGAAAATTACTCTCGCTATCTGGACGGCAGGGATCCCGGGACACGCCCTTTCTGTTTATTGGATTATTTTCCCGACGATTATTTGATGGTGGTGGACGAAAGTCATGTCACCATTTCACAAGTCCACGCCATGTACGGTGGGGATCGCAGTCGAAAAGAAAATCTTGTGAATTACGGATTCCGGTTGCCTGCAGCGATGGACAACCGTCCGCTAAAATTTGAAGAATTTGAGGCCCTCCAGAATCAGGTGCTTTATGTCAGTGCTACCCCAGCAGACTATGAACTCAAACAAACAGAAGGGGTCTATGTAGAACAGATCATACGACCTACTGGATTGCTTGATCCAGAAATAGAAATACGTCCCAGTTTGAATCAAATAGATGATCTTATTGAGGAAATTCAACTTAGGGTTGAAAAAGACGAACGCACGCTGGTGACCACACTGACCAAAAGAATGGCAGAGGAGTTAACCAAATATTTTGCACGGGTCAATATACGATGTCGTTATATCCACAGTGATGTGGATACCTTGGAGCGGGTAGAAATCATGCAAGACCTGCGCAAAGGATTATTTGATGTATTGGTTGGGGTCAACCTTTTAAGAGAGGGGCTGGACTTACCAGAGGTCTCTTTGGTAGCGATATTGGATGCAGATAAGGAAGGTTTTTTAAGAAGCCATCGGTCTCTAACTCAAACAGTGGGAAGGGCGGCCAGAAATATAAACGGCAAGGCCATTATGTATGCCGATAGCATCACCAAAAGCATGCAAAAGACCATTGATGAAACCTTGTATCGACGGGACAAGCAACAGGCCTATAACCTTAAAAATAATATGACCCCAACTGCTCTGAATAAGTCTTTAGACAATGCTTTATCCAAAAATTCTGTTGCTACTTATGCACAAGAACTCAGCGATAGAAAAGCCGCAGAGGCCAAAAACCGCTATTTGACCAAGGAAGAAGTGGAAAAGAAAATTCGGGAGTCGAGAAAGGCCATGGAAGTGGCGGCCAAAGACTTGGACTTTATTGAGGCAGCAAGACTCAGAGACGAAATAAAATCTTTACAAAACCAATTGCAATAAAAAAAGGCCAGGTATTTAAACCCAGCCTTTTCAAACAAACAATTAATTAATTTACTTACTTAATAGAAATTAGTTTCTTTGGAAGGGGTAAGGCCTCTTCTTTTTTGGGTAGGCTTACAGTCAGAATACCTTCCTTGTAGGCAGCACTGATCTTATCAGCCGAAACTGTTTCTGGAATGTTAAATGATCTTTTAAAGGAAGTGTAACCAAATTCTTTACGGGTATAATTACCCTCTTTTTCGGTAGATTTTGTTTCTGTCTCAGAAGTAATGGTCAATACACCTTCTTCCAATTCAATTTTAAAATCACTTTTTTTCTTACCAGGTGCTGCCAATTGGATGTCAAAATGATCATCGGCTTCAATGATGTTGGCGGCAGGAACGGTTTGATTGATGTGGTTCCAATCTTGATTGAGAAACAAATCGTCAATGATTGAAGTAAAAACTGGATTTTGTCTTTTGATTAAACTCATGATGTTAAGATTTAAATTAAACTTTTTTTTAAAGCTTATTTCAAATCTTGTACCAATGAAAAATAACTGACAGTGTGTCGGTTAATTCCTAAAAAAGTATGTCAAAATGACAATCATAACGCTTCTTGTACCTTTTGAGC
Organism: Flavobacteriaceae bacterium; assembly: GCA_965662705.1. GTDB lineage: Bacteria > Bacteroidota > Bacteroidia > Flavobacteriales > Flavobacteriaceae > UBA8316. The sequence continues at coordinate 2,656 of CBFIIP010000036.1, forward strand.
GGCTTCTTCAAAGGCTGTAGCAGAAAGAACATTGAGTCCAGAATCGTCGATCAATTTTTTGGCGATATCAGCATTGGTTCCTTGCAAACGGACGATAATAGGTACGTTAATGGCATCTCCCATGTTTTTGTAGGCGTCAACAATTCCCTGAGCTACTCGATCACAACGAACGATCCCTCCAAAGATATTGACCAAAATAGCGGCCACATTGGGATCTTTTAAGATCAATCGGAAAGCAGTCTCCACCCGGGCGGCATCGGCGGTTCCACCCACGTCTAAAAAGTTGGCTGGAGATCCTCCGGATTGTTTGATCAGATCCATGGTCGCCATAGCCAGTCCAGCACCATTCACCATACAGCCTACATTGCCATCCAATGCCACATAGTTAAGTCCAACTTCACGGGCTTCAACCTCAGTAGGATTTTCTTCGCTTAAGTCTCTGAGTTCGGCATAGTCTTTATGCCTAAACAAGGCGTTGTCGTCCAAGGTTACCTTGGCATCTACTGCGATGATCTTGTCATCAGAAGTTTTTAGCACAGGATTGATCTCAAAAAGGGAAGCATCTGCTCCCACATAGGCATTGTACAAAGCCGTGATAAATTTTACCATTTCCTTAAAGGCAACTCCACTCAAACCGATATTAAAAGCCACGTTTCGGGCTTGGAAAGCGCGCAGTCCATAGGCAGGGTCGATCTCCTCTGTAAAGATCAACTCTGGGGTTTTTTCGGCGACCGCCTCAATGTCCATGCCACCTTCAGTGGAGTACATGATCATATTATTTCCGGTGGATCGGTTCAGCAAAACCGAAACATAAAATTCTTTAGGCTCTGAATCTCCAGGGTAGTAAACATCTTCGGCAATCAATACTTTGTTAACTTTCTTCCCTTCTGGCGGGGTTTGAGGGGTGACTAATTGCATCCCTATGATCTGTTCAGAAATGGATTTGACTTCATCGAGGCTTTTGGCCAATTTAACCCCTCCACCTTTACCGCGACCTCCAGCATGTATTTGCGCCTTGATCACATGCCACGAGGTTCCCGTATCTGCCGTAAGCTTTTCTGCTGCGACCACTGCCTCGTCTGAGTTGTTGGCCACTAAGCCTTTTTGAACGGCTACGCCAAAGCCAGCTAAAATCTCTTTTCCTTGATATTCGTGTAGATTCATCCTATGAATTTTATCCCTCAAAAATAATAAATCACCTCTGAAAAATACACCAATAGCGGAAAAGTATAATGTTATATTTAAAACAATAAGTTTAATTTTTATAACATCTATTACTTTTCAATGGGAGTTATGAAGAGGGGTTTAATTTTGCCTTTGATAAAATAGAACGAAAGTGACAAATAGTGATCTAATAGCCATTGCCACGGAGTTTGGCAATCCCGTTTACGTGTATGACTCAGAAAAAATAGCCACGCAATACCATAGGTTAACTTCCGCTTTTAATGATGTTGGCAACCTCAGGATCAACTATGCAACCAAAGCATTGTCCAATGTCTCTATCTTAAAATTGATGCGGCAATTGGGTTCTGGACTGGATACGGTTTCTGTACAAGAAGTTCAATTAGGGATAGCAGCAGGTTTTGAACCCCAAGCCATTATATATACCCCTAATGGAGTCTCCTTAAAAGAAATAGAGACCGTTGCCAAAATGGGTGTTCAAATCAACATCGACAATCTTTCGTTGTTAGAGCAATTTGGAACGCGCCATCCCAAAACCCCTGTTTGTATCCGTATTAACCCCCACGTGATGGCGGGAGGAAACAGCAATATATCTGTTGGGCATATCGACTCCAAATTTGGTATCTCAATTCATCAAATTCCACATCTACTTCGTATAGTAGAAAATACTGCAATGAACATCAATGGTATCCATATGCATACGGGCAGTGATATTTTGGACATTGGCGTGTTCCTCCATGCCGCAGAAATTTTATTTGACACTGCCAGAAATTTTAAAAATCTTGAATTTCTAGATTTTGGAAGTGGCTTTAAAGTACCCTATCACGATAATGACATCGAAACCAATATCGAAGAGTTGGGTGAAAAGCTATCTAAAAGGTTTAACTCTTTTTGCAAAGAATACGGCAGCGACTTACAACTGATCTTTGAACCCGGCAAGTTTTTGGTCAGTCAGGCTGGGCATTTCGTTACCCAGGTCAACGTGGTCAAACAAACCACCTCCACTGTTTTTGCTCAAGTAGATAGTGGGTTTAACCACCTGATCCGGCCCATGCTCTATGGTTCTCATCACCATATCGAAAACCTTTCCAATCCCAAAGGAAAAGAACGTTTTTACTCCGTGGTGGGCTATATCTGTGAAACCGATACTTTTGGTAGCAATCGAAAAATCGCAGAAATTACCGAAGGTGACCTGTTGGTCTTTAGAAACTCTGGTGCCTATTGCTTTTCTATGGCCAGTAATTACAACTCCCGCTACCGCCCAGCAGAGGTATTATGGTACGAAGGCAAAGCCCACTTGATCCGAAAAAGAGAAACTTTTGAGGACATCCTGCACAATCAAGTGGAGATGGCGTTTTCGGAAGTATCGGAGCCATAAATGCATCCTAAAAAGTATTGGTAGCCGTCGGAGTACTTGTTAACTTTATCTATTAATGTTATGTTCAGGCAATCACCCCCGAACCCAACAATTCCTCGTCCTGATACCAAGCCACAAACTGTCCCGAAGTAATGGCCGATTGGAGTTTATCAAATCGTACATAAAGCCAATCGGCTTGTAAAACAAGCGTCGCTTTCTGAAGTGGTTGGCGGTATCGTATTCTGGCCATCACCTTCATTTCTGCTCCTTCAACAAGGCTTAGATCTTCTCTTATCCAGTGTACCTCCTCGAGGCTGACTTTGAGGGCCTGGCGAAGCAAACCGGAGTGATCTTTACCCTGCCCTACATAGACAATATTTTCGGTTACATCGGTATCAATCACAAACAACGGTTCGGGTGTCCCTCCAACTGCCAATCCTTTTCTTTGACCAATGGTAAAAAAATGTGCGCCTTGATGGGTTCCCACAATTTTTCCGTCGCCAGTTTGGTAAGTAGTTTTTTGAGATTGCGCGATCAGGGTTTGGGCTGGCTCCTTACCCTCGTAAAAATCTTCGGGGATCTCAATGATGTCGCCAGTTTTGGGCTGTAGTTGTTGTTGTAAAAAATCGGGTAAACTCACTTTTCCGATAAAGCAAAGTCCTTGGGAATCTTTTTTTTCGGCAGTTACCAAATTCAATTTGCGAGCGATTTCTCTTACCTCCGCTTTTTGAAGATGTCCGATGGGAAACAAAGTTTTGGCCAACTGTTCTTGAGTCAACTGGCAAAGGAAATAGGACTGGTCTTTGTTACCGTCTGCACCACTCATCAATCGGTAAACACTGCCGTTTTCGGTAGAAAGTGTTTCCTTTTGACAATAATGCCCTGTGGCCACATAATCGGCACCTAAGGAAAGGGCTATCTTTAAAAAAACATCAAATTTGATTTCCCGGTTGCACAATACATCGGGATTGGGGGTTCTTCCGGCGGCGTATTCATCGAACATATAGTCCACAATACGTTCTTTGTATTCGGCACTTAAATCCACGGTCTGAAAGGGAATCCCCAACTTTTCGGCCACCAACATGGCATCGTTGCTGTCTTCCAGCCAAGGACACTCGTTGGAGAGGGTCACCGACTCATCGTGCCAGTTTTTCATAAAGAGGCCGATGACTTCGTAATCCTGCTGGGAAAGCAAATGGGCTGCGACACTCGAGTCTACCCCTCCAGACAAACCTACAATGACCCTTTTCTTTTTCATAGCGCAAAGTTACGCCAAGAAATTAAATTCTGATTCTTTAGCTTAGACCTATCTACCGCGGGCTTTTTTTTGCTTTTCAGCCTCTTCCATCGCCTTTTGCAAACGGGCAGAAAACCCACCCACTTTTTTGGGTTTCTTTTTATTTTCCTCGATTTTGGCATGGATTTTATCGTCGTCGATAATGTAATTTTTAATCACCAACATCAAGATAATGGTCAAGAGGTTGGAAACAAAATAGTACAAACTCAATCCACTGGCGTAGTTGTTAAAGAAAAACAACATCATCAATGGCATCAGGTACATGATGATCTTCATATTAGGCATACCGGGCTGTTGCGGCATGGTCTGCTGGCCGGTGGTCATCTGGGTATAAAAGAAAATGGCTACGGAAGCTAGGATGGGAAACAAACTCACATGGTCACCATAAAAGGGTATGTTGAATCCCAAATCCAAAACCGAGTCATAGGAGGACAAATCATCGGCCCAAAGGAAACTCTTTTTACGCAGCTCAAAAGCAACCGGGAAAAAAGTAAAAAGGGCATAGAATACAGGAAGCTGTAACAAAGCAGGGATACAACCTGCCATGGGATTGGCTCCAGCTCGATTGTAGAGGCTCATGGTCTCTTGCTGACGCTTGACCGCATTATCTTTGTATTTCTTGTTCAACTCCTCAATTTCGGGGCGTAAAACCTTCATTTTGATCTGTGAGACATAAGACTTGTAGGTAACGGGAGACATCGCCAGCCTTACAATAATAGTCATCAGAATAATAGCGATCCCATGGGGTAGGAAAGAAGATAGGAATCCAAACAAAGGCAAAAAGATAAATCGGTTGAGCCAACCGAAAATACCCCATCCCAAAGGGATAGAGGATTCCAAATCCCGATCATAAGATTTTAACGTTTGATAGTCCGTGACGCCAAAGTAATATTCAAAGCGACTACCAAATTCACCCATTTGATATGCCAATGGAATTTGAAGGCCAAATTTTTTGGTAAAAACCTCCTCCAATGATTTGTCATCCGCTAGGTTATCGGAAGTCACCGTTAATTGATCAATCGGCTTTTCGGGAATCAGAATTGCACTGAAAAAATGTTGTCGAAAAGAGACCCATCGAATTTGCTCTGGGGATTCTTCATCAGCACCGGAAAGTGACAAATAGTCAACTTTATCCCTATCATAGCCATAGGTGAGTTCGGTATAGCGACCTTCATAATCAATGCTTTTGGAATTCCGATAGGCACGGGTTTCCCATGTCAATAAAGCAGGTTCACTGCTGTCCAATAGCGAAGCGATACCAGAAGATTGGATGCTGAAATCGACCAAAAACCGTTCCGCGTCTATGGCATAAACAAACTCCAGATATTGGTTGGGAGCAATGGTGGCTTTAAGGGATAGTTTTTGTTTTCCGTTCTCGGAACTCAGTTGGGGTGAAAAATAAAAATCTTTAGTGTTCAGCCTTCGACCGTCTTTAGTAGAGAACTGAACATTGAATTGGTTGTTTCCCTCTTTGATCAATTCCAGCGGCTGATCCTTGTAATCCGTATAATCCATAAGTCGCACCCGAGTAAGGATCCCTCCTTTGGGACTGACTTCTAGCAATAGGTCTTTGTTTTCCAATCGTTGAAGGCTGCCCCCTTGATCGGTCATCCAGTTGGTAAAAATTCCAAAAGTACTTTGAAGATTGATTTTTTGAAGGGAATCATTCATTTGAATGGGTGGAGCAGTAGGAGTCTCCTCTGCTGCTACCTCAGTGTTTTCGGGAGGTACTGCGGTTTCGTCCCCCGGTTCGGGCTGATTGACATACATCATCCAGGTAAGGATCAACGCAATCAAAATGAATCCAATAAATTGGTAGGGATCAAATCTTCTTTCTTCCATGGGTTTTAGTTCGGTTACTGTTGGCTAAGATAGTCAATACTAGCTTTGATAAAGGCAACAAATAAAGGATGTGGGTTGGAAACGGTACTTTTATATTCGGGATGAAACTGAACCCCCACAAACCATGGGTGATCTTGATTCTCGACAATTTCTACCAAATCGGTTTCCGGGTTGACTCCTGAAACTTTCAAAGCTCCCTTTTCAAAAACCTCTTTTTTGTATTGATTGTTAAACTCAAAACGGTGACGGTGGCGCTCTGTGATTTTATTTTTTCCATACACCTCAGCGACTTTGCTGCCTGTGACCAAATCACAGTCCCAAGTTCCCAGTCGCATGGTTCCTCCTTTATTGACGATCCCTTTTTGACTTTCCATGATATCAATTACGGGGTAGTCTGTGTCTTCATCGATCTCAGTCGAATTGGCATTGGGCTGCATTAGTACATTTCTGGCATACTCGATCACTGCCATTTGCATTCCCAAGCATATCCCAAAAAAGGGAATTTTGTTTTCTCTGACATAGCTGATAGCATCAATTTTCCCTTCAATTCCTCGCCCACCAAATCCTGGAGCGACAATCAACCCGTGGAGTTCCTTGAGTTGCTCTTGGGCATTGATCTGATTCAAAAATTCAGAATGGATGCTCACCACCTCTACCTGAGCTTCATTGATGGCACCGGCATGGATCAAGGCCTCTAAAATGGATTTGTAGGAATCCTGTAACTCAACATATTTTCCCACCAAACCGATTTTTACTTTTCGCCTAGGGTTTTTGAATTTATACAAAAAAGACTTCCAATGGTCTAAATTAAGTTCAGCTTTTGTCTGTAGTTGAAGTTTATTTAATACCACCCGATCCAATCCCTCCTCCAACATTTTCATGGGGACATCATAAATGGTATCTACGTCTATAGATTGAATTACGGCTTCGGGCTTAACATTGCAAAACAGGGCTAATTTTTTTTTCAAGTCCTCAGACAATTCATGTTCCGTTCTACAAACCAGAACATCGGCTTTGATTCCGCTTTCCATCAAGGTTTTAACAGAATGCTGGGTGGGCTTTGTCTTTAGTTCTCCTGCAGCGGAGAGATAGGGAATCAATGTGAGGTGAATGACTATGGCATTCTCCTCACCCAATTCGTAGATCAACTGGCGAACCGATTCAATATAGGGTAAGGATTCAATATCACCAACCGTACCTCCAATCTCTGTGATCACAATATCAAAATCACCCCTTTTTCCCAAAAGTTGCATTCTCTCTTTGATCTCGTTGGTGATATGGGGAATGACCTGAACGGTTTTACCAAGAAATTCTCCCCGACGTTCTTTTTCAATTACGCTCTGATAAACTCTTCCCGTGGTAACATTATTGGCCTGTGAGGTTCTTATATTTAAAAACCGCTCATAATGCCCCAGATCTAAATCCGTTTCCGCACCATCATCAGTTACATAACATTCGCCATGCTCATAGGGATTGAGGGTACCGGGGTCTACATTAATGTAGGGATCAAATTTTTGAATGGTAACCTTGAAGTTTTGTGCCTGAAGTAACTTGGCTAGAGATGCCGCTATAATTCCTTTTCCCAAGGAGGAACTCACTCCTCCTGTTACAAAAATGTACTTTACTTCCGGCATCCGGTTTTAATTCTATTACAATTAACCGGTCTCAAATTTACAAAATCCCTAACTACTTTTAGAACATTTGTTCTATTTCTTGAGCTCCACAATTTCATACTGGTCGTGTTGCAATAAATAATAGCCCGCATTCTCGAATCCGCTCTTTTGTTTTTGATATAAAAAACGGTTTTCTTCATAATCAGTCTCACCGATTTTATCTATAGATTTAAGATTTTTTGCATAAGCCATTCTTAAAATCAGATCCATGGTCAGGTCGAAGGCGCGAATGACAGTTCGATTAGGGGGCTTGCCAAATGCCCTGATATAATGATTTTGAAACGTATTGTATTCCCCCAGTTTAAGAGGCAATCGGTCAGCAGTATAAGTAAATTTAAGGTCTCCCAACTGTTTTCGGGATAGATTTGGGTTTTCGTAGGCATTCCCGCGGTAGGTGGTAAACAGTTGAACGGACCGCAACTCAGATTGCTGGGCGCTCATTTGAGAACTTGCACTAGAGATCAAGGAAAAATCCTGACTTTCCAATATCACTTTGTTGGGCAGTGTATCCAACAATAGGGAATCCACCAACTCCGGCAGCAGAAAATTATTTTTTTCCGGGCGTAAAAGGGTCGCTTTGGGAAACATTTCCAAAAGCTCCGCCTCCACAGGGCGGCTGAGAGAATCTACAACCAATACGATATTGTCCTCCCGATTTAATGTCCGATCCAAGTATTCATACATTCTTTTTCTGAGAAATGTTTTGGGGGTCACCGATTGGTACACCGCCTCTCTCATTGCAACAGGATTGGTAGACAAAGGAGCTACCTTGGGTGTTTTTCGGACTTTTGCCTTGGTTGATAAATAATCAAAATTGGAGGGGATCAAAGGGCCAATGATGGCATCAACTTTTGAAAAATCATGGGTATTGACGATTTCATCCACCTTGGCGATGCTATTTTGGGTATCAAAAACACTCAGATTTGAGGATATTCCATAATGGCTTAGGGTATCAATTGCCAGCATCACCCCTGAATAAAAATCAGCGGAAAGGGTATGTAAATTTCTACTTTGCAATAACCTACGGGTATCTTCAATCGAGTCGTAAACAATCTCTTGGGCTTTAAAAGGCAACAATAAGGCCAACTCAATTTCATGAGCTCCACTTAGTGAATCCAAAAGAGAAATCCGTTCGACCAGCAGGTCGTCTTGGATTTTGAGAACCCCCCTCGCTGCCCCGGGAACTCTCAGTACCATTCCTGCTTGTAAACCCAACGCCGCCAACTGGGGATTCAGCGAATCCAATAACTTTCGTGTCACCCCAATTTTTTTCTCAATTCTGTAGTATCCCTCTTTGGGGAGTACTTTATAATAGTTATAGCTGCTGTCCCAGGTGGACGCAACCGTTTCGCTCGCGCTATGGGAGGTGAGCAGGAGGGGTACACGAATTTCTTGCCCCTCTTGTAGTCCTTTTTTGATTTGGGGATTAAGGGCCTCCAATTCAGGGATGGTCATTTGGTAGTTATAGGCGATGCGCCATTTGGTTTCCTTCGGTTTTACAATATACGTTTCCGTATTGTCAACTACTTTAGGGGACGCAGGGGTTGACTCAACTATTTCTGGATAAACAGGAATCCGCAATACCATTCTTTTTCTTAAACCCACTTTTTTTAATAAAGGGTTGTATTCATTCAACTGCTCCTCTGTGATATTGTATTTTCTGGTAATCCCATAGACAGTCTCTTTCTTCTTCACCTTATGAGACAGGAATTTTGAGGGTATCTCTTGGGCAGTACTCAAAAGGATACCAAAGAGCAGAAAAAGGACAAGAAAGTATTTATTTTTTTTCATATTGCTTTTAGTCGTACTACTCCCATTCAATGGTTGCGGGAGGTTTGGAACTGATGTCATAGACCACGCGATTAATCCCTTTTACTTTATTGATGATTTCATTGGACATTTTTTGTAAAAAAGCATAGGGCAAATCGACCCAATCAGCAGTCATCCCATCCGTGGATTGTACTGCACGCAGTGCCACACACTTTTCATAGGTGCGTTCGTCTCCCATCACCCCTACGCTGTTGACAGGCAGAAGCATGGCCCCGGCCTGCCACACTTGATCGTATAGGTCCCAAGATTTGAGTCCATCGATAAAAATGGCATCCACCTCCTGTAACATCTGAACTTTTTCGGCAGTGATGTCTCCCAAGATTCGGATTCCCAATCCTGGCCCGGGAAAAGGATGACGACCCAACAATTCCGGTGCGATTCCAATACTAGCTCCGACACGTCTGACTTCGTCTTTAAACAGCATATTGAGCGGCTCCACCAGTTTTAACCTCATATAATCGGGTAGCCCCCCGACATTATGGTGGGATTTGATGGTTGCCGAAGGGCCATTGACTGAAATCGACTCTATTACATCGGGATAAATCGTTCCTTGGGCCAACCAGCTGACACCACTTATCTTTTTGGATTCTTCATCAAAAACATCGATGAAAGTATTGCCGATGATCTTTCTTTTTTTCTCGGGATCAGTTTCCCCTTTTAGAGCACTAAGAAATTGATCAGAGGCATCAACGCCTTTTACATTAAGCCCCATACCTTCGTATTGATCCAATACGCTTTCAAACTCATTTTTTCTGAGCAAACCATTGTTGACAAATATACACTGCAGTTGGTTGCCAATGGCCTTATTCAACAATACAGCGGCTACGGTAGAGTCAACCCCACCAGAAAGGCCCAAAATGACTTTTTCACTACCTACAGTATCCCGAATGTCATTGATCGTCATTTCCACAAACGAATCTGGCGTCCAATCCTGTTGAAGCCCGGCAATTTTAATCAGGAAATTCTCCAATAGCTTTTTTCCGTCGCTAGTATGATAGACTTCGGGATGGAACTGAATCCCAAAAGTAGTCTCCCCTTCAATGGCATAAGCGGCATTTTGAACATCCTCAGTACTGGCCACTAGAATGCCTCCTTCCGGCAATTGGTCAATAGTGTCGCTGTGGCTCATCCATACTTGACTGCCTTGATCAATTCCATCAAAAAATACTTGTCCGTCTTTGATAAAGGAAAGCTTGGCCCTGCCGTATTCTCGGGTGTCTGAGGGTTTGACACTTCCCCCCGAAAAATGAGCGAGGTATTGCGCACCATAGCAAACCGCCAACAATGGGAGCTTACCTCTTATTCGGGATAAATCGGGATGGGGAGCCTCTTCAGATCTGACGGAATAGGGAGAACCGGAAAGGATCACAGCATCGTATTCCCCTGGATTTTTTGGTGGGTTGTTGTAAGGATAGATTTCACAGTAAATAAATAGTTCCCTTACACGTCTGGCGATCAATTGGGTGTATTGTGACCCAAAATCAAGAATCAATACTTTATTTTGCATGGGTAAAAATACAATTATTTCAATTGGAGTAAATGGACGAAAAAGGGATTTTATTAAAAAAAAATGTTGGTAAACCCTAACCCTCCAGCACGGTAAATTCGCCAGACAAAGGATCAAATATTTCCATCAGAAATGGGATAAAATCCGCTCCGTAACTCAGATAAAAATCGCTAAAATTTTCGACCCGTTCTTGCAATTTTCCTCCAGGAAAACATTGCTCGTGCAACAGTGACAATCTCTCTACTTGGTCTTTCAATTTGACTTTCTGCGCTTTTAACAGTCTTTGTTCCAAATGATCAATCCCTTTAAACTGTTTTGCCTTTTGGGCCTTAACCGCACCCTCAAAAGAAGCATCGGTTTGTGCGACCAAAGAGGATAGCGTCTCAAACTGATCTTCCAATATTTTTTTAAAAGGGGACAGATCCAAATCGATATTGCTGATTTGCCTTACTTTTTTATTTATGAGGGCATTTTTTTTGAGGAATAAATCTTTCTTTTCCAGTTTGAGTTTATTGATCTTTTGGGCATTTTTCTCACTGATGATTAGGGCAGCATTCCTGAGGATCAATAAAGGAAAAGGAATCTTTTGGCTATCAAAAAAGGACTTTAATTCAAACCAATAGGCCAACTCCCCTCCTCCTCCGATATAGGCGATGTTGGGTAGGATGACCTCTTGATAAAGAGGACGCAAAAGCACATTGGGAGAAAATTTCTCTGGATGGGTTTCCACCCATTTCAAAATTTCAGCCGATAGGACCGTTTCCTTTTTACCCTCCCATCCAAAACCACTTTCATTTTTAATCAATCGATGCCTTTGTCCTTCCTCTAGTAAAAATAAATGTAGGTTTCTCGGATTGACTTGCGCTTTATAGTTGGGGTTATAGTTTTCCTGCAGGGCTTGGATTTGGGACTTAACTTCCCGATCACAGGTCTGTAATTGCAATTCCTCTTTAAGGTAGGGTGCAAAATGTTTCTTCAGCGCAGGATCGTCGGCATCCAAAATCAAAAGGCCATAAGATTCAAAAAGCGCATTGACAAAGGATCTTGTTGCCTCAGACAAGTCTCCACCGGATTCGTAACTCTTGTGAATGATCTGTTTTAGGGTTTCTGCGTGGACATGAGTACCCAATTCCTGTTTGAACAAGTCCAGTAATGGGGTCAAGCTTTCCGTTTTGATTTTCCCTACGGGCCCTCCCGAGGGGCCATTCCATTTAAATTTTTTTCCACGAAAAATAAAAGCACTGATCTCCTCAAAATCGTGATCTTCAGAAGCCATCCAGTAAATAGGAACAAAATCCAAATCGGGATACTTACTTTTAAGCTGAAGGCACAGTTTGATGGTGCTGACAATTTTGTAAATAAAAAAGAGTGGCCCAGTCATTAGGCACAACTGATGTCCGGTGGTGATCGTTAGGGTATTTTCGCTTTCAAGCAGTTGGAGGTTATCAGCCACTGAAGAGGACATCGCTGTTGAGCTGTACTGACTTCGGATACTTTCACATAGGGTTTTTCTGATCTCTAACGGAAAGGCCTTCTTTTTCTTTAAAGCTTGACGGTAGAGGTTTTCAAAACCGGGGAGACCACTGTGAAAGGGCTGTAATTCTTTTTTGTCACCAAGGTAATCGCACATCATGTCGGAAAAATATCCGGTTTCGATGAAGGGAATGTGATGCGCTTTCATGACCATTTTGAGTTAAAGATAGGGGTGTTTTTTTAATCTTCAGCAGGCTTAGTTTTTATAGGAATGCCGTAAAGATCGAAATCTGTTGCTTCGGTAATTTCAACAACAGTAAAATCACCAAGCTTGAGATAGTACTTTTTCGCATCGATCAACACCTCATTATCCACATCAGGAGAATCGATTTCAGTCCTGCCGATAAAATGATCGCCTTGTTTTCGATCAATCACGCAGCGGAGGATTTTACCCACCTTTTTTTGATTTTGCTCCCATGAGATCTCCGATTGTATTTTCATGATTTCATTGGCTCGCTCCTGCTTAACTTCTTGGGGTACATTGTCCTCCAATTGATAAGCATGGGTGTTTTCCTCATGGCTATAGGCAAAGCAGCCCAAACGTTCGAATCGCATGGCCTTAACCCATTGCTTTAGGACTTCAAAATCGGATGCTGTCTCACCGGGATAGCCCACGATCAGGGTGGTTCTCAAGGCAATTTCTGGTAATATCTTTCGAATGCTCTCGATCAAATCGGTGGTCTTTTTCTGTGTTGTACCCCTGCGCATGGACTTGAGAATAGGATCAGAAATGTGCTGCAATGGGATGTCCAAATAATTGCAAATCTTAGGCTCCTGTTTCATCACCTCGATCACTTCCATCGGAAAGCCGGTAGGGAAAGCATAATGCAAGCGGATCCACTCGATCCCATTCACTTTGACTAGTGCTCGAAGTAAATCAGCCAAACGCCTTTCTCGATAAAGATCCAAACCGTAATAGGTCAGATCCTGAGCGATCAAGAGCAACTCTTTGACGCCATTTTGGGCTAACTTTTCTGCCCGTTCCACCAATTCGTTTATGGGAGTGGAGCGGTGTTTCCCGCGCATCAAAGGAATGGCACAGAAAGAACAAGGCCGGTCGCAGCCCTCCGAAACTTTGAAGTATGCATAATTTTTGGGAGTTGTGGTGATACGTTCCCCCAACAGCTCGTGTTTGTAATCGGCCCCCAAGGCTTTGAGTAGTTGGGGCAGATCAGTAGTGCCAAAATAGGCATCTACCTCGGGCATTTCTTTTTCCAAATCCAGTTTATAACGCTCACTCAAACATCCGGTAACAAAAAGTTGATCGATCGCACCGGATTCCTTTTTTTGAATCTGCTCTAAAATGGTATTGACGGATTCCTCTTTGGCATTGTCGATAAACCCACAAGTATTCACCACAACAATATTGCCCTCTTCTTCATGAACCACCGTTTTGTCATTTGCTTGGAGTTGACCCATCAAAACCTCTGAGTCGTAAAGGTTTTTGGAACAGCCCATGGTGATGACATTAATCTTATTCTGTTTTCTGCTTTTGGTTCTCAATAGATTGGTTTCAGTTCAATTGAAGATCGAATTGTTTTTCTAAAAATTGTAAAGCTGCTTTTTCGGCTTGAGGGTGATTGGGAGTGGTAAGGTGGGAAATGATCACATGGTCTCCCGCATCGGGAAATGTCATTTTTTGCTTTTGATCGTCTGGAGTACCCAGTTGATCATACATTTTTAAAAGGGCAGGAATGGAAACCACTCTGTCGTACTCCTGTTCATTTTTATAGTAATATCCCATAAATACGGGTGCGGTTACTTTTTTAAATACCTCTGGGCGCATGGATGTTTCTAGGAGTTTTTGTAAGTGAGTGGTGGGCTCCAATCGGTACTGGGTGGTCCAATAATTCAGTTTTTGCTCCGTAATATTATCCATAATATGGTATTTGCTATTCAATACAGCACGGGCGATATAAAGCCCCCAAGGCAAGGTAAGAAGCTTGGCATCCGGATTGTAAATCTCAACATTTGGACCAAACAAAAGCAAAGCAGCGATTTGTGGATCATCACCTAGGATCAAGGAGAGGGTACCCCCGGTAGAACTCGAAATCACGATAACCTTTTCCCCTATTTTTTTGGCAATGGCCAAGGCCTCTTTGGCACTGTCGAGGTACTGCTGTCCAGTAAAATCCAAAAGGGGTTCGGCCTCAATCAATCCGTGGTCATAGAGTCGTGGCAAATAAACATTGGCCCTAAGGGCTTTTGCAATATTGAGGTGAACAGGACTGCCCTCCCCAGTACTGGCGGAAAAACCATGCAAGTATAACACACTGTATTCGGTCTTTTGGGGAACGGAATCATAGAAAATCAGTTTTGAAGCGTTGTCGGGTTTGATGTTTTCAAATTTAGATTCTCTTAAATCAATCCATTGTTTAAGTTCAGAAATCGGGTAGGAAATTTCAGGGATCGGTTTTTCCAAGTCAGGGGTTTCCACCTCGGGACCGATCACAAACAATCCGAATAAAACGGATAATACAAATAAGGTGTTTTCTAAAATTTTCATCTTATTCAATTAACTGAAAAAACTGGCAACAAAAGCCTCTGGATGGAACAACTGAAGATCCTCAAGACCTTCTCCTACCCCAATAAACTTAACAGGGATTTGGAATTGATCTGAAATTCCCATGACCACGCCCCCTTTTGCAGTGCCATCGAGTTTGGTAATTGCCATTGCGCTTACCTCTGTGGCATTAGTAAATTGTTTTGCTTGTTCAAAAGCATTTTGTCCAGTGGATCCATCCAACACCAAAAGCACCTCATGTGGGGCATTGGGGATGACCTTATCCATAACTTTTTTAACTTTTGTCAGCTCATTCATGAGATTGACTTTATTGTGGAGCCTCCCTGCGGTGTCTATGATGACCAAATCGCAATTTTGAGCAACTGCCGACTGGAGCGTGTCAAAGGCTACCGATGCGGGGTCGCTGCCCATTTGTTGTTTTACAATGTCCACCCCTACGCGGTCGGCCCAAATTTGCAGTTGGTCAATGGCTCCTGCCCTAAAGGTGTCTGCCGCTCCCAAAATAACTTTTTTGCCGGCACGTCTGTAATGGTGCGCCAATTTTCCTATGGTGGTGGTTTTCCCCACTCCATTCACACCCACCACCATGATCACATGCGGTTGATTGGGAAGGGGAGCGTCAAAGTTTTGGATTTCGCCGGCATGGTGTTGATTTAATAAAAGGGTAATTTCTTCTCTTAAAATCTGAGACAGTTCTTTGGTTCCCAAGTATTTGTCCTTGGCAACCCTCACCTCGAGTGCATCGATAATTTTTAGGGTCGTATCCACTCCTACATCCGAACGAATCAAAACCTCCTCCAATTCGTCTAACAGTTCGGCATCGATTTTTGACTTACCCGCAACAGCTGTTCCTAATTTTGAAAAAAAGGATTTTTTAGAGGCAGACAGGCCTTTGTCTAACTGTTCCTTATTCTCTGAGCTGAAGATTGATTTTAAAAAACTCATAGGTATAGCCATAAAAAAAGCTACTGTAAAAGTAGCTTATATTTTGGATTGTTGGTAATATTTATTGCTTACTCAACCACTCATTAGCCATATCCGGTGCGATAATGGTTTCTACAAAAGAATAAGATTGAGCACCATTTTTTTTGACCATTTTGATGGCTTTGGTCATTCTCTTTGATCCGGTCTGAAGCGTTGCTACTGATTTCTTAGCCATATCTACTTGATTTCTTTATGAAGGGTCATACGCTTGAGAATGGGATTGAATTTTTTGATTTCCAATCGGTCGGGCGTATTTTTTTTGTTTTTCGTGGTAATATAACGAGAAGTTCCCGGCTGCCCGGAGTCTTTGTGCTCTGTACATTCCAAAATTACCTGAACTCTGTTTCCTTTCTTGGCCATGTTGATACTTATAAAATGCCTTGAGCTTTGGCTTCCTTAATCACAGCGCTGATTCCTTTTTTGTTGATAGTTTTCAACACAGAGGCTTTGATTTTTAGGGTGATCCATTTGTCTTCTTCAGGGATATAAAAACGTTTTTTTATTAAATTGATATCAAAACGCCTTCTGGTTTTGTTCATGGCATGGGAAACATTATTTCCATACATTACCCTTTTTCCCGTGATGTCGCAAACTCTAGACATGGTTGTTGTTTTTAACAGGATGCAAATTTACACTTTTTTGGGTAGTTACAAAAAAATTAAAGCATATTTAAACAGGCGCTTTCATCAAGGCCCTGTAGAGGGTTTCAAGGGCTTGGTTCACGGTTTTTTGAATCACACGAGTACGGTTGTTTCCCATCTTGAATTGGAAACTTTCAACACCATCGGGGGTAGCCAATCCAATAAAAACAATCCCCACTTCTTGCCCCTGGTCTCCCTTTTTAGGACCTGCATTACCGGTGGTGGCAAGAGCATAGTCTGACTGATACTTTTTTTGTACCCCCAAAGCCATGGCAGTCGCCACGGGTCCACTGACCACACCATGCTTTTCAATCAATGACTTTTCTACCCCCAATAAGTCGATCTTAGATTCGGTGGCATAGGTCACCGCACTTCCACAAAAAAATTCGGAAGCACCGGCATGGGCCGTAAATCGGGTGGCAATGGCACCACCAGTACAACTCTCCGCACAGGAAAGGGTTTTTCCCGTTTTTTTCAATCGACTGGCTATCAAAAATTCAATGGACTGATCTTCTTCTGTACCAAAAAATATATCCTCAATCAGAGGAACGACCTTTTGTATTTGATCATCCACTTGCTTTTTTAGGATTTCAAGGTCTGTTCCTTTGGTGGATAGTCTCAATCGTACCCGACCCAAACTGGGCAAATAAGCCAGCTTGATCGGCTCAGGAAGGTTTTCCTCCCAATCTTCAATTCTTTCCGCAATTACACTTTCCCCCAAACCATAGGTCAATATTGTTTTATGATACAAAGCGGGCAAAACAAATTCTTGTTGAATTTTGGGCAGTACCTCATGCTTGACCAAAGCCTCCATCTCATAAGGCACACCAGGTAAAGAAACAAAAACCTGTCCTTGATCCATAAACCACATTCCAGCAGCTGTCCCATAGGCATTGTGCAGCAGGGTCGCCTTAGAAGGGAGATTGGCTTGGTCACGATTCATCTCACTGATGGGGGTGGTGACGTACTTCCTAAAAATATTTTCAATATGCTTTAAAACCCGTTCATTCTTGACCAATTGATCGTCAAAATATTCACAAAGGGTGTGTTTGGTAACATCATCCTTGGTTGGTCCCAGTCCTCCTGTCATGATGATGATGTCGGCTCTTTTTCTCGCCTCATCCAAGGCACTGATAATGTTCTCCTTTTGGTCGGAAATACTGCTAATCTGGGCGATTTCTACTCCAATTTTGTTCAATGCTTTGGACAAAAAAACAGCATTGGTATTTACGATTTGTCCAATCAAAATCTCATCCCCAATGCTGATCAACTCTGCTTTCATCCTATTTTATTTTTACAGAAAACATTTTTTGACCCTCCAAATGACCCTCTAAAAAATCGTTCTTCGCCACCGGCCCAACTCCTGCCGGCGTGCCAGTAAAGATGACGTCTCCAATTTTAAGGGTAAAAAATTTAGATATTTCGGCGATAAGGGCATCAATTGTCCATAACATTTGTTTGGTATTTCCTTTTTGAATTACTGTTCCATTTTTAGTCAATTCGAAATGGAGTTGATTCAGGTCGCCCAGTTCATTTTTG
The DNA here is from genome assembly GCA_965662705.1 of Flavobacteriaceae bacterium. Taxonomy (GTDB): domain Bacteria; phylum Bacteroidota; class Bacteroidia; order Flavobacteriales; family Flavobacteriaceae; genus UBA8316. The sequence goes on from CBFIIP010000036.1 coordinate 20,565, forward strand.
TCCAACCAATCTCCAATGAGGGCGGATCCATCAAATGCTTTGGCTTTTTCCCAAGGCAATCCTTTCTCCTTCAATGCATGCTGGAGATCCCTCGCGGTGAAGTCAATCCCCAAACCAATTTGTTGATAATACTTGGGGGCAAATTTTTCTTCTATGTGTTTTCCGATACGGTTGATTTTGACCAACACCTCCACCTCATGATGAATTTGATCTGAGAAATGGGGAATAAAAAAAGGGTGGTTTTTTTGAAGGAGTGCCGTATCCGGCTTGATAAAAACCACAGGCGTTTCTGGTTTTTGATTTCCCAGCTCCGTTGCATGTTTTGGGTAATTTCTACCGATGCAAATGATCTTCACTAAAAAGGAATTAGGCATTTAATTTTCGCAGGCGAATGGCGGTAAGTACTTTTTTGGTGTACATTGGGAAATCAGCATTGAGCAACCACCCAAAATAACCTGGTTCCTCTTCCAAAACACTTTCAACGGTTTTTCCCTTGTGCTTGCCAAATGAAAAACACTCCTCACCCTCTTTGTTAAAGACAATAAATCCTGCAAAATCTGCAGCTTTTTTTCGGGTGGTAAACACATTTAATGCATCGACGTCTGCCTCAAGCTCATCGTAACGTTCCAATTGGGCCATCAAAACATCATGGGTGGCTTGGGTATCGGCCATCGCGGAATGGGCATCAACCAACTCTTCATTGCAGTAAAATTTTAATGCAGCGGTAAGGGTGCGTTGCTCCATTTTATGGAAAATGGTTTGTACATCTACGGTTTTAAAATTTGCCCGATCAAAATCCACCTCAGCCCTGAGCATTTCCTCTGCCAAAAGTGGAATATCAAAGCGATCGGAATTGTAGCCAGCCAAATCCGCATCTTTGATGAAGTTGTAAATGGTTTTGGACAGGGCCTTGAAATTGGGTTCATCGGCCACATCAGCATCGTAAATTCCATGGACTGCAGAGGCTTGGGCGGGAATGGGACATTCGGGATTGATCCGCCATACCTTTTCTTCTTTGGTACCGTCGGGATTTAACTTTAGAACGGCAATTTCTACGATACGGTCGGTGGTAACATTCACTCCGGTGGTTTCCAAATCAAAAAAGCAAAGGGGTCTGTTGAGTTTTAATTTCATTAGTTTTGACTTATATGGGGCGGTTGATGTCCCAATTTTCTAAATAATCGGCCATGCTTTTGATGAATTGTCCTCCCATGGCACCATTGATGATTCGGTGATCATAGCTGAGGGAAATGATCATTTTTTTGCGAATGGCGATAGAATCCCCCTGCGCAGTTTCGATGACTGCTGGCATTTTTCGGATGACCCCCACGGCAATGATTCCTACTTGCGGTTGATTGATAATGGGCGTTCCGGTTAGGGATCCAAAATTTCCTATATTGGTAAAAGTAAAAGTACCCTCTTGTACTTCCTCAGGTTTCAGCTGCTGTGTTCTCGCACGATGGGCCAAATCATTAACTGCCTTGGCCAAACCTACCATATTCAAATGATCGGCGTTTTTGATTACAGGAACAATCAAATTTCCGTTGGCCATGGCTGCTGCCATACCAATATTGATTGCCTTTTTTTGGATGATATTATCTCCTTGAACAGAGCTGTTAAGAAGAGGAAAATCTTTTAAGGCTTTGATCAAAGCTGTTATCAACAATGGGGTAAAAGTCAATTTTTCACCTTCTCTCTCTAAAAACTCATTTTTAATTTTCTCTCGCCAATCCCACAATCGGGTCACATCGACTTCGATAAAAGACTGAACGTGGGCCGAGGTTTGCTTGCTTTTGATCATGTGATCTGCGGTAAGCTTGGCCATACGGCCCATCTCGATGATCTGATCCCCTCCTCCTTTTGTGGAGGCTGATTTTTCAACTTCTGGATCGGGCGCACTTAGATCAGAATCTAAAAGTATCTCCTTGGTGGTTGTTTTTGGTGGAGCAATGGTCAAGCCGTTTCTGTTTTTGAGATGCCTCAAAATATCTTTCTTGGTAACACGACTGTCTTTTCCTGAACCTTTGATGGTTGCCAATTCCTGCTCGCTTATTCCCTCCGCTTTGGCAATACTTTTTACTAACGGGGAGTAAAAGGCATTGCTGCTACCATAAGAGGCGGGGGACACCATTTCTTTGGCCTCAGTAACGGTTTGAGATACTTTTTCAAAATTGGAAGTAAGTTCCGATAGGTCAATGGAAGGGGGTGGCAGCGGTTTGATAATTTCTTCTCTTTCGGTGATCGTTTCTTCTCCCCCTTCGGTCTCGGTGTCCATCTCAGGTGCCTCGCCTTCGGTTTGGATCACGGCCATGACATCACCTACCTGAACCACGTCATTTTCTTGGAATTTTTTTTCCACAAGAACACCACTGACTTCTGAGGGAACATCTGAATCGACCTTATCCGTAGCAATTTCGACAATGATGTCGTCCACCTTGACAGTGTCGCCTACCTCCTTCAACCATTTGGTCAAAGTAGCTTCCACAACGCTCTCCCCCATTTTGGGTAATTTCAGTAAATGTTTGGCCATTTCTTAAGAAAGTACAAAACTACCAAATTTATGGTTGAAATTTGGGTTTTTAAATGTTATAAAAACACTGAGTTCTATTTGTCAACAATTGCATTTTCGTATGGAACTCTTTTGAGAATACTCCTACCCAAAGTTACCTCATCGGTATATTCCAACTCATCTCCTACGGGAATACCTCTGGCGATGGCTGAAGTTTTTAGCTTATACGGTGCCAGTATTTTGTATATATAGAAATTGGTAGTATCCGCCTCCATGGTAGCGCTTAGGGCGAAAATAATCTCCTTGATTTCCCCTTTTTTGACCTTGACCTCCAATGAATCGATATTCAAATCTTGAGGCCCGACCCCATCCACGGGAGAGATGATACCCCCCAACACATGATAATAGCCTTTGAACTGTCCGGTATTTTCGATGGCAATAACATCTCGAATGTCCTCAACCACACAGAGCAGCGAATGATCGCGTGCCGGGTTGGAACATATTTCACATACGGGCATATCAGATAAATTGTGACAGGAGGAACAAAAGTTGATGTGTTTACGCAAATCATCAAGGGCTCGGGTCAGGGCCGTAGTATTTTCTTGGGGTTGCTTAAGCAAGTGGAGTGCCAATCGCAATGCTGTTCTTCTGCCGATACCCGGCAATTGCGCAATTTCGTTGACTGCGTTTTCCAGAAGCTTAGAGGAAAATTCCATTTTGTAAATTTATAAATAATTCCCTTGTTTTGAATTTGTATATTTAGCTCCATCTTATGATTCAATCCTCGTCCATACTGATTCTAATTTTTGCATACTTCAGCATATTGATGGTCATTGCTTATTTTACAGGCAAAAATTCGGACAATCAGACATTCTTTACTGCCAATCGAAGCTCACCTTGGTATTTGGTTGCCTTTGGAATGGTGGGGACTTCCCTTTCGGGAGTCACTTTTATTTCTGTACCCGGCTGGGTGGGTGATTCCGGTTTTACCTATTTTCAGGTGGTATTGGGCTATTGGGTAGGCTATTTGATTGTCGCTTTTGTTTTGCTCCCCATTTACTACCGCCAAAATCTAACCTCTATTTACGAATATTTACAAGAGCGATTTGGTTACAACAGTCATAAAGTAGGAGCCATTTCTTTTTTTATATCTCGGCTATTGGGCGCGAGTTTTCGGCTTTTTTTGGTCGCCATCGTTTTGCAGCAATTCATCTTTAATGCGTGGGGAATCCCGTTTGAAATCACCGTAGTGATCTCTGTTCTACTGATTTGGGTTTATACCCAAAAGGGAGGAATCAAAACCATTGTTTGGACGGATACTCTTCAAACGCTATTGATGTTGACCGCTGTGATACTGACGGTTGATTTTCTTGGAGATAATTTGAACATCAGCCTGGTGGAATTATTAAGCCAGAGGCAATTTGAAAACTATACCCGCCTATGGGTGACAGATGATTTCATGGCCAGAAACCACTTCCTAAAGTCATTTATTGGAGGCGTATTCATCACTATTTGTATGACTGGATTGGATCAAGACATGATGCAAAAAAACCTCACCTGTAGAACGCTAAAGGCTGCTCAAATCAATATGGTGGTCTTTAGCGTTGTTCTTGTCCTTGTAACCTTTTTTTTCTTGTTGTTGGGAGCAATGATTTTCCTCTACGCTGACCAAAACCAAATCATGATCCCTTTAATAGAAGGTAGTCCCACAACCGATTTGCTGTTTCCTGAAATTGCTATCAACGGTGGATTGGGCGTAGCGGTAGCGGTTATTTTTATTTTGGGCTTAATGGCTGCGGCCTACAGCAGTGCTGACAGCGCGCTGACTTCACTGACTACCTCATTTTGTGTGGACTTCCTTGATCTAAGTAGATATTCAAAAGCCAAACAAAAACGTTTTCGTAAACAAATCCATATCGGTATGAGTTTGTTAATCATTGTGGTGGTTATCCTCTTTAAATACGTCTTGGATCGCAATGTAATCGACGGACTGCTCACTGTGGCCTCTTATACCTATGGCCCACTTTTGGGCTTGTTCACTTTTGGTATTTTTACCCCTTTTCAAATTCACGACCGCAGGGTTTGGATGGTGGTCTCGCTCTCCATACTGTTGGTTATTCTGACTGGAAACATACCCTCGGAAGTATTGGGGGGTTATCAAATTGGCTATGAATTATTACCCCTTAATGGGCTTTTGACTTTTTTAGGCTTGTGGTTGATACGCTCCAAAAAAATTACCACCTGATCAAAGCACTCCCCCAAGTAAATCCACTACCAAAGGCAGCCAGTACCACCAAATCCCCAGATTTGATTTTTCCTTCTTCCCATGCCTCGGTCAAGGCGATGGGGATAGAACCTGCAGTAGTATTTCCATAGCGCATGATGTTGTTATATACCTGATCATCAGAAAGCCCAAACTTCTTTTGAATGAACTGAGAAATACGAAGGTTAGCTTGGTGAGGAATCAACATATCAATCTGATCGGCTGTCATTTGATTTTGATTTAAACCCTCCATGATGACCTCCGAAAAACGCACAACGGCATTTTTAAATACCAATTGGCCATTCATATAGGGGTAATAGCTGATGTCTTGCGGATCATTGGCTTCGATGATTTCGGGTACCCAACGTTTGGTACTGGGGCCGATCAATGACAATTCCTCGGCATACTGACCCTCAGAGTGAAGGTGGGTGGAAAGGATTCCCTGATCCGGATTTTCTGATCTACTGACCACAACGGCTCCTGCACCGTCACCAAAAATGACGGAAACCCCCCTGCCGCGTGTGGACATATCCAATCCACCGGAGTGATTCTCGGAACCGATGATCAAAATATTTTTATACATCCCGGTTTTGATGAACTGGTCAGCGGTAGATAAAGCATATATAAAGCCCGAGCACTGATTGCGAATATCCATGGCGGGACAGGTCTCAATTTCTAGCATCTGCTGAACGATTACCCCTGAACCAGGAAAATAATAATCGGGACTCAAAGTAGCAAAAAGAATGAGATCAATACCGTCTTTATCAATCCCGGCGCGCTCAATCGCGATTTTGGCCGCCTTAACCCCCATGGTGGCTGTGGTATTGCCATCCCCTTTTTTGATGTGTCGCCGTTCCTCTATTCCTGTTCGCTCCAATATCCATTCGTTGGAAGTATCCATGATCTGAGTCAAATCATCATTGGTTACTACATTCTCCGGGACATACATCCCCATACCGGTGATTGATGAATTGAACATTTTATATAGTTTGGTTCATCTGCAATTTAACCAAAGAATGGAAAAATCAATAGATTTTAAAAAAATTAAAGCCGATGATTCAGTAAATCCTTGGTTGTCAGACGCTTTGGGTAGAAAATTTTTGATAGGATTCCGTACGCACTTTTGCCTTTAGATCATAAAGGAGAGAGTACAGACCAAAAAAGGTTCGGTTGATATAAATAAAATGTTTGGAGCCTCTATTACCGTTCATTTTTCTGAGCTGTCGATCAGAAGAGAGGGTTTCACTAAAACTGTTGATTTCGTTCCAAAAATCTTCATCGCCAAAATCGAATTCCATTCGGGTAAAAGGCATGGTCAACACCTTGATCAAACGACCAAAAAGATCGGTAAAGTAGTTAACCTCCCCTGGGCTGTCATCACGCCTTAGGATCTCCAGTTGGTAAAGGATTTTTTCAAAACGCTCGGGATTTTCATCGGGATCGAAACTGGCCAACTCAAAATAGGGCGAATAAAAATCATCAGGCAATGCTTTTACACATCCAAAGTCCAGCACAATCAAATGATAGTCAATGTCAATCAGGAAATTACCCGGATGGGGGTCGGCGTGTACCTTCCTCAATCGGTGGATTTGGAACATATAAAAATCCCACAAGGTCTGACCCAAGCGTTGATTCATTTCCGAGTTTTGAGAGGGGCCTGACAAATATTCTGATACGTGTGAACCCTGCATCCAATCCATGGTGAGGATTTTTTCCGATGAATATTCCGGATAATAGGTGGGAAACTTCAGATAGGGAATCTCTTTACATTGCTCCGCAATCCATTGACTTTGTTGGAGTTCCAGACGGTAATCTGTTTCCTCCATGAGCTTGTTCTCCACCTCTTTGAAGTATTTATCGGTGTCTTGCCCTTTCAAATTAAACATTCGCAGGGCAATGGGTTTTACGATACTCAAGTCGGAACTAATACTGTCTGCTACCCCGGGGTATTGAATTTTCACAGCAAGTTTTTTCCCATCTTTTGTCGCCTCATGTACCTGACCGATACTTGCGGCAAATTTAGATTGGGTAGCAAACGTATCAAAAATCGATTCGGGCTTGTCACCCAAATATTTATTAATCATTTTTTTGACCAGTGGCCAAGATAGTGGTGGAACAGAAAACTGGGACAAACTAAATTGATCCACATAGGCCCTAGGCAAAAGGTTCTTTTCCATGCTCAACATCTGCGCCACTTTCAAGGCACTTCCCTTCAATGTTTTTAAGGAATTGTAGATGTCCTTTGCATTCTCTTCATCGAGCCGTTCACGACTACCGTCAACATTTAGTGCTTTTTCACCGTAGTATTTTAGGTAGTTCCCTCCCAACTTGATTCCCGTAGTGACTAAATTTCCCGCTCGGGCGATTTTGTGGGTGGGGATATGATCTAATGATTTCAATAGGTGGCGAATTTTTCTTTCCACAAAAACTTCCCAAAATCAACCAAAGCAGAAAGTGGTGTATTCTCGAAAACATCAAAAGCAGTTTGAACCGATTTTTCAATGGCCTGGTCCGTCTTTTCAAAATCAGCGGATTCGTCATCCATCCAAAACTTCAATAAAAAACACAATTGAATCCACGTGGCTTCAGAAAATATCTTTGGTGGGTGCTGCAAATAGGAAGGTTTGTCGATATTTCCATCTTCAATTAATTCCGTTGCAAACCGCTTAAAGGATCGTTTCAGGGTAGACAATTGGGCCAAGTTATTGAGCACTTTTTCATCTGTTGAGAGTGCAAAAAGCACATAGCTTCTATTCAACAGCAATACTTCAAAAAAAGTGTAGTAAAAAGAAAGCAGCCTGTCCTTACTGGAGGCAGACTTGAAATTTTCATCTTTTTCCAAAAGAGACATGCTGTTGTCGTAAAAAACTTCCCAAACATGGGTTTTGACCGCATTTATCGAGCCAAAAAACTTGTAAAAAACCTTTTCTTCAATCTCGGTTTCCTTACAAAACTTATAAACCGACTTGGGGTAATGGTCCTGATTTAAGCTATAATTCATAAAATCAGAGACAATGTCCATTTTTATTTTTTCCTCTTTCTGACTCATGGTATTATTTTTTGTAAAAATAATGAATGTTTATTTATTTTTAAAAATACTTAAACAAAAATAATGCCAATCTGTCATTTTTTTTCATTTGGTATTTTTTTTGACTATTATGATTAAAATTAAAAAAAGATAAAATGGCAAATGGTAAAATCAATGTAGCAGTAGAGAACATTTTTCCCCTGATCAAAAAATTCCTTTACAGCGATCATGAAATTTTTCTAAGAGAGTTGATCTCAAACGCGACGGATGCAATTAGTAAGCTTAAGCACCTGAGCAGTATAGGGGAGGTCAAAGGTGAAATTGGCAATCCCCGTATCGAAGTCAAAGTGGACAAAGACGGCAAAAAGATTCACATCATCGACCAAGGGGTAGGCATGACTGCTGAGGAGGTCAACAAGTACATTAACGAAGTGGCCTTTTCCGGTGCGGAGGAGTTTTTGGAAAAATACAAAGACAACGCCAAGGATTCTGGAATCATCGGACATTTCGGTTTGGGTTTTTACTCAGCATTTATGGTGGCCGAAAAAGTAGAAATCATCACCAAATCCCATCAAAAAGCACCGGCCGCACACTGGATTTGTGACGGTTCTCCTGAATACAGTCTAGACAAAGCTGACAAAAAAGAGCGCGGTACTGAAATCATACTCCACATTGCTGACGATTCAACTGAGTTTTTGGAGGAGGCGCGAATCCGCGAGCTGCTGAACAAATACAACAAGTTCATGCCCTTCCCCATCAAGTTTGGAACCAAAGAAGAGACCCTCCCCCTTCCCGAAGATGCCAAAGAGGATGCCAAACCCGAGACACAAACGGTAGACAATATCATCAACAATACTGAACCGGCTTGGACGAAAACCCCTTCAGATTTAAAAGACGAAGATTATAAATCTTTCTATCGTGAGATGTACCCCATGCAGTTTGAAGAGCCTTTGTTCAACATCCACCTCAATGTAGATTATCCCTTCAACCTAACGGGTATCCTATACTTCCCCAAAATTCAAAATGATCTCAATCTCCAAAAAGACAAAATTCAACTTTACCAAAACCAGGTTTTTGTTACCGACAATGTTGAAGGAATCGTTCCCGAGTTTTTGACCTTATTGAGAGGGGTTATCGATTCTCCAGACATTCCGCTGAACGTATCCCGAAGTTATCTACAAGCCGATGGAGCTGTCAAAAAAATCAGTAATTATATCACCCGTAAGGTAGCTGACAAACTCAGTTCACTTTTCAAAAAAGACCGTAAAGGCTTTGAAGAGAAATGGAATGACATTAAGGTCGTTATTGAATATGGGATGCTAACGGAGGACAAATTTTATGAGAAAGCAGACGGGTTCATGTTATACCCTACAACGGATGGTTCTTATTTGACCTATTCGGAGCTTGAGACCGCCCTAAAAGACAGCCAAACCGACAAAGACGGCAAACTGATTTTCCTTTATGCTTCCAATGCAGAAGAACAGCACCAATATATCGAAACCGCCAAAGACAAAGGCTATAAAGTACTCCTTTTGGATTCCCCCATTATCGCCCACCTCATTCAAAAACTCGAAGGCGATAAGGAGAACATTGCCTTTACCCGCGTTGATGGTGATGCCATAGAGAACCTCATCAAAAAAGAGGAAGCTATGGTTTCTAAACTATCCGAGGAGGAAAAAGAGAAATTAAAACCCATGATCGAAGGCGTCATTCCCGGTGAAAAATATACGGTACAACTAGAGGCCATGGACAGTGGTGGTATGCCTTTTGTGCTAACCCAACCTGAGTTTATGCGACGGATGAAAGAAATGCAACAAACCGGCGGGGGTATGATGGGTGCTCTACCCGAAATGTATACCCTCTTGGTCAACACCAACCACGAATTGGTAGGGCAAATCCTACAGACCAAAACTGCCAAAAAACGAGAACGACTCATACAACAAGCATTGGATTTGGCCCGACTTTCCCAAAATTTACTCAAAGGAGAAGCCCTTACAGCCTTTATCAAACGCTCTGTTGATCTGATAAAATAAAACATCACAGCTCTACCAATGAATCCCTTGCTTGCTGTTAAGCAGGGGATTTTTTTATTTTTGCATTACTCAAATCATTAATCCATGACCAACCTAAAACAAATAACGTTTACAATCATCCTGCTTTGGATGTTGGGTTGTTCCAAAACCGATGAACCAAAGACTGATGAAAATGAAAGAGATAATAGTCAACCTACTGCTACGGAAAAAGTAAAATATCAATTGACATTTAATGCCGTTTGGAGTGCGGCTACCCACCCCACTGAATTTCCTTCTGGCCCGCACTTTTCTGGACTGATTGGCATGACCCATAATGGGGATATCGAATTATTTAAGTCGAAGCATTCTGCCTCTCCTGGAATTAAGAACATGGCCGAAACTGGAGGTAAAAGCCCATTGTCTAGTGAAATTGACGCTTTTATAGCCGAAAAAAAAGCAAAACTCCTAATTGATGGAGGGGGAATCGGAAGATCACCTGGAAGCGTTGAACTCGAATTTGTCATAGAAAAATCTCATCCATTGGTCAGCGTGGTCTCCATGATTGCTCCCAGCCCAGACTGGTTTATCTCGGTGAGTAATTTCCCACTTTACCAAAATGATAAATGGGTTGAGGATAAAACAATTCCCGTGGATGTATATGATGCTGGTACAGATGCTGGAATCTCTTTTAGCTCACCCAATAAAAGTGAAAATAAAAAAATCCAAAAAATAATTACACCACCCTTAGCAGTAGATGGGGTAGTAAAAACGATGGGGACGATAACATTCAAAAGAATAAATTAACCCAAATCCTAATATACATGGTAAAATCAAAATGGATACTCATCGCACAGTGTACTCTATTTTTACAAGTTCACGAGGCAATAGGGCAAGGCTGTAGCGATGCTGGCTTTTGCACCATAAACAGCTTTAAACCCCACACAGTAGACAGCACAGCTACAAAATCCAGTCAACTAAAATTTGGCGGTTTCTATGGTATCGCAGACAATTCCATTAATATTTTTAGTAACCATTTGGAATACAACCAGCAACTGAATAAAAAATTCGGTTTTGATGTAAAATTGACTACACTTCTTCAAAATGGGAATGGGCTTAGTGCTTTTGGACTTTCTGATATTTTATTCAACATCAACTACAAGGCAGGAGAAAAAACAAACTTCGTGTTAGGGGCTAAAATCCCATTAAGTAAGGCTAATAGTTCCCATGATAATCTTCCCCTGCCCATGGATTATCAAGCCAGTTTGGGAACCTTTGATTTGATATTCGGGATTGGATATGAGATGAAAAAAATTCAGTGGGGCTTTGCTTTTCAGCAACCCTTGACCCAAAATAGAAATAAGTTTATTGCCGAGCAATATCCCGTGAATTCTGTTTTACGCTCCTTTCAATCTACCTCGAATTTCAAACGTAAGGGCGATGTGCTGTTAAGGGTGTCTTATCCTATTTTGATCCATCCAAAATTCCGATTTACCCCCAGTATTCTCCCCATTTATCACTTGGGGAAAGACAAGTTTACCGATACCTCAGGACGTGAGAAATATATCACAGGTTCTGAGGGACTGACCCTAAACGCAAATCTTTATTTTGACTTTGAACTCAATCCTAAAAACGCTATTCAACTAAATATAGGATTCCCAACAAGCGTCAGAAAATCCAGACCCGATGGGTTAACAAGAAGTTTTATTGCCAACATAGAATACAGGATAAAGTTTTAAGCTTGAGTTGTTTAATTTTTAATTAACCCCCCAAACCCTAAGTGCAAAAATTTATTTAGTGAAAACATTTCAATATTTTTGGCTATGCCAAAAACAACTCCACCCACTCCTAGCTGGCAACCCGAATTACCGGATGCAAAGTTGCGTTATTTTCAAAATTTTTTGTCTGCGGCAGAAGCGGATCAATTCTACAAAACATTGTTGGAAACCATCCCATGGCAACAAGACGATGTGAAAATTTTTGGAAAAGTCTATGCCCAACCGCGGCTGACCTCCCTCCACAGCAATTCCTTGAGCACTTATACCTATTCCGGTCTGACCCTCCAAGCCCGTCCAATGACCGGGGAATTGATGTCGCTTTTGGAACGGATCCGCACGGTGTCTCATCACGATTTTAACTGTGTTCTACTCAACCTATACCGAAACGGGGCCGACAGTAATGGCTGGCATGCCGACAATGAAAAAGAATTGGGAAAGCACCCCCAAATTGCCTCCTTCAGTTTTGGTGCCTCCCGCTTTTTTCATTTTAAACACCGAAAGATCAAAGAACAACGGCATAAAATGGAACTCCACCACGGGAGTTTATTGCTGATGGAAGGGGCGATGCAGGAATACTGGCTTCACCAAATTCCCAAAACCAAAAAACCGATGGAGCCAAGAATCAACCTCACTTTTAGAAAAATCATTTGAACAGCGTATTCAGCAGGGCAGCCAAACGCAACCCTCCTTTATGCAATTGTGTTTTGACCAAGGGCAGAAATCGGTAACGGTATTCATAACCCAAAGTGCTGTTGGGCGGGCTGGCTTCATAAATCGTTTTGGCAAGAGAATGGGACTCCTCCACCCATTTTTCCAGCGGCTGTTTTTGAATCTCTTCAATGGCTTGTGGGCTCAATGGTTTTAAATCGCGAGCCAACTCAGTATAGCTCATGCCATGGCTGTCGATCAATTGACTGTCCCACAGCCGATGCAAATTGGTGGATTGACCAAACCACTTTAATCGAATGTCGTTTCCCCCCCGGTCCTCGGCTCTACCAACATGCATCGGCTGGTGGACATCCCCTACAAAATGAATCAACAATTTCAGGTAAAAAACCTTTTCTTCTTTTGTTGTATTGGGGTTTTTGATTTCGGCAATGCACTTTTTGATGGCCATCACCACGTCTCCTTTTGGGTTTTTTTTAGCATGGGAGTAGCGAACCTCTAATGGTAAATTGACATAATGCCAGGGATTAAGCGATTTGTATTTGGGATCTGATTTGATCTCGTCCCCGTACGTAGAGATTCCTGCCAAAGAGCGACCTTCTAATAATTCATCAATACGGCTTTGTGCTTTTGGGCTGAGGTGCTGCTGTGCGATTTCACCCACAACCCGATGCCCCGTTTGCCCCCATTCCGCATTGACAAACATTAATAGATATAGTAAATATATAATAGGATAGCTTGCAATCATCACCTTTCAAAAATAAGACAATTGAAGTTTATTTATCTTCATTTTAAGTTAAGGAAAATGAAATAACTGCGGACGGCAAAAGCATTTTTCTATACTATCAATTTGGATTACATTTGCACAAACTACAACATCGCCATGATGGATAAAAATCGTACTTTCATTATACTACTCCTTTCCATACTTTGGGTTGGATGCGAATCCTCGCCAAAAGCCACTGGAAATAGCATGTTGCTATCAGGCAAAGTGGAAGGCTTGAGAAAAGGAACCCTTTATTTGCAGAAAATACAAGATTCCCTCCTAGTGAGCATTGATTCTGTAGTAATTAACGGCAGCCCCGAATTTCAATTCAAAACAGAAATCGAAAGTCCAGAAATTTTTTACCTCTACCTCAAAAAAGAAGATGGTGACAGCCTCAACGACAGGATTTTATTTTTTGGAGAAAAAGGTGAAATCACGGTAAATACCCTACTGAAAACTTTTGAGAGCAGTGCCAAAGTCACTGGTTCCGAAAACCAAGAGTTACTGCAAGAATACCGGAGACTGGCTCGTCAGTTCGATGGGAAAAATTTGGAGAATATTAAAGCCTATTATCAAGCAGCCAAAGACAATGTTGACCAAAATATCTTGGATTCCATTCAAGCTACAATGGACAATCTCACCAAAAGGAGATACCTCTATGCCCTCAACTTCGCCAGCACCAACGGTGATAATGTTATTGCACCTTTTATTGCCCTTACTGAGGTATATGACGCCAATATTGTTTTTCTCGATACTGTGGCTTCTAAATTGACAGAGGAAGTTAAAAATTCCAAGTATGGCAAGGAATTTTTGGAATTTATCGCTAAACGCAAAACAGAGGAGACAACAGAATAGCTAGCCGAGTTTTGCCAATTCTTGATTGAGGTCAGCCACCGCCTTTTCTAGATTTTCATTCAGTTTTTTAAAGCCTTTCTTTCCGCCTTCCTTTTTGGCTTCTCGAACCTTTTGAATCAGGTCATCGAAAAGTGCAATGGCTTTATCGACCAATTTTTCTGTAGATTTAAGATCAGCATCGGGGTGATTCAACTCCCAAGAATAGACGTCTTCTATAAATCCTCCGATGGTGTTATTGATTTCTTTTTTGAATAATTTTACACTTGACATAACGCTTTTTTTAAAGTTTTAACCACTGTATTTGACAAAATTTCTCGGTGTTTCGTACAACACGATTTCCAAGCTTTGGTCGTCGTCCAAATGGGGATGTAATTTGTTATATATGACAACGGCAATATTTTCGGCCGAAGGGATCAAATCGGCAAATTCGGGAACCTGCTCATTGAGATTTTTATGATCAAAGGCATCCTCTACCTCCAATTTGATAAGATCTTTCAGGACCTTCATGTCCATCACATAGCCGGTCACCGGATCAATGTTGCCCGTTACATTGACAATTAATTCATAGTTGTGTCCATGAAAATAGGGATTGGAACATTTTCCAAAAACCTCCTCATTTTTTTGATCATCCCATGACTTGACATATAGACGGTGCGCTGCATTGAAATGCGCTTTTCTACAAACAGTTACCCTCATTTTTATTTTCATTAATGTATTGACAAAATCGATCAAAAATAATCTTAAACCATACAGTATAATTGTGGGGTTGATTGATCATATCCTGTTTTAAATCATCCAGAGAAATCCATTTAAAAGCAGCCACCTCATCAGGATTGATTTGAGGGTCTTCGTCGCTATAACCGACCATCACATGATCCAATTCATGCTCCGTCAAACCATTGTCGAATGAAGCTTTGTAAATAAAGGTAAACAGTTCCTCAAGCGGGACGCACATTCCCATCTCCTCCATCAAACGGCGGTTACCGGCTTCTAAATTGGATTCCCCCTCCCGTTGGTGACTACAACAGCTATTGGTCCAAAGACCGGGAGAATGATATTTCTCAAAAGCCCGCTGTTGAAGCAGCAATTCATCATTGGAGTTGAGTACAAAAATAGAAAAGGCACGATGCAGTAGTGCTTTCTCGTGGGCTTCTATTTTTCCCATGGTACCGATGGGTTGGTCGTCTATGTCAACCAAAACAACTTTCTCTTCTTCCATATCTTCAAAAATACCCATTATATTACATAAAACCTATCGGCAAATTTTAGTGACGGGATTAAATTAAATATTTTTGCCCAAATTCATCCAAATGGAATTCCAACGGGAAATTCAACGAAGACGCACTTTTGGTATCATTTCTCACCCCGATGCCGGCAAGACAACCTTGACCGAGAAATTGCTGCTTTATGGGGGAGCCATTCAAGAGGCAGGAGCCGTAAAATCCAACAAGATCAAGAAAGGCGCCACCAGTGATTTTATGGAAATAGAGCGCCAAAGGGGAATTTCTGTGGCCACTTCCGTATTGGCTTTTAACTACAAAAATAAAAAAATTAACATCCTCGATACCCCTGGCCACAAGGATTTTGCCGAGGACACCTACAGAACCCTCACCGCTGTTGACAGTGTGATTGTAGTGATTGATGTCGCCAAAGGCGTGGAAGAACAAACCGAAAAACTAGTAGAAGTTTGTAGGATGCGAAAAATCCCCATGATCGTATTCATCAACAAACTGGATCGAGAGGGTAAAGACGCTTTTGATCTTTTGGACGAAGTGGAGACCAAGTTGGGACTGCGGGTAACCCCCATGAGTTTTCCCATTGGTATGGGTTACAATTTCAAAGGCATTTATAACCTATGGAAACAGAATATTCAGATTTTCGACGCTGCGGATAAACAAAAAATTACCACCACTATTGGCTATGATTCGCTCGAAGACCAAGGACTGAATGCGGCCGTGGGCCAACAAGCTATGGACGAGCTAAAAGAATCTCTGGAATTAGTAGAGGGGGTTTACCCTGTCTTTGATCAAAAGGAGTATCTCGAGGGGGATTTACAGCCGGTTTTTTTTGGTTCAGCCCTAAACAACTTTGGCGTTCAAGAGCTGTTGGATTGTTTTATTGAGATCGCCCCACCCCCATTGCCTAAATCTACAGACAAAAGGGTGATCCAACCCGACGAATCAGAGTTTTCAGGTTTTGTATTCAAGATTCACGCCAATATGGACCCCAAACATCGTGACCGTCTGGCCTTTGTCAAGATCGTTTCGGGTATCTTTAAGCGCAATACACCTTACTTCCACGTCAGGCATCAAAAGAAACTAAAGTTCTCAAGCCCCAATGCTTTTTTTGCGGAGAAAAAAGAAGTGGTTGATGAATCATTCCCCGGGGATATCGTGGGGCTTCACGATACGGGTAACTTTAAGATCGGTGACACACTTACCGCAGGAGAGCAAGTGCAATACAAGGGTATTCCCAGTTTTTCGCCGGAACATTTCCGTTTTATCAATAATGCAGACCCTATGAAAGCCAAACAGCTCAGCAAAGGGATTGACCAATTGATGGACGAAGGGGTGGCTCAATTATTTACCCTTAATCTCAATGGCAGGAAATTGATCGGTACGGTGGGTGCACTACAATTTGAGGTCATTCAATACCGACTGGAACACGAGTATACCGCCAAGTGTACTTTTGAAAATCTCAATGTTCACAAAGCCTGCTGGATCAGTACGGAAGACGAGGAAAACGACAATTTCCTGGATTTCCTCAAAGTAAAGCAAAAGTTCTTAGCCAAAGACAAACACGGGAAATTGGTTTATCTCGCAGATTCTGCTTTTTCACTTCAAATGGCACAGCAAAAATATCCCGAAATTACTTTTCATTTTACCTCGGAGTTGGATTGAAAATAAAAAACCCCCAACTTTCGTTGAGGGTTAATTTTTAAGCTTCTCCGGTAGGACCAAAGTTTAGAGGAATCGGAGGTTGCTCCTTAGAATCAATTTCGCCATGGCTGTCCTCATATCTTCGGATATTGTCGGCCATTGCGTTCTGAAATCGCTTGGCGTGCTCAGGGGTCAGGATGATCCTCGATTTTACCTTCGCCTTGGGTGTCCCTGGCATAATGGCCACAAAGTCTACCACAAATTCCGAAGGAGAGTGATTGATGATGGCCAAATTGGAATAGGTCCCTTGGGCGGTGGCTTCGTCCAATTCAATATTGATTTGTTGCTCCTTGTTGTCCTTTGGAGTACTCATAGATTAAATATTAACTTCTTCTTCTTCCTTGTCAATCAACAAGCTGGTATACTCGTCTTTAGATCCTACAATAACGTTGTTGTATTCTCTCAAACCGGTCCCTGCTGGAATTTTGTGACCGACAATTACATTTTCTTTCAATCCTTCCAAACCGTCTATTTTTCCGTTGACAGCAGCCTCATTTAAGACTTTTGTCGTTTCTTGGAAAGAAGCGGCAGAGATAAAGGATTTGGTCTGAAGAGAGGCTCTTGTGATTCCCTGTAACTCAGGGGTGGCAGTAGAAGATATTGCATCTCTGGCTACTACCGGAGCCTTATCTTCTCGTATCAATAAGGAATTTTCGTCCCTCAACTGTCGGGCCGTAATCAACTGTCCTGCTTTCAGGTTTTCGGAAGCACCTACTTCCTCCACGATCTTTTTCCCATAGAGATTATTGTTCTCTAAAATAAAATCCGTTTTGTAAACCAACTGTCCCTCTAAAAAGATAGAATCTCCTGGATCTTGGATTTTGACCTTTCTCATCATCTGGCGTACAACCACCTCAAAATGCTTGTCGTTGATCTTAACCCCTTGCAATCGATACACCTCTTGTACTTCATTGACCAAATACTGCTGTACGGCAGATGGGCCTTTGATTTTTAAGATATCGGTGGGCGTGATGGATCCGTCAGACAATGGCATTCCTGCTTTGACAAAATCATTTTCCTGAACCAAAATTTGGTTGGACAATTTGACAAGATATTTCTTGATATCTCCAAATTTGGATTCTACGATGATCTCGCGGTTACCCCTTTTGATCTTACCAAAAGAAACCACTCCATCGATCTCGGATACTACGGCAGGGTTGGAAGGATTACGCGCTTCAAAAAGCTCTGTTACCCTTGGTAAACCTCCTGTGATGTCTCCAGACTTGGCAGATTTTCTTGGGATTTTCACCAAGGTTTTTCCTTCTTTGATCGTATCTCCATCATTGACAATTAGGTGGGCTCCAACCGGAAGGTTGTAAGACCTAAGGGTATTCCCCTTGGTGTCGTTGATATGGAGTGTGGGGATCAATTTTTTATTTCGAGATTCTGAAATTACCTTTTCTTGAAATCCGGTTTGCTCATCAATTTCGACTTGATAAGTAACCCCTTGATCGATGTTCTCAAAACTGATTTTTCCGGAGAATTCCGAAACGATAACCCCGTTAAAGGGATCCCACTGACAGATGACATCTCCTTTTTTGATTTTAGAATCTTTCTTAATAAAAATAGAGGAACCATAGGGAATGTTGTGGGTATTGAGAACATTTTTGGTTTTACTATCGACCAATTTCAATTCGGTTGTTCTGGATATCACGATATTGGCTTCATTGCCCTCTGAATCTTCTCCTTTAACCGTTTTTAGGTCTTCAATTTCGGCGATGCCGTCAAACTTGGCCACCAAACGGTTTTCCTCAGAGATGTTTCCTGCAACCCCACCCACGTGGAATGTTCTGAGTGTCAACTGAGTTCCGGGTTCTCCGATGGACTGAGCGGCGACAACACCTACTGCTTCTCCTTTTTGAACCATTTTACCCGTGGACAGATTTCTACCGTAACACTTGGCACAGATACCTTTAATGGACTCGCAAGTCAGTGGAGAACGAACTTCAACACTGTTGATCACAGATTTGTCAATTCGACTGACAATGGCCTCTGTGATTTGCTCCCCAGCGTTGACCAATACCTCATCGGTATGGGGATCAACAACGGTATGTAATGAAACACGTCCCAGAATTCGGTCACCGAGGGTCTCTACAATTTCTTCGTTTTTCTTCAAAGGCTCAATTTCGATACCCCTCAAGGTGCCACAATCTTCAATGGTAACGATCACATCCTGAGAAACATCAACCAACCTTCGGGTCAAATAACCTGCATCGGCAGTTTTCAGCGCAGTATCGGCCAATCCTTTTCGGGCCCCGTGCGTGGAAATAAAGTATTCCAAAATGGATAATCCTTCCTTAAAGTTGGAAAGAATTGGGTTTTCGATGATCTCTCCCCCGCCCACATTGGACTTTTTGGGTTTGGCCATCAATCCTCGCATTCCGGTCAACTGTCGGATTTGTTCCTTCGACCCTCTTGCTCCAGAATCCAACATCATATAAACCGAGTTGAATCCTTGCTGGTCTTCACTAATGCGCTTCATGGCCAGCTCAGTCAATTTGGCATTGGTGGATGTCCAAACATCGATCACCTGATTGTAACGTTCGTTATTGGTAATCAATCCCATATTGTAGTTGCTTGAGATGCCATCCACTTGGGTATTCGCATCGTCGATCATTTCTATTTTTTCTTTGGGGATGATGATATCACCCAAACTAAAAGACAATCCTCCTTTGAAAGCGAATCCGTAACCCATGTCCTTGATTCTATCTAAGAATTCAGCAGTTTCAGGTACACTGGTGACTTTCAAAATTTCACCAATGATTTCTCTTAGGTTCTTTTTGGTCAGTACCTCATTGAAATAGCCCGCATTTTCAGGGACCACTTCGTTGAACAATACACGTCCCACTGTAGTATCAATGATCTGATAGACCAATTCGCCGTCTTTGTTAAAGTCTTTGGCTCTGATCTTGATCATGGCGTTCAGATTCACTCGCTTTTCATTGTAAGCGATATGCACCTCCTCCACGGAATAGAATGTCAAACCTTCTCCTTTAACTGGAACTTCGGGTGTTGACTTCCTTGCTTTGGTCATATAATACAATCCCAAAACCATGTCCTGAGAAGGAACCGTAATGGGGGAACCGTTTGCTGGGTTGAGGATATTGTGAGAGGCCAACATTAACAGTTGCGATTCCAATATGGCCTCAGGGCCAAGTGGCAAGTGAACGGCCATTTGGTCACCGTCAAAATCCGCATTAAAAGCGGTACACACCAAGGGGTGTAATTGGATAGCTTTTCCTTCGATCAATTTGGGTTGAAAGGCTTGGATTCCCAAACGGTGCAATGTGGGGGCCCTGTTCAAAAGCACAGGATGTCCCTTCAATACATTTTCAAGAATATCCCAGACTACGGGTTCTTTGCGGTCGATAATTTTCTTGGCAGACTTTACGGTTTTTACGATCCCTCTTTCAATTAGTTTTCTGATGATAAAAGGCTTGTATAACTCCGCTGCCATGCCCTTAGGCAAGCCACACTCAAACAACTTCAATTCGGGACCAACGACAATCACCGATCGGGCTGAGTAGTCCACTCTTTTACCCAATAAGTTTTGACGGAATCGCCCTTGCTTTCCTTTAAGGGAATCCGAAAGGGATTTCAATGGTCGGTTAGAATCCGTCTTAACGGCGGATGACTTACGTGTGTTGTCAAACAGAGAGTCAACTGACTCTTGCAACATCCGCTTTTCGTTTCTCAAAATCACCTCTGGTGCTTTGATTTCTACCAATCGCTTTAGACGATTGTTTCTGATGATAACACGTCTGTAGAGATCATTCAAATCGGAAGTAGCAAAACGCCCACCATCCAAAGGAACCAAGGGTCTTAATTCAGGTGGTATGACCGGAATGACTTTCATGATCATCCACTCGGGAAGGTTTTCCCGGTTTTCGTTGGCGTCTTTAAAGGCCTCAACAACCTGAAGTCTTTTAAGGGCCTCGGTTTTTCTTTGTTTAGAGGTTTCATTGTTGGCCTTGTGGCGCAACTCATAAGAAAGGGCCTCAAGATCAATTCTGGACAACAACTCAATCAGACATTCAGCACCCATTTTGGCGATGAATTTTTCGGGATCGCTGTCTTCGAGAAACTGATTTTCAGGCGGAAGTTGCTCCATGATATTGAGGTATTCTTCCTCTGTCAAAAAATCCATTTTTTGAACAGGTTCTCCCTCAGCATTTTTGGTGTTACCTGGTTGGATGACCACATAACGTTCGTAGTAAATGATCATGTCCAATTTTTTGGACGGTAAGCCTAGTAAGTATCCAATTTTATTGGGTAGCGAACGGAAATACCAGATGTGTGCCACAGGAACCACCAGATTGATGTGTCCCACACGGTCACGTCTGACTTTTTTCTCAGTGACTTCTACTCCACAACGGTCACAAACGATTCCTTTATAGCGAATACGCTTGTACTTACCACAGGCACATTCAAAGTCTTTGACCGGACCAAATATACGCTCACAAAAAAGGCCATCACGCTCTGGTTTGTGGGTTCTGTAATTGATGGTTTCCGGCTTAAGGACTTCACCTCTGGAGTTGCCCAAGATGACTTCCGGAGAGGATAGACCTATGGATATTTTGTTGAATTTCTTTTGGGTAATGATTTCGTTATTTCTTGGCATAACTCAATAGCAATATTTTAATTATTCTTCTAATCTAATGTCTAATCCTAATCCTTTCAATTCGTGCATCAATACGTTGAAAGATTCCGGTAATCCGGGTTCTGGAAGGGTTTCCCCTTTCACGATGGATTCATAGGTCTTGGCACGACCGATGACATCATCTGATTTAACGGTTAAAATTTCCTGAAGTGTGCTGGAAGCTCCATAGGCTTCAAGTGCCCATACTTCCATTTCTCCAAATCGTTGGCCTCCAAATTGGGCTTTTCCACCCAATGGCTGTTGCGTAATCAAGGAGTAAGGACCGATGGATCGGGAGTGCATCTTGTCATCGACCATATGGCCGAGTTTCAACATATAAATGACCCCTACAGTAGCCGGCTGATCAAAGCGTTCTCCGGTACCCCCATCGTAGAGATAAGTGTGGCCATAACGAGGAATTTCGGCACTATCGGTCAATTCGTTGATTTCGTCGATGGTCGCTCCATCAAAAATCGGAGTGGCATATTTTTGACCCAGATTCAGACCAGCCCATCCCAACACCGTCTCATAAATTTGACCGATGTTCATTCGAGAAGGAACCCCCAATGGATTCAATACAATGTCAACCGGAGTACCGTCCTCAAGGAAAGGCATCTCTTCCTCCCGAACGATACGGGCTACGATCCCTTTGTTTCCGTGACGACCTGCCATTTTATCTCCAACTTTTAGCTTGCGCTTTTTGGCGATATAAACCTTGGCTAATTTTTTCACTCCTGCAGGCAGTTCGTCACCCACACTGATGGTGAATTTCTCTCTTCGCAAAGAACCTTGAAGGTCGTTTTCTTTGATTTTATAATTGTGGATCAGATCCGCAATTAATTTATTGGTCGCATCGGTGGTGGTCCACGTCCCTTTGGTCAGGTGGGTGTAATCCTCTACTGCGGTCAACATCTTAAGGGTATATTTCTTTCCCTTAGGAAGGATTTCCTCTCCAAGGTCATTCTGAACCCCTTGACAAGTTTTACCGTTGACGATAGCGAATAACTTCTCTATCAAAACACCTTTTAAATCTTCAAATTTGACTTCGAATTTTTCGTCTAATACTTCAAGTTCTTGTTTGTCTTGATTTCTTTTTCTTTTGTCTTTGACCGATCGGGTAAAGAGCTTTTTATCAATAACCACACCTCTAAGGGATGGGGGTGCTTTGAGGGAAGCGTCTTTGACGTCTCCTGCTTTGTCGCCAAAAATAGCACGCAACAGTTTTTCCTCTGGGGAAGGGTCAGACTCTCCTTTGGGCGTGATTTTTCCGATCAAGATATCGCCGGGATTGACCTCAGCTCCGATACGGATCATTCCATTTTCATCCAAATCTTTGGTCGCTTCCTCGCTGATGTTGGGAATATCGTCTGTCAATTCCTCGGTACCCAATTTGGTATCACGGACATCAACAGAGTACTCATCGATATGGATGGAAGTAAAGATATCTTCCCTGACCACTTTTTCGGAGATCACAATGGCGTCTTCAAAATTATATCCTTTCCAGGGCATAAAAGCCACTTTCATATTTCTACCAAGCGCCAATTCTCCTGACTGCGTGGCATATCCCTCAGAAAGCACTTGTCCTTTGACCACACGATCTCCTTTTTGGACAATGGGCTTGAGGTTGATACAAGTCCCTTGATTGGTTTTTCGGAATTTGATCAAATCATAGGATTTTGTATCTCCATCAAAAGATACCAGCCTTTGATTCTCACTCATATCGTATTTGATGGTGATCTTGTTGGCGTCAACATATTCCACAACCCCGTCTCCCTCAGCATTGATCAAAACCCTTGAATCCGAGGCGACTTGTCGCTCCAGACCAGTTCCAACAATGGGAGACTCAGGGCGTAGCAAAGGAACCGCCTGTCGCATCATATTGGATCCCATAAGTGCTCGGTTGGCGTCATCATGTTCCAAGAAAGGAATCAATGAAGCCGATATCGAGGCAATTTGATTGGGAGCCACGTCTGTATAATTGATTTCGTTGGGCGTTACAACTGGGAAGTCAGCTTGATCTCTGGCAATAACCTTATCGGAGGAGATTTCACCTTCCTTGTTATAGGGAATATTGGCTTGAGCGATCAACTGATTTTCCTCTTCCTCTGCACTGAGGTAGGTGGTATTTTTAAGATCAATTTTTCCGTCTTCCACTTTGCGGTAAGGTGTTTCAATAAATCCGAGGTTGTTGACCTTAGCAAAAACGCTTAAGGAAGATATCAAACCGATATTTGGCCCTTCGGGGGTTTCGATGGGACAGAGTCTTCCGTAGTGGGTATAGTGAACATCACGCACTTCAAACCCTGCTCTCTCTCTCGAGAGTCCTCCTGGACCTAGAGCAGATAATCTTCTTTTGTGGGTGATCTCTGCCAATGGATTGGTCTGATCCATGAACTGTGATAGCTGATTGGTTCCAAAAAAGGTGTTGATAACCGAAGAAAGTGTTTTGGCGTTGATCAAGTCAATGGGCGTAAAGACCTCATTGTCTCTTACGTTCATTCGCTCTCTTATGGTTCGCGCCATTCTAGCCAAGCCAACTCCAAATTGAGACGAAAGTTGCTCTCCAACGGTTCTTACCCTTCGATTGGAAAGGTGGTCGATATCATCAATTTCGGCTTTGGAATTAATCAATTCAATCAAGTATTTTACAATGGTGATGATGTCCAATTTGGTCAAAACCTGCTTGTCCATCTCCACCTCGAGATTGAGTTTTTTATTCATGCGATAACGCCCTACCTCTCCCAGATTATAACGCTGGTCAGAGAAGAACAACTTATCGATGATCCCTCGAGCAGTATCCTCATCCGGTGGTTCGGCATTTCTCAGCTGACGGTAAATGTGTTCCACGGCTTCCTTTTCGGAATTGGTGGGGTCTTTTTGTAGGGTATTGTGAATGATCGCATAATCAGCCATATGGGCATCCTCTTTGTGAAGGAGAATGGTTTTCACATCGGCATCTAGGATCATATCGATATGTTCTTTTTCGAGTAAAGTATCCCGGTCAATGATGATCTCGTTTCTTTCAATCGAAATAACCTCACCGGTATCTTCATCAACGAAGTCTTCGTGCCAAGTTTTCAAAACACGGGCAGCGAGTTTGCGGTCAAGCACTTTTTTGAGTCCGGTTTTGGAAACTTTTACCTCCTCTGCGAGATCAAAAATCTCTAAAATATCTTTATCACTCTCGTAACCAATGGCTCTAAATAGCGAGGTAACGGGTAATTTTTTCTTTCTGTCGATGTAGGCGTACATGACGCTGTTAATGTCCGTGGCAAATTCAATCCATGAACCTTTGAATGGTATCACTCTTGCCGAATAGAGTTTGGTACCATTGGCGTGGAAAGATTGTCCGAAAAATACACCCGGGGAACGGTGCAATTGAGAAACGACGATTCGCTCTGCTCCGTTGATCACAAAAGTCCCACTGGGAGTCATGTAGGGTATGGTTCCTAAAAAAACATCTTGTACGATGGTCTCGAAATCTTCATGTTCCGGATCGGTACAAAAAAGTTTCAAACGTGCTTTAAGGGGCACAGAATAGGTCAATCCTCTTTCGATACACTCCTGAATGGAGTACCTCGGTGGATCTACGAAATAATCAATAAATTCCAGCACAAACTGATTTCTGGTGTCTGTGATGGGAAAATTTTCTTTAAAAGTGTTGAACAAACCCTCTTCAATTCTCTCGTCGGATTTGGTTTCCAACTGGAAAAAGTCTTTAAAGGATTTAATTTGAATGTCAAGAAAATCTGGGTAGTTGGGTGAATCTTTAGCTGCTGCAAAGTTTACTCTAGTGGAGTGTGAATTCGGCATTTACAATTTTTTATTAGTATCCAAAAAGGAGGGTTATACCCTTGGGGCGTTATGAAACACAAAACGGTCTAGGCAAATGGACGGTTAATCCAAAAGCCTAAACCTTTAATGTGGATAGGTCGTGATTATTTCAGTTCGACCTCAGCTCCTGCTTCTTCAAGCGATTTTTTAAGTCCTTCAGCTTCTTCTTTAGAAACTGCTTCCTTAATATTACTTGGTGCATTGTCAACCAATTCTTTGGCTTCCTTAAGACCAAGACCGGTTAATTCTTTAACCAATTTTACTACTGCAAGTTTAGAACCTCCAGCAGCGTTAAGTACTACATCGAATTCTGATTTTTCTTCTGCAGCGGCGTCTCCACCACCGGCAGCAGCTCCACCGGCAACAGCTACGGCTGCAGCAGCGGGTTCGATTCCGTACTCCTCTTTTAAAATATCAGCTAATTCATTGACCTCTTTTACTGTCAAATTAACCAGTTGTTCTGCGAATTCTTTTAAATCTGCCATTTTTATGAAATTGAATGTTCGTGTTTTAAATAATAATAATTTTTTGTGTTCATCATTGAACGATTAGCGTTCGGACAATGTTTTAAGGATTCCCGATAAATTGGATCCACCCGATTGTAGTGCCGAAATAACATTTTTAGCGGGAGATTGAAGTAGGGTAATGACATCTCCGATCAATTCTTCTTTAGATTTGATGGATTCCAAAACCGCAATTTGATCATCTCCAATGTATATGGCCTCTTCAATATAAGCCCCTTTGAGGAGCGGTTTATCTGATTTTTTTCGAAAATCTTTGATCAGTTTGGCAGGAGCATTTCCAGCTTCTGAAAACATCAAAGAGGTGTTGCCTTTCAAAATACCCTTTAAGTCTCCAAAATCTTTTTCAGAAGCTTCCATGGCTTTCGCCAACAAAGTGTTTTTTACAACAGATAATTTGATGTTTGCCTTAAAACATGCCCTGCGTAATGCAGAGGTTTGCACTGCATCTAGACCTGCAATATCGGTCAAGTAAAGGTTCTTGGCTGAGGATAATTCCTCCGTTAGAACTTGAATTTCTTGTGCTTTTTGTTCTCTTGTCATTCCTTAAATTTTAAGGCTAAGCCAATTTAGTTTCAATGCCAATTCCAGGACTCATGGTACTGGACATAGAAATGCTCTTAATATAAGTTCCCTTGATGGTGGTGGGTTTCAAATTTTGTATGGTTCGGAGCAACTCATTGGCGTTCTCTTCGATTTTTTTGGGTTCGAAGGAAACTTTTCCAATGGATGCGTGAACGATTCCTGTTTTGTCCACTTTAAAATCAATCTTACCTCCCTTGACATCGGTAACAGCTTTTTTGATGTCCATAGTAACTGTCCCGGTTTTGGGATTGGGCATCAAACCTCTTGGTCCTAATACACGACCTAGCGGACCCAACTTACCCATCACACTGGGCATGGTAACAATCACATCGACGTCTGTCCAGCCGTCCTTGATTTTCTGAAGGTATTCATCCAATCCAACATAATCTGCGCCGGCCTCTTGGGCCTCCGCTTCTTTGTCAGGGGTGACCAATGCCAGTACCCGAAGTACTTTACCGGTTCCATGGGGAAGACTTACCACGCCACGCACCATTTGATTGGCTTTCTTGGGATCAACACCCAATCGAATCGCCAAATCAATAGAGGCATCGAATTTTGTGGTTGTTACTTCTTTTACCAAGGAAGAGGCATCTTCGAGCGAGTAAAGAGAATTACTGTCCACCTTCGCTCTGGCTTCTTTTTGTTTTTTTGATAATCTTGCCATAACTAATTTGATTAAGAGTTGGAGGGGAATTCTCCTTTTACTGTGAATCCCATCGAACGGGCAGTACCGGCTACCATCTTCATTGCAGATTCGATCGTAAATGCATTTAAATCCTGCATCTTGTCTTCAGCAATGGTTTTTACCTGATCCCAAGTAACCGAGGCTACTTTGTTTCTGTTGGGTTCACCGGAACCTTTTTTAGCTTTGGCTGCTTCCATCAATTGAACGGCCGCCGGAGGTGTCTTGATTACAAATTCAAAAGATTTGTCTTTGTATACAGAAATTACTACCGGTAATATTTTACCGGGCTTGTCTTGGGTTCTTGCATTGAACTGCTTACAGAACTCCATGATGTTAACTCCTGCGGCACCTAGCGCGGGTCCAACCGGTGGCGATGGATTCGCAGCACCTCCCCGAACTTGAAGTTTAAGAACTTTGTCTATTTCTTTTGCCATTTTATTTAATTAACGTTTCAGAAGCTTTAAGTGGAAGCTAAAACTTCATATATATGTAACATTTATAATTTTTCTACTTGCATATAACTCAACTCAAGAGGGGTCTTTCGACCAAAAATCTTCACCATCACCTCGAGTTTTCTTTTTTCTTCGTTGACTTTTTCTATGGTACCATTGAAACCGTTGAAAGGCCCATCGATTACTTTGACGTTTTCCCCTCTACTGAAAGGAATAGCAATGTGGTCGGTGGTCATGGTCAACTCGTCTACTTTACCCAACATTCTGTTGACCTCGGCTGTTCTTAACGGAACAGGTTCTCCGCCTTTGGTTTCCCCCAAAAAGCCGATTACGTTGGTAACAGACTTAATGATGTGTGGAATTTCACCAGTCAAATTGGCCTTGATCATGATGTATCCGGGGAAATAAACTTTTTCTTTGTTGATTTTTTTTCCATTTCGGATTTGAACCACTTTCTCCATCGGTACCAAAATGTCTTCGACCTGATCGGCATGTCCAAGGCGGGTGATTTCGGTCATGATGTAATCCTTGATCTTGGCCTCTTGTCCACTGACAGCCCTAATAACAAACCAATTTTTTGTTGCTACTTCTGCCATGACTATCCGTTAATCAATTGAAAGTAAAAACCAACTACTTCTGAGAGCAGGGTATCGGCTCCCCATATGGCCAGCGAAAAAAGTACGGAAAAAACCAAAACGATAACCACCAGCCGTTGAAGTTCCATTCGTGGAGTCCACGAAACGTTGTTTCTCAGTTCTTCAAATGAATCCTTAATGTAATTTATAATGGCTGACATTCTATTTTATCTACTTGCACGGGTTGAGAGGCTCGAACTCCCGACACCTGGTTTTGGAGACCAGTGCTCTACCAACTGAGCTAAACCCGTTTTTATTTGACACAAAAGGCATCCGCCGGAGGCGGACACCTTAAGGTCATGCTAAAAACTTTTTTACTAATCTAATATCTCAGTTACCTGACCGGCTCCTACAGTTCTTCCTCCTTCGCGAATCGCAAATCTAAGACCTACGTTCAAGGCGATGGGTTGGATCAAATCTACTGTAATGGTAAGGTTGTCTCCAGGCATTACCATTTCCACACCATCAGGCAATACGATATTACCGGTAACGTCTGTGGTTCTTACATAGAACTGCGGACGATAGTTGTTGTGGAAAGGGGTGTGACGCCCTCCTTCTTCTTTTTTCAAAATATATACCTCGGCTTTGAACTTGGCATGAGGCTTTACTGATCCTGGCTTACAGATAACCATACCTCTTTTGATATCGGTTTTTTCAATTCCTCTCAAAAGAATACCTACGTTATCTCCAGCTTCACCGCGATCCAATATTTTTCTAAACATTTCTACTCCCGTAATGGTAGATTTCATTTTTTCAGCACCCATACCGATGATGTCAACTTCGTCACCCGTGTTGGCCACTCCAGTTTCGATTCTACCCGTAGCAACAGTACCTCTTCCAGTAATGGAGAATACATCTTCAACAGGCATCAAGAAATCTTTATCTACATCACGCTTAGGCAATTCGATCCACGCGTCTACTTCATCCATTAGCTTAAGGACTGTGTCTACCCATTTTTGCTCTCCGTTTAGCGCACCTAGGGCAGATCCCAAAACGACAGGGGTGTTGTCACCGTCGTAATCATAAAAAGAAAGCAATTCTCTCACTTCCATTTCTACCAATTCCAACAGTTCTTCATCGTCCACCATGTCTGCTTTGTTTAAAAACACAACAATTCTTGGAACCCCAACTTGTCTTCCCAAAAGAATGTGCTCACGGGTTTGTGGCATAGGCCCATCGGTTGCAGCTACAACCAAAATGGCACCGTCCATCTGTGCCGCACCAGTTACCATATTCTTAACGTAGTCAGCGTGACCTGGACAATCAACGTGGGCATAATGACGATTTGATGTTTGATATTCAACGTGGGATGTATTAATGGTAATACCACGTTCCTTTTCTTCGGGTGCGTTGTCGATTTGGTCGAAGCTTCTCGCTTCAGAAAAACCTGCATCTGCAAGTACCTTGGTAATCGCAGCGGTAAGGGTTGTTTTACCATGATCTACGTGACCAATCGTTCCTATATTTAAATGGGGTTTTGACCGATCAAAAGTTTCTTTAGCCATAATTTAAATGTGTCTTTATTGTTTAAGCGGGTGCAAATTTAAAAATTTTTTATTATTATGTGAGTTAAATGCTACATTTTTTGGATTTTTTTTGTAAGAAATTTCGATTTACTTTCTTATTCTATTTTTGATTGAAAAAAGGCCCTTCAGGCCTGAATTTATCGAAGGTATTTTTTATATATTGGGTCGTGTTGCAAATCGCCGTCATCATCATCAACTACAATTTTGAGCAGTTCACCATTGGGCTGATCGAAAGCATCCTGAAACATACTGCAAAAGACTTGAAATATCAAATTATCGTGGTAGACAACGCCTCCGAAAAAAAGAGTTTCGAAAAACTCCAAAATCATATGAGTCAGTACCGAGAAAAAGGTCACATCCGATTGGTTAGCAGTGATATCAATACGGGTTTCGGGGTAGGCAACAACATAGGGGCCAAGTATGCCGAAGCTGAATACTATGCTTTTATCAATAGTGACGTTCTCTTTGAAAACGATTGTCTCTCTGCAATGAAATCCTTTATGGACCGGAGGTCGGATGTTGGGGTAGCCACCCCACAAATGCACTCCATGGAGGGAAACAGCAAAGCGTGTTTTAATCATTTCATTTCTCCGACCTATGAAATTTTAGGCAGGTCAACATTGGAATGGATGAATCCCAAGAAATATCCCAAGGTCAGAAAAAAATACAATCAACCCCTCAAAGTGGACACTGTTGCCGGTTCATTCATGTTTTTTCGTGCCGTTGATTTTGATGCGATTGGTGGATTTGATCCGCAGATTTTCTTGTATTACGAAGAAACCGATATTTGTAAAAGACTTCTTAATCATGGTCAATCAGCCTATTTGGTTCCTGACTCTACCTACAAACATTACCATGGTGGCAGCACAGAAAAAAATCTTAAAATCAAAATGGAGTTGGTGATTTCCAAATACTATGTTTTAAAAAAACACTATACCATGTTCGGTTTTTATTTGTTTTGGGTCGTGGATCTGGTCAGTTCATTGGTCAAGCTTCCCTTCAAACCCAAAAAGTGGCCCTTGTTTTACCTAAAACTAATCCAGGCACCCCTGTACCGAAGTTTAAGACACGAATCTTCCTGATCATTATGGGAGAAACATGTCCAAGTAAAAAACAGTCACAAAACCTACCAATAACTCCCCTGCCGTTTTTTAAATTGAACTAAGGGAACTCGTGTAAATTTTTTTTGGTCAGTTAGGTCGATCTTCTAAAAGGGAGAATTTAGTAATCAAATTTAGACGTAAAAATTATAAATTCTTTTAGATAACCATAACCTACTCTTATTACAAGATAAATTAATACTATCTCAAACCATTGATCTTTAAGTTTTTGTATAATTATATTTGCATAAAAGATTTTTCATTTGATTTGTTTAGTGGAGATTTGGGGATGAAGTAATGTTGATTGAAAAATGTAGAAGGAAGACTCATTATAGATTCCCCTTTTTTTTGAAATGGTCTAAATTATTACAATTGAAAAATTATTTACTTCAAAAAAGGCAGACGTCCAATTGTAAATAAACCTTGCGGTTATAGAAACAGGGTTGGAATAAAAAAAACTTCAACCATAAACCCCACCTCTCTTTCCGCTTCATTCTATGAGTTATAAATTGACTTACAGTTATTTTTAAATTAAAATTTGCTGGCACTTTTAAAGAACAATAAACCCATTCCTCCTGTGGCAGCTCCGATAAGTATTTTATATCCCCCCTGGTGAACTACATTCTGGACAAATAAGTAAACCCCAAAAATCATAAGTATGACCCCAAGTGTTCTTAAAAAATTTTTCATTGATTAATGATTTGCTCAAAGATAAAAAGCAACCACATAACAGCAAATAATACCTTCTCATTTAGCTAAAAACGTTTGGGAACGTCCAGCATTAATAGGTTAGATAAACTTCTTGAAAACAGATTTAGCACCTTTTCTGGTATCCATTAAATAAAAAAAAGGAGTCCGATGTTTTTCGTAACTCCTTGAAAACAAGAGAGCCAATGTCGGGATTTGAACCCGAGGCCTCTTCCTTACCAAGGAAATTTTGCTCTTTTTTTACCCCTAAATCAGGGTTTCCTACTCCTTTAATATATAGCATTTTTAACATCTCTGCAAGTATATAAGTTTTTTTTCGGATAGTTCGCTATAAGTTCGCTATATTTGTTTAAAGGTTATCAACAAGGAAAAGCTATGCAACAAAAATCAGCCTCTCACAACTTAATTTTATCGTTAGATGCTAAAAAGCCTAATAAAGATGGCTACAACTATATCTACATCATCTACAAATTTAAAAACAAGAAAAAAGGGAAAAGGACTGACTACAAGATTCGTAAAAAACATTGGGATTCCAAGCAAAGAATGATTGCTACTGGTGTTCAGGATCAATACCCTCAGTCTATGATTGATGACCTGTACACAATGAAAAGTCAATTTAACGCCTTTAGAGTAGCTTTAAGGGAGAAAAAGATAAACTACCATACAGCTTTCGACAAACTGCTTAAGAAAGGCTCTGATGAGGTCGATCTAAAGAAGTTCGTAATGGATTCCCCCATGTGCAAAAAGTTCACTCCTAAGACCAAGCTAAAAATGATCAGCTTTATTAAAGCGATTGAAAAAAAGCTACGGGAGCAGAAACATCATTTTACCACACTTACTACCGATGTGATTGTTGATGAGGTTTACTGTAATGAAATAAACGAGATTCTTAGGGAATCAAAAATCAGCACAAACACTAGGAGAGATTATTTGCAAAAGCTCGATGCTATCTCAAGACAGACAGACCATATAAAAAATTCAGTATTCAAATCGGAGGGGCTGTACCCAAAACTTGTAGATACCTCGCGTGATCCTATTGAGTTCGATGCTCTAATGGAGGGAATCAATGACATAAGAACGCT
>CBFIIP010000037.1:0-3667 GCA_965662705.1 Flavobacteriaceae bacterium
TATTCAAAACAAAGTCGGTGGGGTTTCGACGAAACCAATAGGTATTTTTACAACAAAGACTCTGAGCACGATTATGATGAAATCAAACCTTTCGACTGGATCCGTGGAAAGCAGATAGGGGGAAGATCTTTGATTTGGGGGCGACAGACCTACCGATGGAGTGATTTGGACTTTGAGGCCAATGCCAAAGATGGCTATGGAGTGGATTGGCCCATCCGATACAAGGACATTGCTCCTTGGTATTCGCATGTTGAAAAATTTATTGGTGTGAGCGGTGAAGCGCTCAACCTCCCCCAACTGCCCGACAGTGAGTTCCTTCCACCCATGGAACTGAATTGTCTGGAGGAGCACGTCAAAAACACCCTCTCTGATCGATACGACGATAGGATCATGACCATCGGAAGGGTGGCACATATCACCAAAGGAAACAAAGAAGGGGCAGGCAGATCGGCTTGCCAATTCCGTAACCGATGTTCCAGAGGCTGTCCTTTTGGCAGTTATTTCAGCTCCAACTCCTCTACTCTGCCCTATGCAGAAGCGACTGGAAATTTAACCCTTAGACCCGATTCCATCGTTTCCGAAGTCATTTATGCCCCCAAAACTCAAAAAGCTACTGGGGTAAGGGTAATCGACGTCCATACCAAAGAAGTAGTGGAATTCAAGTCAAAAATTATATTCCTCTGTGCTTCAGCTATGGCATCTACCGCTATTTTAATGCAGTCCAAAAGCGATCGTTTTCCCAATGGGATGGGGAACGACTCTGGCGAGTTGGGTCACAACATCATGGATCACCAGTTGGGAAGTGGTGCCAGTGGACGATTCGACGGTTTCGAAGATCAATATTATACTGGAAGGAGACCCAATGGCTTTTATATACCCCGATTTAGGAATTTGGGACCACAATCAGAAAAAGTTGATTTCTTAAGAGGGTATGGTTACCAAGGAGGAGCAAGCAGAGGAGACTGGTCAGAGGTGATCGCTGAACACAGTTATGGAAAAGCACTCAAAAAAGAAATCATCGAACCCGGAAACTGGAAGATCGGTATGGGAGGCTTTGGGGAAGTACTCCCCTATCATGAAAACAAAATGACATTGAATTACGACAAACTCGATCAATACGGTTTGCCGACCATCACTTTTGATGCAGAATTCAAGGAAAACGAAAAGAAGATGAAGGAAGATTGGAAAACTCAAGCTGCAGAAATGCTAGAGGCCGCTGGATGTAAAGACATTTCCATATACGATTCAAATGCCCCCATAGGCAAGGGCATACACGAAATGGGGACCGCACGAATGGGCAAAGATCCCAAAACCTCTGTTTTGAATCGTTTCAACCAAGTCCACGCCGTATCCAATGTATTTGTTACGGATGGTGCCTGCATGACATCGGCAGCCAATCAAAATCCTTCCCTCACCTATATGGCACTAACCGCACGAGCGGCCGATCATGCCGTGAAGGAACTTAAAAAAATGAACCTGTAGCCCATTGTGAGGTATTTTCTGTATATATCCATACTCTTATTTGCTTTTGCTTGCGAAAAAGAAAAACAAAATACCGAATGCATTGATCCGCAACAAAAAAAACCAGATCAAGCTTGTATAGAAATTTATCAACCTGTTTGTGGTTGCGATCAAAAAACCTATCCAAATAGCTGCTATGCAGGAATCAATGGTTTAACACAATGGACCGAAGGAGAATGCCCGTAGAAAAAAACAATAAAAACAAAGATTTGAATTGGACCATTGGCTTGTTGTTGGCATCAATTTTGATCTCCTATTTAACCAAGGTTTGGTTTTTGTTTTTACTCTTTCCGTTGGGGATGTTTACCTTTAGAAAGAAATAACAGCCAATCCTCCTGCTTTTTAATATGCTAAAATACTTTTCAATCCTACTTGCTCCCCTACTTTGCATACAAATGTTCGGTCAAATCAATTCCAAAAACATTGAGATTGTTAGAGACGCATTCGGTGTTCCGCATATTTTTTCAAAAACTGATGCTGAATTGGCCTATGGTTTGGCATGGGCACATGCAGAAGACGATTTTAAGACCATTCAACAGTCTTACTTGGCTGGGAATGGATTACTCAGTGATGTGGAAGGAAAAAAAGCCTACGGCATTGATTTGATCTCCCAATTCATTGGAAGCGAAAGGCTTTTTGAGGAAAAATTTGATGCGGAAATCAGTCCTACATATAAGAAAATTTTAGAGGGCTACAGTCAGGGATTGAACCGCTATGCAGAAACCCATCCCGAGGAAATACTGAGTAAACGGCTTTTTCCTATCACCCCTAGAAAAATGTTTCTCTATGCCCAACTGCAACTATTCATTTCCTCCAAAGGAGATTATTGGGTGAAAAACATCTTAAAAAACACAATAGAATATACCCCCGAAAAAGATGAGGTCAAAGGTTCCAACACCTTTGGATTCAATAGTGCCAAAACCAAAGATGGAAATACCTATTTGGCCATCAATACCCATCAACCTCTTGATGGGCCTACTTCTTGGTATGAAGTTCACCTATGCAGTGAAGAGGGAACGGATATCATAGGAGCCCTATTTGCAGGTAGCCCCAGTGTTTTGATCGGTGCCAACAGAAACCTTGCATGGACCCATACCGTCAACATTCCAGATAAAACAGATGTGTTTAAATTGGAAATGCATCCCCAAAAAAAGTATCATTATCGCGTTGACGATGAATACATTAAGCTCCAAAAACACAAAGCAAAACTGCTTGTAAGAATCTTGGGAATTCCGTTTAAAGTCAGTAAAAAATATTTTGAAAGTATTTACGGACCCACATTAAAAAATGATTCTGGCTATTATGCCGTCAGAACGCCATCGCTATTTGAAGTAAAGGCTTTAGAACAATGGTGGCGAATGAATAAAGCGAAGAATTTTAACCAATTTTACAATATACTGAAAATGAAGGGGCTGCCCGGATACAACATCGGCTATGCCGATAAAAACGACACCCTTTTCTACATTTCCAATGGATTGATTCCCAAAAGGGCTCCTGGTTATGATTGGGCCAATGTGGTTCCTGGGAACACCAAAAAAACACTTTGGATCACAACCTATGCAGTCGAGGAATTGCCTCAAGTAGTCCAGCCTCAATCTGGCTATTTCTATAATGCCAATCACAGCCCCTTCCGTTCTTCAGATGACTTAGACAACCCCAATGAGGACTTGTTCTCCAAAGACATGGGTTTCGAAACCTATGACAATAACAGATCTACAAGGCTCAAACAACTCATCGACCAACATCTAAAAGTAGATTACGAAGACTTCAAAAAAATCAAATACGATCACCAATTCCCCAATCCCTTTCATTACAATTGGATGGACATTGATTCCCTTTTTATGATGTCCCCAAAAGACCATCCTAAAGTGGCTGGCATCTTAGCGGAAATACAGGATTGGGATCGTTTGGCCTCTGCCGACTCTTATGGTGCTGGAGCCTATGGCATCCTCTACCACAAGTTGCGTAAATACTTCCGCCAAATGCCGGAACCTAAAATTTTCACAAAGGATATCTTGTACAAGGGACTATTGGAAACAAAAGAACACATGACCAAGTATTTTGGGAGCGAAGGCGTCAAACTGGGGGATTACCAAAAGCTGGTTAGAGGAGACAAGGAATTGCCCATTTTTGGACTGCCTGACGT